>JAILCT010000150.1 GCA_024690425.1 Lachnospiraceae bacterium | reverse complement strand
GTTGCAGCGAGTGCAAGGCTTAAATCTATTGAGTTGAATATTGCCTTCTCCTGTGATATAAGTGCAAGACCGCAGGTGATGTTAATATAGAACATGATCCAGATACCGATGAAGGTCTTGTTGGAGAAGGATGTCTTGAAGTTCTTACCCAGTGTTGCGAAGAACTCCTTAAGGCCGCCGTTATCTCCGTGAGCCTCAACCCAGTCGGCAGGCTTCTTGAGGAGAAGATGGCCGATGAACATCATCACGCAGTAGATACATCCCATGATGAAGAACATGTAAGCGGGATTATTGTTAAACTTCGTAAGGAAGAACTGCATTACGGGTGTTGCGATAGCCTTGGCAAGACCGAAACCGGCAACGGCAAGACCGGTAGCAAGACCCTTCCTGTCCTGGAACCAGAGCATCAGTGTCTTAACAGGACTTAAGTAACCTGTACCAAGACCGATACCCATGATGCATCCGTAGAAAAGGAATACAAGGGGCAGGGACTTAAGCAGGATCGCAAGGCCGGTACCCAGCATACCTACGGTAAAGCAAATGGTTGCGATAAGTGACGACTTGTGAATGTCCTTCTCAACAACATCACCTAAGAATGCAGCCGACATACCAAGGAAAAAGATAGCAAGTGAGAAAGCCCACTGTACCGCACTTGCATGTGCCTGGAAGTTCTCGGCGCCGTAGATATACTCACCTATCTCCTTGGAAAAGGTACCCCAGCAGTAAACCGTACCTATACTGCAGTGGAGCAGCAGGGCAGGTATTGCGGCGCAGGTCCACTTATTGCCTCCCTTGGCCGAAGTTTTAGAATCACTCATTTTAATTCACTCCTATCTGAATAAGAATCTTAGATTTCCAACTAAATAAATATAACATCTGACACTGTTTTTAACAATAGTTAATGTTAAATAATTAACAAAAAATGTGACACTTCAGCTCTGAGCTAAAGTGTCACATAAATTTTTTTAAAACTCAACCCCTGAAGTCTATATGCTGACCCATCATTGCTTCTTCCGGAGTGACCACCGAGTTCATCTTCTCGTTCTGCACGTGGTCTCCTACCTTCTGTATGAGCTCTTCGACACTCGATGCCGAGATTGTAAGCGTCTCCTTATCCCATATCTTCCTAAGGCCCTTATCCAGCCCCGGCTTGTAGGTTGTGATCTCATCCTGGGTCATGTTCAGAACATCAGCCTTGTCTCCGGGATTCTCATGCTTAATACCGTCAGCCTTCTCTCCTTCGCTCCCATCCTTCTTAAGCCTCTCGGCCTCCCGTTTTTCAGCCTTTTTCTTCTCGGCCCGTTTGGCGGCTGCCTTCTTGACTTCTGCCTTATGGACTGCCCTCTTGGCTTCCCTGTTCTTCTCTATTCGCTCAGCCTGGGCATCCTGCGATTTCTTGACAACTGCGAAGAAGCTTGCCGTACCGCCGTCATCAACCTGGATTCCGAAGCCCTTAAAGTCAGCCCCCGACGCCATCAGCTGATCCTTCATCTTACTAAGCTGTGATGATGCGCCTGCGATGACCGATTCGTATTTCTCACGATAATCCTTATCTGTCGCCATCTTCTCTATCTTATCTTCATCTATGAGAACAACCGGCTTCATGGGGTTGGCGTATCTTGCTGCCTGTGACTTGGCATTATCTATCTGGTCCTTACTCACTAGGATAAAGTCATAACCACCGAACTTCTTCTTAAGCTCGTCATAGTATTTCTTGCCTTCTTCCGAAAGCTTGGGCTCACCTATAGTCCTGCCGTATTCATTCTTTTTACCCGAAACAGCTGTGGAACCACTGACCTGTGCAGCTGCGATATCCTGCACTATTGATGTGTTGATAGCCATTGCAATCCCTCCTTGTAATGATAACCTGTGAAATCCGTTTCAATATATATATCGGGTTATTTGCTTTCTTTCTTTACTTTCTTGTTTTCGGCGGATCGTACGACGATAAATTCAACCTGCACATGGGAAACACTGACTCTTATATCATCTGCGACCGTTGTCAGGATATTTCTTCCAATCTCATCCTCATTTGCAAAATCAGCCTTCAGGGACCAGCTGTATTCCTCCTTACCTCTCTGGGTGGCCGCATTAAGTCCCATGACCATGATCTCTCGGATCTTGCCGGAAAGATCCTTTACGGCTTCATTCCTGCCGCTTGAAGACAGACCTATAAGGTCCTTATACTCATCAGAGCCTATGCATGATGAAGGGAATGTTATATGTATGCTGTATTTAAATCCGCTTCCCTCGACCCACATATTAAGGATGCCGCCGCCTGCTATCTTGCTTGTAATGCCCAGAGCTTCCTCCGTAAGAAGCTCAAGCTTGACAGCTTCCTTCTCACCGATCCTCTGATGTGCTGTAAATGCCCTGGTAAGCGCGATGGCTTCACTTATGTCCGTTTTTCCTTCTTCATACTTTACCGTATTGGACCTGAAGTGACGCTTACTGGGGCGGGTCGGAGCCGGACGGCTTACTGCTTCCGCGGCATCTGATTTCTCACCCTTGAATTCAATCACATTAAGATAATTGTAAGGGATCTCTATACCGTTCTTCTTAAAGGCACGGTTGACCCTTAAGTTTATGTCCGTCTTGGCAACATAAGAGCTGGTAGTCCTTGTTACCCATATGGTCGTGTCAAGCATAAGAGCACTGTCGGCAAATTCAAGGAAGTAAACAGGTCCCGAATCCTGGGTGACTCCGTTCTCGGTAACACTTAACGTATATGGACTCTCGGCCACGCAGTCACGTATCACATCGATAGCCCTTGAAACATCCGTATCGTAGCTTACCGCAAAGCGCATGTGTATTCCCCGCCTGTCCGTCTTCTTATAGCTTGTATTTGTTACCGTCTTGGTGTTAAGCTCACTGTTAGGAACGATTATCCTTATATCATCATATATCCTTATTACCGTGTGCCTTAGAGTGATATCCTCAACAATACCCGGCTCCTCACCTTCAACGATTATCCTGTCACCTACCTCGAAGGGCTTGTTGATACTTATCAGCAGTCCGGCGATGAGATCGGATATTGCAGGCTGAGCCGCAAAACCTACGATCGCAACTATGAGTGCGGATCCCTTCAGCACAAGAGAGCTCATCTCCAGCTTGGGATCTATGATCTTCATGATATCCACAAGGCATATGCCGATTATTGCCAGCCTCACAAGATGAAGCATGTATTTCTTATACAGTACCTGCTGCTTGCTGGCCTGTTTCCTTATAAATCCGCTTAAAATGACCACCAGAGCAATAGTCACAGCACTGACTATTATAACCCTTAAATGAATAACCGAACCCACTTCTTTATTTCCTCCCTCTAATTGCTGCCCTCAACCGGAGCAAATTCAAGTACCTTATATCCCTTTTCATTGGTTGTCACCGGTGATCCGGGATCGATGTTTTCCTTAATGATTGCCGTCAGCGAATCATACAGTTCCATTGTCCTGTCATGGTCCCTGTAGATAATGCCTTCGTCCCTGGCTTTCGAAGCTTTTTCAAGCCCCGCTGCAAGTTCCGACAGCTTATCGGCACCAAGCATCTTGGATGTGCTCTTTAGAGAATGAACATATATCGAGTAATTCTCCCAGTCCTTCTTCTCGTATGCATCCTGAATAAGTGAACGGCGTGTATTTGATTCTTCAGCATATTCCCTTAAGACATCCCGGTATATATCCTCTTCATTCTGACAGTATGCCATTCCCTTGCCCGTGTCAACTCCTTTTGCTGCAAGATATGCAAATGTGCTGTCATCGGCAGGTACTTCGTTATCCGTCCCATGTGTGATGGTAACCTTATCTTCGGGAAGATATTTAATGAGTGTTCTCTCAAGCTCATCACCTGTAACAGGCTTGGTGAGATAATCCGAAAAGCCTTCGCTTATATATCGCTCCCTGGCTCCCCTTATTGCATCGGCAGTCAGGCATATGACCGGAGTTGACTTATTCTTACCGTTTTCAAGAGCACGTATCCCCTTAAGGGCCTGGGTTCCGTCCATTCCCGGCATCCGCTGGTCCATAAGGATCACGTCATATTCATTCTCTTTGCACAGATCGATCGCCTCACGGCCGCTGAAAGCGGAATCGATCCCTATGCCAGTCTTCTTAAGGAGCCCTGCAGCAACCGTCACGTTTACCCTGGTATCATCGACGATCAGTATCCTTGCCCCGGCTGCATTAAAGGATTCCTTATAGGATGAGGACTCATCCGTTGCAGTATCCACCTTATAATCACCGACAGGCTCATTATCCTCTATCTTCTGCCACAGGTCGAAAGAGAAAGTCGAACCCTTGCCGTAGACACTCTCAACCTTTAGCTCACTTCCCATAAGATTAAGAAGTCTCGTGGTTATGGACATCCCAAGACCTGTTCCTTCGATGGTCCTGTTCCTTATCACATCAAGCCTCTCGAAGGATTCAAAAAGCCTGCCCATATCCTCTTCCCTAATGCCTATCCCGGTATCCTTAACCGAAACCGACAGCTTCACACTGTCTTCGCTTCTCCCGCCCGAACGTATTGAGAGAGCCACACTGCCCTCGTGGGTATACTTAACCGCATTGGTGAGCAGGTTCATTATAACCTGGTTTATCCTGGCATCATCACCGTTAAGTTCACGCGGCAGCTCCGGGTCTATGTCAAGCTCAAACTCAAGTCCCTTGGCTTCGGCGCTCTCCTGTATCGAATTGACAAGATATGTTATCAGTTCCTTCAGGCTGTACCTTACGGGAACTATCTCCATCTTACCGTCTTCTATCTTGGAAAAGTCAAGAATAGAGTTTATCAGCTGCAGGAGCTTTCGTCCGGAGACCTCAATATTCCTTGAGTATTCCCTGACATCACTGTTATCGGATTCCCGTCCGATCATTTCATTCATACCCAGTATTGCATTGATAGGCGTTCGTATTTCATGAGACATATCCGCAAGGAAGCTGCTTTTTGCCTTGTTGGCCTCATCCGCCGCATATTTCTCAAGCTTTAATACCTGCGCCTCGTACTCCTGCTTCTGCCTGCTTACATTCATCTCCTCAACCTTGCGGCCGTAGGCCTGCTCATTCTTATAGCCAAGGTAATAGAAGAAGGCAACCAGCGAATAGATGATCAGGAATATGATAATGGTAACTGTCAGCTGATTATACAGATCCTCATACAGTTCCTTATCTGTTACCGTAACGACAACATACCATCGATCCATCACCCTGCTCACAAACAGGGTACTGGGTTCTCCGTTTACCGATGCCCACAGGCTCCCGTTATCCGTTGCAAGCACAGAATCAAGAAGTGTCTTTCCATATTCATCCGCAAAGTCAGTCCCGATAAGTTCATTGTCCTGATGCGCTATGATAAGGCCGTCCCTGTTAACGATCAGACCGTAACCCTTACCGCCCACATCTATCATTTCGGTAAGATCCTGTATGTGATTGACTATAACATCAAGGGCCACAACATTCTTACCGTCTGACAGGCACTGGCATATCGTGATCACCACTGTATTGGTCTGAGCGTCCACATAGGGCGGGATTATGATCGTATCGCCCTTCGCCTCCAACGCCATCTTATACCAGTCCCTTTCGGTGGGCTCATAGTCAACCGGGGGAACCCACTCAAGACCATCCATGTATTCTCCCCTCACATAAGCGTATAAACCCGTGAAGTTCTCATCAAAATGGGTCTTCTGATTGGTAGTCTGGTCTACTATATAACGGCAGATTTCATCCTGGTCCCGGCCGGCCTTGATCATAAGATCTACACTGTCGGCAGTGACCCTGAGTGTTGACATGGCATTGGTCAGATAGTTCTCAAGGTCGGTTGCGGCTGACTTTGCCTTGGCTTCACCGTTTTCCTCAATGCCGACTACCGAAACCCTGTAAAAATGACTGCTCGTATAAAGAACGATGAAGATCATAAGTACAAGGGTGATGCCAAGAGTAAAAATGAAGTTAAACCTGCTGCGCTTCGCGGGTTCTGTCCTCTGCTCGACATCCACGGTGTTTTTGCGTCTCAGAGTTATAAAGGTGATAACACAGATAATGACAAAGTCAAGCAGCAGGGATATCACAAAGAGCATGACTGCAATGGCAGAATAGGTACTCTCATATCCGCTCTCCCTTGGGATCGTCCTTTTTACCCAGGCGGCAAGGGAATAACCTCCCGCACAGCCCGCAAGCAGGATAAAAGCAACCAGGGCCTGAAGAAGCGCCTGAAACCTTATCTCATTGCTTGACTTTACCGGGTGTGCAAGGCCTTCCGCTTCATAATCAAGGCCTGCCGCCCATGCCAGAAGGACTGAAGCTGTATATGATAGAAGTGCAAAATAGTAGTAGGGATTCCTGACATCCGACGGCCAGTCGAAGCAGGATGCCGTCCACATCCCATACTCACTTATGATAACGATCAGGACAAAGGTATGGAAGAAGGGAAAATGAGCTCCATCTTTTCTCCTCCTGCAATAATACAAAAGAGACTGCATGCATATACATGCTGCCGCTGTCAGAAGCCCGCCCTGCCATATGTTATTGAATATTCCGCCAAACTGGATGTAGAAGAAAAAGAGCCCGATACCTATAGGTACCGGTATGAACATGAGGGGATTGATATAACCCTTAACACCCTCCTGCCGCATCCTTATTGCCGCGATCAGGATGATAAGATAGGCAACGTTCCAGCCAAAGTAAGCCACAAACCCGGAGACGTCGGGATTATCGCCCATGACAAGAGTATAGACAGTCCAGTAATAAGCGCTTAACAGGCTCGCAAGAAAGTAACCGGCTATATACAGCCAGCCGCGTTTCTGGACTTCGAAATATCTGAACAGGGCGCTCAACAGACCGATGATGGCGGCGATGAGCATAAGTGCATTCTCTAGTATCTCAAGATTCATACAACCTCCGTCCCGGTGACTTTGCTTTAGTAAATTATAACATTGAATTTACCGATTGGTAAATATCATATATTTATGATGAATAAAAGCGGGTTATAAGCCTTATAAGATATCCGATGTCATATGTTCCGGCAGTTTCGTAGCATGAATGCATGGCCAGCTGGGCAAGTCCTATATCTGCTGATGGAATTGAAACGTGGCGGCCCGACAGGTTTCCAAGAGTCGATCCGCCTGCTATATCCGGCCGGTTGCTGTAGGTCTGAACAGGGATCCCGGCTTCCTTTGCCAGTCCCTTTATGTATGCATGCGAGCAAGCATCGGTCGTATACTTTTGCGATGCGTTGAACTTGACTACCACACCACCGTTCAGAACAGGCCTGTCTGTTGCATCGGCATACTCCGGATGGTTTGGATGCAGGGCATGTGCATTATCTGCAGAGATCATGAACGAACCTGCAAGCATTCGCATGAGGGATTCATTCACATCACGTTCTTCACCGGCAGCCCGGTTCATGCAGGCCGTGATCCTGTACAGTGTATCACGGAGAAAATCAGAATCAGCCCCCTGCCTTGTAAGGCTGCCTGTTTCTTCATTATCAAATACGCAGCACACGGGTATGCCGGCTTTTTTACCTATATCCTCTTTGTCGGTTCCTTTTCCGGCGCTTCTCCCCTTTCCTTTCGCATCGGCGCCTGAAAGGAATCCACGAACGAGAGAATAGGCGCACTCAAGATCGTCAAGGGCTCTTGCGGCGATCATCTCATTATCAGCGCCAAGAAACGCGGACTTAACCCGCGGATACAGGAAGAGGTCCGTGCTCAATATACTGTCCTTCTTTACACCTGCAGCCTTTGCTATCAGCCTGTAAAGAGTGCCCTTTTCCGGCTTTCCTCCGGGAGCAGTGGCACACATAAGGGGCTGCATGTCAGTCTTAACATTGAATTTATAACCGTCATTTACATCCCTGTTCATATGGATGGCTACATTGGGGATGATAAGAAGATCCCTATCAATATTTACAAGCTTCTCCTCAACTCCCTTCTTACCCTGCACGAAGATCCTTCCTGCTATG
This sequence comes from Lachnospiraceae bacterium, assembly GCA_024690425.1. The sequence continues at coordinate 616 of JAILCT010000150.1, read as the reverse complement.
GACAGGGGCCTGTCAAGCCAGGGAGCCATAATTGCACCGCCGTACTTTTCGACATTAAGCTTAATGTAGCTGTCCTCAACAATGATCTCACCGTCATTCTTTATCTTAAAAGCAGGCGAATCCGAGTGGGCTGCCGCTATGTTGAAGCCCTTAATATCTACTGCCTTGAGTGACTTTGGCAGGCAGAAAGCAATAATTGATGATGAATTGCGGGTAACGTAATAGCCCTTCCCTGCTTTAAGATCCCAGTCCTCATCCTCTTTAAGCTCCGTATAGCCATTCAGTTCTTTCTTTATATTCTCAATAACATGAAAGGATGACGGGCTTGCATCTATAAATTCAAGAAGTCCTTCCGCTTCATTTATCATTGCCGTTTTATTCATTTTAACAACAGCACTCCCTTCCTATACATCAGTGCTAAAGCATACTGTAACCATGACAATCATTTATTCAGATTCCCAGTTCGATCTCAACCGCCTGTCTGACTATATCCGTTCCCGCATCCGGCTCAAACCGGTCAACAACCTGTCCGATGCGGTTGACCAGAAATTTGGTAAAGTTCCACTTGATATTGCTGTTATTGCGATAATCCGGGTCCGCCTCCCTTGCCCGCCTC
>JAILCT010000141.1 GCA_024690425.1 Lachnospiraceae bacterium | reverse complement strand
CCCCACGTTCTTAATGATATGATCCGCAACCTCCGAAAGCGGTACAATATCATCTGCCAAGCCACCATCAACGATAGATCTCGGCATTCCGTATACCGTACAGCTCTCCTCGTTCTGCGCGATCACTCGCACCTTCTGACTCTTCTTCAAGTTAATTATACCGGCTGTGCCGTCACAGCCCATCCCGGTAAGCACCACACAGACAACTTCATCGTAGTTGGCTCCCGCCAGTGACTCATACATATAATTGGCGCAAGGTTTAACACCTTCCCTTGCCGGTTCATCGGACATGTGGATCTTAGTGCCTCCGACAGCCCTTATCGCATTAAGATGCGCTCCGCCCGGTGCGATGTACACATGGCCATTCAGAAGGGGTTCACCTTCCTTAGCCTCCGTGACATCGATATAGCTAAGTTCATTAAGCCTTGCTGCAAGCGAACCCGTAAATCCCTTGGGCATATGCTGTACAAGAAGCACCGGTGCCTTCAGTTCCTTGGGAAGCTTGGGAATAACTTCCTGAAGAGCCTTGGGGCCTCCGGTTGACGATGCGATTGCAACTATCTTCTTCCCCGGAACCTTGGGGTAATCCTTCTTCGGTTCAGGTGCAGCCGGTTTCGCCCCTCCGACAGCCTTCACATCACCCGCACGTAATGTCTGGCCCGTAGATATTGAACCCGGTTTGTTGTGGAAGTTGACATCGTATCTTGAGACAAATGTTCTCGCCCGATTGGCATTTCCCAATGATCCGGCCATTGCCATATGTGATGGATTAGCCTTGGATACGACATCAAGCAGTGCCAGAAATCTGGCCCTGAAGTCGACATGCCTTGCATCTGCAACATTCTCGGGCTTCCTTATAAAGTCAACAGCGCCGAGTTCCAGAGCTTCTATGGTCTCCTTCGCTCCTTCACCGGTCGTTGTGCTTGCCATAAGGACATTCGCATAAACCTTGCTCTTCTGCATCTCCCTGAGCAGCTCAAGACCCGTCATCTTCGGCATATACACATCGAGGACCACTGCATCGTATGATTTTGCACATACTTTTTTGAATCCGTCCGCTCCGTCTACTGCGTACTCAGCCACTTCAAATCTGTCGTCTGAATTGATTATATCACATAGGACCCTTCTCATGAGTGCAGAGTCATCTATGATAAGTATTTTCTTTTTCAATTTATCACCCCTTCTCCCTGCGCCTTATTTTTCTCTCTTCCTCGAAGATAAACTTGATAATGCTCTCACGTTCATCATTCATGATATTGATGAACTGTATCCGGTGTTCGTAGGATCCGGCTCTTGATTCGAGCTCTTCTGAATATAATACACGTCCGAGAAGCTTATACTCGGTCAGCTTACCATTAACAAAGAGTGTAAAGGCGAACTGAATATTGCTTCCCTTGGGATAACGGTCCCTGGATATGAACCTTGCACCGCCTCCGCTTATATCGACCATGGTACCGTTTGAGAAAGTCAAGTCCGTGTCAAGGAAATGAACCTGCTCTGTAGGCCCCTTATCGCCCGAGAGGTCACTCACGCTCCTTGCCTTCATGTCAAGTACACAGTTAAGACGGTAATATTCACGTCTCTGATATTTCCTTATATCAGTTGTCAGTTCCATAACAAGAACGAAGATATTGTCGGATTTATACCTGTCGATAACGCGGGCGAGACATTGGTATAAGCCGGTCTGCGTGTAAAAGCATATGTTGTATTCACCGTCAACAGGCAGAAGGATGACCTTACCCTGTTCCATCGGCATGGCGATCTTTATCTGATCCTCCGAAACGATGTCATATACCTGGCTCCTGTAATTCTTCTTTTCGCTAAGCTCGTTCCTGCCCTTGGAATTATCGATTGTCTCAAGTTCAAGCTTGTCTCCCAGTTTAACGTATTTCGATAACATATGCGCTCTCCTCTTCCTTTACTGTTGCCATTCCCTGTTCTTGATCCCCCTGACCATGTTGGCAAAAAATCCGGTCATTCCATGTTTCTTGAATGTTACTTCATTTGCATTGTTTGTCAGTACGTATGCAAGATTCTCAAAAGCTCTTGATGACTTGGCATTCGGACTGTCAATGGATATTGGTGTCTGCTGCATTACAGCCTTTACAAGCTGTGAATCCTCAGGCACATATCCCAGATATCTTATCGGAATCTTAAGATACCTGCTGACCACGGCGTTCAGCTTGTTGTACAGCTGCTGGCCTTCCTCCGGACTCCGTACCTTATTGGCTATGACCTTTATCGTGGTCATCTCCTTGTTAAACCTCACATGCCTGTTAAGGGCCTTCAGGAGTGAATAGGAATCGGTTATGGATGTAGGCTCGGGTGTGGTGACAAGAAGTACCTCACCGCTCGCTACCAGGAACTCAATAACCGCATCCGATATTCCGGCTCCCGTGTCTATTATTATAACATCAGCCAGCATATCAAGCTCTGCAAGATTCTGTATAAGATAGTTTATATAATCACGTCCCAGGTTGGTAAGCCCCGCAATACCGGAACCTCCGGATATGAAACCTATGTCCATGGGACCGACTGTGATTATCTCCCTTATGTTCTTGCCCTGATAGATAAGATCACCCAGATTGTGCTTGGGTATGGCACCGAACATTACCTCTATATTTGCCAGCCCGAAATCGGCATCAAATATTATAACCCTCTGTCCCAGCTTCCTGAGCTGGACGGCCAGATTTATCGAAACATTTGACTTGCCGACACCGCCCTTTCCGCTTGTTACGGTGATAACCCTGGCTGTAGGACGCATCCCGGGCTGGGCGTTCATCTTTATTATATTGCGAAGTTGTGACGCCTGATCCATTCTATCTGCCTCCCAGTAGCTGCTTCACCGTATTCTGCGGGCTGAACTGTTCGATATCATCCGGAACGTTCTGACCGCATGTTATATATGACATCTGGGCACCCGTGTGCTTCTTTAAGTTAAAAAGATTACCCAGTGTAGTCGTCTCATCAAGCTTGGTAAATATGAGCTTATAGCCTGTCATTTCCGAATAGGCATCCGCAATGCTCAAAAGATCGCGATACTTAGTGGTGGCACTCACAACAAGATATACTTCCTTCTCGATAATGTCGTCCACGCAGTGAAGGAATTCCTTCATTGCGCTCTTCTGTGCTTCATTATGATGTGAATGTCCCGCTGTATCGACAAGGATATAATCGAAATCCTTAAAGTCCACGAGTGCAGTCTTTATCTCATCCTCTGTATAGATTACCCTGAAAGGGGCATCAAGGATATTGGCATAAGTCCGAAGCTGCTCTGCCGCCGCTATCCTGTATGTATCGGTTGTCAGAAGGGCTACCTTCTTCTTGTCGTCAACATTCAGCTTACTTGCTATCTTGGCAATCGTTGTTGTCTTACCCACTCCCGTGGGGCCTATGAAGAAGACCAGCTTCGCTCCTTCTTCTGCCGGTGTTATGACCGAAGGCTGACCGAACTGGAGGATCATCTTCTGGTAAATGTTGGCAAGGAAGATATCTATTCCTGATCCTGACTTTTTGATCTTGCCAAGTTCATCTATTATCTCATTGGCGTATTTCTCATCAACTTCGTTATCGATAAGGGTATTGTAAATAAGCTTGAAGAAGGCCATATGCTCATCAGCCTCCGAATCAAAGTCACTCTCCCCCGAATCCTTTACCATCTGCTGTTCTATAAGAGAGTGAAGGCTCTCAAGCTTCTCCTCGAGCGATTCCACCTGATCGGACCTTACCTGAGCGGGTGCGGGATGGTTGACCGGGTCCTTTACCTGTTCAGCCTCTTCGATTGCGTTCTGAACCGTCCTTCTTACGGTAGCTGCGGGAAGTATAGGCTTATACGAGGGTCTCTCCGGCTCATCCTCAAGAGCAGCCGTAACCTCGACAAAGGGCTTTTTAAATATAGCAAACAGACCCTTGCCCTTTACGTTCCTTACATTCATGATAACTGCGGAACTGCCGAGTTCCTTTCTGGCAAGTACTGTTGCTTCCTCTTCTGTTTTTCCCTGAAACTTCTTTATTATCATTAAGCTGTCACCATTCCGACGGATTGTAATTCAACATTGCTGTCCACTTCATTGTAGGATACGACCACAAGGTCCTTGAAGTAATCCTCGGTCAGTTTTTTGAAATACATCCTGACTATCGGGGATGTTATTATGATAAGGCTCTTTCCGAGCTTCTCAAGCTTATCTGTTTCTATTCTTACCGAATTCATGATGGCCTTGGTCCTCTCCGGATCCAGGGTAAGGTAGGCTCCCTGTTCCGTCTGCTTGACCGATGCCATTATCTCCTGTTCGATCTTGGGATCCAAGGTTACTACCTGAGTGGCTTCATTTGCCGGGAAATATTTGGCTGATATCGCACGCTTCAGGGACTGTCTTACATACTCTGTCAGTATGTCAGTGTCTCTTGAGATCACTGCATGATCGGCAAGGGTTTCAAATATCGTAAGAAGGTCTCTTATTGAAATGCCCTCTCTTAAGAGGTTCTGCAGTACCTTCTGTATCTCGCCGAGACCAAGAAGCTTAGGTGTAAGCTCGTCGACGAGCGAAGGATTGGATTCCTTCAGGTTGTTTACGAGGTTCTGTACATCCTGCCTTGTCATAAGCTCGGCAATATGCTGTCTGATTATCTCCGTTAAGTGTGTAGCTATGATCGACGGAGGATCGACTACCGTATATCCGAGGCTCTCGGCCCTCTCACGCTGTGATTCCGTGATCCATGTTGCCGGCAGGTTGAACGAAGGCTCGGTCGTAGGTATACCTGAGATCTCCTCCTCAACATAACCGGGGTTCATTGCCATGTAATGATCGAACAGTATCTCACCTTCCGATACCTGGATACCCTTTATCTTGATGATATACTGGTTCGGATTAAGCTGTATGTTATCCCTCAGACGTATGATCGGCACGACTGTACCAAGTTCTAAGGCAACCTGTCTTCTGATCATTACAACACGGTCAAGAAGGTCACCGCCCTGATTAACATCCGCAAGGGGAATGATCCCGTAACCGAACTCCAGCTCTATCGGGTCAACCTGAAGGAGCGATACAACATTCTCCGGCTTCCTGATCTCTTCGGCCTCCGCCTCACTCTCATCTACCTGAGCTTCAACCTTGGATTCCTCAAGAGTGTTGGCAACCATCCTTCCACATACGATGAAGATGGCTCCAAACCCAACAAAGAGCAGCAGGTTGAGGGGGGTGAACACACCCAGGAAGGCAAGTATTGCGCCTGTTATATACAGGGCTCTCGGCATACCGAAGAGCTGCTTTACGATGATATTGCCGAAATCCGCTTCCTTACCGCCCTTGGTTACAAGGATACCTGTTGACAGTGATATGACAAGCGAAGGTATCTGCGATACAAGGCCGTCACCTATGGTAAGTATTGCATATTTCTGAAGGGCAGCCTGAAAATCAAGCCCGTTCCTGGTCATTCCCATGATGATACCGCCGACGATATTAACTGCCGTAATGATAAGACCGGCTGTTGCATCTCCCTTAACATACTTGACCGCACCATCCATGGAACCGAAGAAGCTTGATTCTTCCTGGATCTTATCCCTTCTCTTCTTGGCTTCTTCATCCGTAATGGCTCCGGTATTCAGATCTGCATCAATGGCCATCTGCTTACCGGGCATGGCATCAAGCGTGAACCTCGCCGTTACCTCAGCAACACGCTCAGAACCTTTATTGATGACCATAAACTGGATGATTATCAGTATGATAAAGACGATCGATCCCATAACCAGATCGCCGCCGCCGACGAAGCTTCCGAACGTCTCAACAACGTTACCGGGAGAACCGGTAGTAAGTATAAGCCTCGTCGATGATACATTCAGCGAAATACGGAAAAGGGTCGTAAACAGAAGCATGGTAGGATAAAACGACATATCCAGGACTTCCTTGGCGAACATCGAATTAAAAAGGATCGCGAAGGCTACGGACATATTAAGTGCAAGACATATGTCAAGAAGGCCTGACGGAATGGGGATTATCAGGAATATGAAGGCGCAAAGAAGATACAGCGCAACGCCAAGATCAGCTCTTCCTATCTTCATTCCGTTCACCTCCTCCCCTCTTATTTATGATCCTTCCCTGACGGATCGTCTATGCAAGTGCCGCTTCTGCTTCCCTTCTGTTATAGATCACCGCAAGGATCTCGGCCACAGTCGAGTATAATTCCTGGGGTATCTGTGCTCCCAGGTCTACATTGTAGTAAAGCATCCTTGCAAGCGGCTTGTTTTCAACTATATCTATGTTATATTTCTCGGCTTCTTCCCTGATCCTCATGGCCAGGAAATCTTCTCCCTTCGCTGTAACAAAGGGGGCCGGTGCCCTTCCGGGATCATACCTGATGGCAACCGCAAAGTGCGTCGGGTTCGTTATTACAACATCCGCCTGAGGTATTTCCTGCATCATTCTCCTTCTGGAGGCTTCCTGCATCCTCTGCCTCTGTTTACCCTTTATCTGCGGATCTCCTTCGGAATTCTTGTACTCGTCCTTGACTTCCTGCTTGGTCATCTTCAGATCTTCATTGAACTTATGCTTCTGATAGGCATAATCAAGGATCCCGATGATCAGATATACTGCACATATCTTAAGGGACATATTTATGACTATGTCGCCGAAAAGTGCAAGTGCACTTATAAGCTGCATATCATACAGCAGGAAAAGCTGTCCTGCCTGATCCTTAAGTGTCGAATAAGCCACATACCCTATAACAAGGAGCTTGATCAATGACTTAAGGAGCTCCATCAGCTTATCAACCGAAAAGAGCCTCTTGATCCCCTTGGTGGGATCAAGCTTACTGAACTTGGGCTGCATGGGCTTGGCTGTCGGCTTCCACTTAACCTGTACCAGGTCTACTATAAAGGCCACCAGAAATGCCACGGCCAAAAAAGGAAGCAGCATCAGCAGTATCTTTATTATCACCCGGTTCATCACGCCGGAAAATTCCTTAGGGATGATGAATCCGTCCGTAAGAGAAGTCATCTCCGGGATTCGGTTGTAGCTTTCGGAAAAAACCTCAAGAAAGGAAATTCCCATATTGCCTATATATATCTTAAGAACAAGAAACATGGCAAAAAGGCTGATCGCACCGTTTAGTTCCTTACTCTTGGCAACCTGTCCTTCCTTCCTGGCATCATCCTTCTTCTTATCGGTTGCCGGTTCTGTCTTCTCGCCGCCCGGACCTTCCTTGGCAAAGTACTGAAGATTATATTCAAACAACAGCTTAACTTCCATTGTTCTCCCCTATGTTAAGCTCCTTACCACGGCTGTCATCATTACCTTCATCTCGTTAAATATGAAATCAGATGCACTTGGCAGCACACCTATTGTTATCATAAGGGTTGCCAGACCTATGAAAAGCTTTATCTGGATACCTACCGAGAACATGTTTATCTGAGGGGCCGTCTTAACAAGAATACCCAGCACAGCATTGGTGAGCATTATGGTCGCAACCACCGGAAGGCATATCCTGAAAGCAATAAATACATAATCATCAAGATACTGCATTATCACAGTCATGATCCTGTCCGACGAAAACCTGGCCATCCCCACGGGGATCAGGGTAAATGTCTCATTCAGCGCCCTGATAAAATAGTGGTGAAGATTCGTAACCAGCATGATAAGCATTATCGAATACTGGTAGAGAACACCGGTAAAACCCGTCTGCTCTCTTGTCGTCGGATCAAGAAGGGATATCATCGATATACCGATCTCCATATCCGCAAGCCTTCCCGCAAGATTGATGACCGAATTACATATATTGGCGAAGAAACCAAGCATGAGTCCTACTATGGCTTCTTTCAGGACTATGGCCGCATATCCGTAAATGGTGCTGTATTGCGGCACAACATGCATCTCCATGGTCTGATAAACTATAAAGGCAAGAAAGAAACTCCATCCGGCCTTAGCTCTTCTGGGTACGTTCTGTATCGAAAAAAACGGGGCCGTCACCACAAAACAGCTGATCCTTACAAATATCAGAAGAAAGAACTCCAGATCTGCATAGGAAAACGAATGATCTATCATCGGCTCACCTTATATACACAGAAAAATCAGACCAAAGGTCAGTCATAAAGCCGGTCATATTGTTAAGCATCCAGTGCCCCAGTATCATCAGCATAACGAAGATACCCAGAAGCTTGGGAACAAAAGTAAGCGTCTGTTCCTGGATGGATGTAACTGTCTGGAAGATCGAGACCGCAAGTCCTATGATCAGCGAGATAAGGAGCATGGGAGCAGCAGTCAGGATGATCGTATACAGCGTTGTTCTTGTTATCTCTACTACAGTATCAACAGTCAAAGTAGCTTTTCCTCCCCCGTGTCATAAGGAATCCCCCGTAAGCTGTACCCCTTATGACGTTAGTAGAACGTCTTGACAAGATTCCCTATTACCAGGCTCCAGCCGTCTGCCAAAACAAACAGCAGGATCTTGAACGGCATGGATATCGTTGTCGGCGGAAGCATCATCATACCCATCGACATAAGGGTCGATGCAACCACCATATCTATCACAATAAAGGGAACATATATCAGAAAACCTATAATAAACGCAGTTCTCAATTCACTTATCATAAAGGCCGGAACCAGAACCCTTGTGGGAATATCATCCAGTTCCTCGACCGATTCGATCTTGGCTATATCAAGAAACAGCCTTACATCCTTGGTCTGGGTCTGCCCGTACATAAACTCACGAAGCGGCTGCACTGCCGTATCAAGAAATTCTGTCTGGGTCATCTCCCCGGCCTCAAAGGGCTTAACGGCCGTATCATTTATCTGCGTAATAACCGGATTCATAATAAAAAAAGTCAGAAACAGAGACAGCCCTATCAGAACCTGGTTTGGTGGTGCTGATTGAGTGCCTAACGCTGATCTGACAAAATGCATAACTATCAAAATACGCGTAAAACTCGTCATCATTATGACGAGTGTGGGCGCAAGGGCAATTAACGTCAGTGTGATAAGGATCCTGAGCGTTCCGGAAACATTCCCTTCCCCGTTCTGATAAGTTACCGTAAGATTGTTGGCGACATTAATTTCTCTTAAATCCTCTGCGTCCTCGGCAGTACCCGGCTCATTTATAACTGTCCGATTCTCGTTTACACCCTCATCTTCCGAAATCCCTATGTTGTTGACCTCAGCCGCATATACCGGATACGGTTTAAACACGGCCGTAAATACGCACAGAAGCAGGCAACCTAAAAAACACACGGGCCTGCTTCTATGTAAAATATTCCTGTTCATTACTTATCGCCCCGTTTTGTTATCTTATCCCTGGCAACCTCGAATATCTGCTTAAAACGGTCATTGGCAGCTGTACCCACATCGGGGTCTACCACAATATCATCTTCAGACACCTCAGAAATAAGGCTTAAGCTATCCTTGCCCACTGCAATTACAAAATACCTCTTCCCGACCCTTACGAGCTGCAGATATTTATTCCCGGTCACCCTGTATGTTTCAATCGCTTCAAAATTCCTGTTAAATCCCTGAAGCTTCTGATATGTGCCCACAAAACGCGTTGTGTAATAGGTTATGGCAAGCACAAGCAGAAAGATCACGAACACAGTCAGGAACTGTGCTGCTCCTTCCAGCGAACCGGACATGATTGAAACAGGGCCCATTTAGCCTACTACCTTCTTAACAGCCTCGATAACACGGTCAGCCTGGAAAGGTTTAACGATAAAGTCCTTGGCACCGGCCTGGATAGACTCGATAACCATCGCCTGCTGACCCATAGCCGAACACATGATAACAAGCGCTGAAGGATCATTCTCCTTTATCTTCTTAAGAGCCTGAATACCATCCATTTCCGGCATGGTAATATCCATAAGCACAAGATCAGGCTTAAGCTCGTTATACTTCTCAACCGCACGTGCTCCGTTCTCAGCCTCACCGACAACATTATATCCGTTCTTGGTGAGGATGTCCTTGATCATCATTCTCATGAACGCCGCGTCATCACTGATTAAAATATTCTTTGCCATTTTTCTTTCTCCTAACCTTTAGTTTATTATTTCAGTTACTCTTACACCAAAGTTTTCTTCAATTACTACAACCTCTCCCTTGGCAACAAGCTTGCCGTTCACAAGAACATCTACAGGCTCACCTGCTATCTTGTCAAGTTCGATTATTGTACCGGGCGCAAATTCCAGGATATCATTTATGGACTTCTGGGTGCGTCCCAGTTCAACCGTTACCTCGAGCGGAACATCCTTGATGAGCTCAATGTTCTCCTGGCTCTGCATTGCATTCATATCGCCGGAGAAGGCCTGGAATGATGCGGGCTGGATGTTTATGTTCGGCATGCCCATGTTGCCCTGCATGCCCATTCCCATTCCGGGCATCATGCCTACGCCCATGCCGGGCGCCATACCCATTCCCATTCCTGGTGCCATGCCCATTCCCATGTTCGGGGCCTGACCCATTCCCATTGAAGCATCCGGCATTCCCATGCCCATGCCCATTCCCATGTCCATCGAAGGTGCGGTCATCGACGGTCCTGGTCCGGGTGCTGGTGCCGACGGCGCCGGTGCGGGCGGCGGAGTCGGTGCGGGTTCCGGTTCCGGTTCTTTATTTTCGATAAAGTAGCTGTACAGGTCCTTTGCAAAATCAATCGGATACAGCTGCATTATCTTCGAATCTATAAGATCGCCTATCTGCATTCTGAAGGTGATCTTAACGAATGTATCCTGAAGGAAAGCGGAAACATCATCTGCCGGATCAAGGCTTCCCAATTCCACAAGGCTTGCCTCCGGCGGCGATATGTCGATCATCTTGCCAAGCATCGAAGAAAGTGATGTTGCCGCCGAACCCATCATCTGGTTCATGGCTTCGGATATGGCACTTAAGTGAAGCTCACCGAGCTCTCCTTCGATGTTCGTTCCGTCGCCGCCCATCATTAGGTCGGTGATGATCTTAACATCATCCTCCTTCAGTACGAGTATATTCGTTCCTTCAAGACCGACCGTATACTTGATCTTGATAAACACACACGGCCGTTCGTAATCTTCCAGGATCTGTTCCCATGTTGACAGGGTAACAACAGGAGTGGTTATATTAACCTTCCTGTTAACGAGAGAATAAAGCGTGGTGGCCGATGTACCCATGCTTATGTTGGCTACTTCACCAACCGCATCCTTCTCAACATCGGTAAGCAGGCTCTCGTCAGGACCATTACCGCCTGAACTTGCTGCAGGCGCTTCTGAAGGTGCTGTGTCCGCGGCCCCTTCTGCTGCGGCTCCCCCATCTGCGGAATCCCCGGTATCCATCATGCCATTCAGCAGGGCATTTATCTCATCCTGCGACAGCATACCATCCATATCCGCTACTCCTCCTCTCTAAGTACTTGTGTAACACGGACCGCGTATGAATCCCTGGCGGATCCGGGCAAAGCTTTAAACTTCTTGA
>JAILCT010000200.1 GCA_024690425.1 Lachnospiraceae bacterium | reverse complement strand
TGTTCTCCGCAAATCAGTCATATGCAACCTTTACAGTTTAACACACAACCGCTCGGGAAAACAATATCTTCATTTAATACCTACAGGATAAATATACCAACACTTTCTTCGATAACATTGGCGGCGTTCTTAACGCCCTCCGTTTCGTTCTCGATATCACCGATCATATTACCGAATTCTGTCGCGGACGCAGATGTTTCTTCGGTGCCTGCAGCATTTTCCTCAGCGATTGCGGTCAGGTTCTGTACAACATCCACAACATTGACCCTTGCCTCGTCAAGCCTTGCCGTCTTGTCTGCAATAAACCTGACTCCATCCATAGACCTGTCGATGCCTTCCTTTACGATTCTGAAAGCCTCATCTGTCTTCTGAACATTATCATTCTGTCTGGTCATGATATCACGTACATGGTTCATTGTCTCGACGGACTTGGTGGAGTCAGCAATAAGTGATGAAATGATCTCCTCTATCTTACGGGCAGATTCATTGGACTGTTCTGCAAGCTTGCTGATCTGGGCAGCCACAACCGCAAATCCGCGTCCCTGCTCACCTGCACGGGCTGCCTCGATGCTGGCATTAAGTGACAGCAGATTGGTTTCATCAGCGATCTCTGTTATAAGATTTGTTGCATCCCTGATCTTAAGAGCCGACTCATTGGTGGTATTGGTCTGCTGCGAAATAACCTCAATGGCATCAACCGTTTCCTGATTGACCGAAGCAAGCTCGCTCAGGATAGCACTGGCCTGCTCAGATGACTTCTGCATATTGACTGCATTTCTCTGAAGTTCTTCAACCTGGGCGCTTGTCTCCTCAACCATATTACCCATAAGGATCACGTTTTCCGTAGCCTTCTGGGTTTCATCAGCCTGCGAAGTTGCGCCGTCCGCAATCTCCTGCACTGCTCTTTCCACCTGACCCACTGCATTATTTGCATTCTGAGATGTGGAATAAAGGCGGTTGGACGAAGAGTAAAGATTGCCCGATTCCGTCTTAAGCCTGCCTATTATGCCGGACAAATCATTTCTCAGATTCTCGACATACTTACACAGGTCACCAACCTCATCGCCTCTTGCTGCGGCCTTATCATCAACCTTTACCGCAAGATTGCCCCGGCTCACCTCACCGACAACGGATATGCTCTTCTTTATGGCATCAACGATTCCGTTTGCTATAAGATATGATATTACGATGCTAAGCAGGCACACAATGACCGATGCGATAATTATGATCCTTATAACGCTCATTATCTCTGCCCGGACCGCCTCGCGGCTCTTGCCGGCAAAGACCATTCCGCATACAGAGCCGTCACTCGGCTGTGTAAGCGGCATATAATACGCAAAGTAAGGAACCCCATTTACATTGGCGTTGTCTGAGGTAAGCGGCTGATTGCCGTCTATGACCTTACTCACTATTTCCGGAGCAGCCTGTGTTCCTACAGCCCTTTCACCCTTTTCGTTAAGGACGGAAGTGGCGTAACGAGTATCCCCGAAAAACACCGTAGTGTCTATGCCGGAAATGTCTTTGATATTGTCAAAAGGCTCCTGGTACACGGAGATGTCAAACTGGCCCTTGTAGATATCGCCGTGTTTGACCACAAAATCACCGGATGCAACCGTGGTAACGCGATCCCTTGTAGCCATCGCGGCAGTCTTCAATCCGGCATATACTTCCTCTGCCAGCTTGTCCTCAACCACATTATAGGAGACAATACATGATATCAGCGCAAGTACAACTACCGGGACTACAGACAACAGGATGAATTTTCCTTTAAGCTTCATACAAAATACCCCGCTTTCTTGATTTTATTTCCGATCCGTCAGCCCTGATCAATAAACCTGTCATCAAGAATGACAGAAAACCGTTCAGCCAGTTCCCTAAACTGCTCCGGGCTTATCGCAGAGAGCCTCTCCCGTCCCGTCGACATCTGCTTAAGCAATATTGCCGCAGACTTCTCGATCGTATGCATAAGCCCGAATGTAAGGTCAAAATCAACACCGGTTACAAACATACCGTGATGTGCCCACACTGCCGCATCATACTTCTCCATCAGTTCACATGTCTTAACCCCTATCTCCGATCCTCCCGGGACCATCCACTCCACAACGCCTATGCCGGCCGGGAACACTATCGGGCACTCGGTCATCATTCCCCAGAGTTCTTTGGTGAATACTTCATCCTTCAGCGGCAGTATAAAGGTTAACGCTATTATGTTTTCCGGATGGGCATGATATACAACCCTGTAAGTTCCGCCCGAGTTCCGTTTCTTGACCTGATGATTTAAAAGATGTGTCGGGAGCTCAGATGTGGGTTCTCCCCCGTTCCCATATCCCCAAACGGTACGATAACTGTCCCCTTTAGGATTTATCTCTATTATACCAAGTGTGTCAGATGGTTGTATGCGGATATTTCTGAAGAATTTTCCCGTTCCTGTTATCAGGAAGAATTCTCCGGCAAGTTCCGGAACACATGTACCGGTCGGCTTCCACGCACTTTCCTTAAAAGCCCCCGAAACCTCGTCTGCTTCCCTGTCCATCATCCTGTAGGACAGGTTCCCGCCGTTCCTTTCATGCCATCCCATCCTGAAGCCGTCATCGGCCATTCTTACAAATCCTTTAAACCACTCGCAGTCTTCAACTCTCATTGTATCCCTTCCATCCACTTTCATATGCGTCTTAAGAGTACCTCATCCTCATACCGTCTGATCTCTTTTACCAGATCATCATCACAAGGCACATTACAGCGTCTTAAATATTCATCCCATACTTCTCCCAACGGATATGTCTTAAGCTTCTCCTGCATGATCATAAGCTCAGTCATTCTGTTCTCATCCTGGAGCTTTTTTTCTTCCGCATGCGGTATGAGAAGCGCATTGAGAAGAGCCTTCTGAAGGCTTCTGAATCCAACAGCCCATGCTGCTATCCTGTTTATTCCAGCATCAAAGAAATCAAGTGCCATATGAACCCGGTCAAGTCCGTTGTTTCGTACAATTTCCCCCGCCATCTCCCTTGTCTCATCATCGAACAGTACAACATGATCCGAATCCCAGCGTACCGGTCTTGTTATGTGAAGAGCTATTTCATCAAAATAACATAAGAGGGACGATATCTTATCAGACACGTTTTCCGTAGGATGATAATGGCCGTTATCCATAAGCGGTATCACTCCCTTATGATTTGCGGCAAAAAGAAGCGTGAACTCAGAGGAACCGGCCGTATAGGATTCGTAGCCTATTCCAAACACCTTGGATTCAACGCACACCTTCACAAGGTCACTGTCATGAGGCTCTTCCAGTATCTGTTCAAGCGCATCCTTATACCTGAGCCTCGGCCCCATCCGGTCACCCGGTATATCCTTGTAACCATCCGGGATCCATATATTCATTATGCAGGGCTCACCTGTCTTAGCTGCCAGATATCCGGATATCCGTATACAGGCTTTCCCATGCCGGATCCAGAAGTCCCTTATGTCTTTATCAGGGCTTGTAAGTGTAAGCCCGTCCTTAACCTTATCATGTGAAAAGAATGTTGGATTGAAATCAATCCCCATACCTCTGTCCGCTGCAAATTCAACCCATTTTTCGAAGTGTTCCGGCCGCAGTTCGTCCCTGTCACAGCGGTGCCCATCAGGAAATATCGCATAAGAAGCATGAAGGTTCAGCTTTTTCTTCCCGGGCATAAGTCCCATTGCCTTGTCAAGATCCTGCATAAGCTCATCGGGGTTCCCCGCCCTGCCGGGATAAGAGCCGGTTGCTTGTATCCCGCCGCCAAGCGGCCCTTCATGATCAAATCCCCTGACATCATCACCCTGCCAGCAATGAACGGAGACAGGGACTTCCATCAGTTTCCTTACCGCCTCTTCAACGTTCACATTAACACCGGCATATATCTTAGCAGCTTCCTCATATCCTGTTCCCATAAGCATCTCCTCAATAACCGAAAACCTTTATATTTGTCGATTCCTTTAACACCTTCCTGGCTTGTGCAACATCACTGAAAATCCCATCGGCGATCATCTGCACTATGATGTTTCCTATCGCTGTTGCTTCAACCGGACCCGCATACACCTTCCGTTTTGATCTCATGGCCATGAGCATATCAAGAAACTCAACCTGAGAGCCGCCTCCTATGACATGTATTGCGTCATACTTTACGCCTGTCAGTCTTTCCATCTCATTAAGAGTCTTTAAATAGTAGTCGGCAAGGCTTTGAAATATTACAGATGCATATTCACCTATATTTGCGGGCTTCTCCATGCCGCATTCTTCGCATACGGTATCGATAACCTCCTTTACGCTCTTTGGCGACAAAAACCTCGGATCGTTAACGTCAAGCGACTCTACAGGCCGTGTCACGGTCTTGGCCATTTCCGCCATTCTCGAATATGAGTATTCATCATCATATTCATGCTTAAGGCACTGGATAAACCACATTCCGAATATATTCTTTAAAAACCTGTAGGTATTCTGAACCCCGCCTTCGTTGGTATAATTACACTTCCCTGCCTCGGGGCATATTATGGGCGTATCAAGCTCCGTACCCATCAAAGACCATGTTCCGGAACTTATATAAACAAATTTATCACTCACCGTGGGGACCGCTACCACTGCCGACGCCGTATCATGCGAAGCCGTTCTCATGACAAGTGTATCAAAGCCCACTTCCTTAACTATCTCTTCCTTAAGCCTCCCCGCACAGGTTCCGGGCTTTACAATGTCAGAAAAGAGGCTTCTCTTAAGCTGAAGCCTGTCGATCAGCTCATAGTCCCAATCTCCCGTTTTAATGCTGACAAGACCTGTTGTGGTTGCATTGGTGTACTCCGTATGTATATCGCCTGTAAGAAGATAGGTTAGATAATCCGGGATAAGAACCATATGTGAAGCCCTGTTGTATATCTCACTGTCACTTTCTTTATGCTCGATCAGCTGATACAGCGTATTAAAGGGCTGATCCTGTATTCCCGTTCTCTCATACAGTTCATCTCTTGAAATGATCCCTTCCACCCGCTTGCGTGTATTCTCTGTCCTTAAGTCCCTGTAAGCATAGGCGGGAAACAGGGCTCTTCCCTCATCATCCAGCAGAACATAGTCCACTCCCCATGTATCAATTGCCATTGATCTTATGGTTCCGATCGCATTATTGCATTTCTTCATTCCGATCACTATTTCCCTGAAGAGCCTGTCAACATTCCATATACGTCTGTTGCCCACCTCATCCATATAGTTATCAAACCGGTAAATCTCTTCCGTGACCAACTGTCCTTTTTTTTCATACCCAAGAACATGCCTTCCGCCTGAAGCTCCTATGTCCACAGCAAGATAGTACTCTCTCACGCTATCACCCCCGTTCAACCACTCTCTTTACTTTTCCTCTCATATCCGTCACGATCTTAACGTTGGCATTCGTTGTGAATATCTCAGTTCCTCCTATCATGCCCCTCGTTCCGGATGCCGTATTCTCTATCCTGTATATCTCACTTCCAAATCTCTGTTCATATATACAGTCAAGTTCCGTTTCACATCCCCAGTACAGCTCATTTTCTTCCCTGTGGATCCCGTACATTCTTGATATGTACTCGAGTACGGACAGCATTGCAGGTCCGTATGAATCCATTTCTCCTTCAAGCGACACTCTTGATATTTCGCCGGTGAACGGATCAAACTGCTGTACAAACCTGCACTCATTCTTCAGGGCATCAAACAGGCTCTTCCCAAGCCCCGGGATAATTGCATCATATCCGTAATTCTCCAGAGCCCTTATGGCTCTCTGGAATGTCAGGGCTTCGCACTGGCCGCTCCAGTTATTGGTGGGTATATTCCTGAACATCGGATCGTTTACCGCCACGGAAGGCAGAGGCATGGTCGTATAAAATTCAGAAGGATTAAGAAGATGAAGCCTGACGAAGCGGTCGGCCATATCCTTATCTATGCTCTCCCAGTACATGGCCCTTAATGTATTGTGGTAGAGGACCGGCATCTCGTTATGATCCCTGTCCCTGTCAAAACAGGTACTCCTCTCCTCACTCCACAGATATTCACGTATCTTCTTTTTAACGGTCAGGGCCTTCTCCCTCCATACCGCTGCCAGCTCATCCTTCTTAAGGAGAAGCGCTACCTTATTGAGCGTGGCCCTGGCCGTGTACGAATAGCTCATAACATCAAGCGAAGCCATCGGTACAGCCTTACATCCCTGCGGCGGATAATCCTCTTCCCAGGCATCCGGGGCATCCATATATCTTAAGGCATTGTCCTCCCCTGTATCGTATTTGCACCAAGTCTCAAGGCAGCCGTCACCGTCGGAATCGCGCACTTTCCACAAATACGAGTCAAACCCCTCAAGGGTTGAATACAGCAGATCAAGATAATCATCCTTAAGGCCTGCAATATAATACATATTGAGAGCCGGCTGCGGAAAGCAGAAACCCTGGAACTTATTGAACTGAGGCGTCACCTTGCCGTCGATCATGGCAATGGAACCGGGTATCCTTCCATCCTCCCTTACATGCTCCATAAACATAAGCTGGTTATTAAGCCCGACGTCCATATTCCTCTTGGCATACATCTCACCGCCCATAGGTTGGGTCTCAAGCCAGATCTTGTCATATCCGCCGCCCTCCACAAGCACTTTCCTGCCGGCAAAATCCCTTATATTCAGCAGACATTTCTTCTCTGCTTCATCATAGAGTTTTTTCAACGTCCGGTCAGACGTATCAAAAAAAACTTCCGAATACTGATCCACCATCTCTCCCCCGTTCATTCTCCGTCAGAATAACGGATACAGAAGCTGTCGAAAAAGGCTCTTGCTTTCTTCTCAAGCATGTCATGCACATACATACCGAAATGGGCTCCCGTAAAACCCCTGCAGTACTCGTCGGTGAGTATTTCCGTTGTTCCGGCTGCGTCAAGGCTGATATAATCGCCCTCAAGTCTGTAAGAAAAGAATACAGATGTCCCATCGGTTTTGATCCTCAACGTAATGGCGGTATCCTCAGGAACGGGGACAGGTTCCGTTATATCCCTTATCTCTCCCTTATCGCTCTTCAGTACAACCAGCACGGTCTTTCCTTCTTCGCTCAGCGTTTTTCCCATCATATACCAGTTGAGATTATCATAGATATATACCAATCCGGCCAGATGCTCAAATGCCGACGGGGTAAAATGCATAACCGTCTCAGCTGTGCATAAATGCTCTGTCTGTCTCATGGCAAGAAGTGAAACATTATGAAGTGAATTCAAAGACTCTTCACCTCTCATGGAAAGCCGTTTTTTACCTGTATCAATATGCGCAAAATTGTTGTAATCCCATCTGAGCGATGAATATCTCACATTAATGCAGGCTTCGTCAAAAAGATCAATTATATCCCTTTCATCGGACTCTTTATACTCCGGCAGCCCCTCGGCCTCTTCTATCTGATCACAGGCCACATGAGTTCCGCCCTTAGGGATAAAATACTTTTCATTCGTGAATTCCAGCTCCTGTATGGCTGTCTCTCGCCCAAGCACGCATCCTGCGGACTTTGGTCTCGCGCAAAGATGAACCAGATACCATCTATTGTTGTCAGCCCGTACAATGTCTCCGTGTCCGCATTTTTGAAGGCCGCGGCCCTTGTCGGATGTAAGAAGCGGATTATCGGGGCAGGTAATATACGGGCCGTAAAGGGAATCCGATCTTGCCATAGTCACGCAATGGTCATATCCGGTTCCTCCTTCTGCCGCGATAAGATAATAATACTCATCTATATGATAGATATGCGGGCCCTCAAGGCATCCAAGGCCTGACCCCGTGTATACAGTCTTCCTCTCGCCGGCAGGCTTAAGTGTCTTAGGATCAAGTTCCTGAACTGTTATCCCCTTAAAACCGTTTATCATATTTACCAGATATTTTCTGTTGTCACTATCATGGAAAAGAGAAGGATCAAACCCGATGCTGTTAAGGTAAACGGGCTCTGACCATGAACTGTAAATATCGTCCGTCCAAACTACGTAGTTATTGGTATTGTAGAAACGTCCCTTCTTAGTCTTTACATCGGTATATACAAGATAGAACCGGTCTCCGTCAAAGGACAGGCAGGGCGCCCATACCCCGCCGGACGAAGGTACACCGATAAGATCAAGCTGACTCCTTCTTGTAAGGGGAGACCTTATCTGCTTCCAGTTCTTAAGATCGGATGACTCAAACAGCCTGACTCCGGGCCACCATTCAAAGGTTGACACGGCTATGTAATACATACCCCGCGCCTTTATGATGCTGGGATCGGGGCAGAAGCCCCGAAGGATCGGATTTTTGATCATTGTATCTACCTTACGCTATCCTTTCAGGCCGCTGGTACCTATACCTTCCACAAGATATCTGTTGAAGATAAGGAAGATGAGAAATACAGGGATCAGCGACAAAGTCGACATTGCAAACATGGCTCCGTAATCTGTCTTGCTGGCAGAATCAGCAAACATCTTGATGGCAAGGGATGCCGTATATGATTCCGGCTTGCTCAGATACAGCAGAGGCCCCATGTAATCATCCCACTTCCAATAGAACTGGATGATCACGGTTGTTACTATGGAAGGTTTGAGCAGCGGAAGAATTATATTCGTATAGATCGTATACTTACTGCATCCGTCAATCGTTGCCGCTTCATCAAGCTCTCTGGGGATCCCCTTCATGAACTGCATCATCTGATAAATGAAGAAAGCCTGGCCGCAGAAATAGGGAAATACCAGCGGAACATAACTGTCGGACAGTCCCAGCTTGTACCAGATGAGGAAAGACGGGATCATTATAACCTGTCCCGGCAGCATCATGGTGGCAAGCATACAGGTAAACCAGAACTTACGCCCCTTGAAGTTGATCCTGGAAAAGGCATATGCAACAAGTGAAGAACTGATAACCGTACCCAGAGTGGCAACGGCCGTTATCACGAATGAATTAAGGAAAAACCTGGCAAATGATGTTCCGGCAAAACCTTTCCATCCCGTAGAGTAATTATCCGCCTTGACTGCCTTCGGAATAAGGGAAAGCGAACCCCTGAGTATCTCCGCGTTATCCTTAAAGGAGCCTGATATCATCCACAGTACCGGATATATCATAACAAATCCGAACAGAATAACCAACGTATGATATATGGTCTTTTTGATCGCCGTCTTTGTATGCATCAGTCCTCACCTCCTTCCGAAAATACCCAGAACCTGGATGTCTTAAAGATCACCAGCGTGATAAGGCTCATGATGACAAGCATGAACCAGCTCATGGCACAGGCATAACCCATATGGTTATACTTAAATGCCTGATTGTACACATTAAGCGCATACAGGAGCGTTCCGTTGTTGGGTCCTCCCTGGGTAATAACAAAAGCCTGGGTGAAGGACATAAAAGCCTGTATCGTCTGCATCACAAGATTATAAAGAATTATAGGTGATAAGCAGGGAAGCGTGATCCTTAAGAAGGTCTGTCTCCCGTTTGCTCCGTCTATCCTTGCGGCTTCATAATAAGTGACCGGGATTTCCTTGAGACCCGCGGCAAAAATGATCATAGATGAACCAAACTGCCACACGGTCATAAGAATGAGGGGATAAAGGGCAAGCTTCTGGTCTCCGAACCAGTTGACAGTCTTAAGTCCCATATCCGAAAGTACTGCATTAAAAAGTCCTTTACGCGCAAAAAGCTGTTTCCAGACAAGGGCTACTGCAACACTTCCTCCAACCAATGATGGGACATAATACAGGGACCTGTACAGGGTCACCATTTTGCTCTTCCTCGTAAGGACAAATGCGACCATCAGGGCAAACGCCAGCTTAAGGGGAACCGACAGGAGAACATACTTAAGTGTTATACCGAGTGACTTCATAAAAACGTCATCGGAAAACAGATTAAGAAAATTCTTAAATCCCACATAGGTTATGCTCTTGCTTCCCATCGAATAATCCGTAAAGGAATAATAAAAGGATGTTATTATCGGGACAAATGAGAAACATATGAATCCGAAAATAAACGGAAAGGCAAACACATAGCCTACTGTATTCCTGTTATTTATAAATCGTGAAAACCCGGATGTCCCTTCTGTCTTACCGGACATAATTACGGCCCTCCCTGTCATGAGCACACCTTCCGGTGCCGGCTCTTTAATCATCCGGGCAGGCGCACTCTTTCGGGCGCGCCTTCCGGATCCGATCGTTATATCGTGCTTCTATTCAAAGAGCTTACTTGCGTCTTCGTAAGTCTTGTCAGCAGCTTCCTGTGCGGTAATATCTCCGGCAACAACCTGCTGTATGTAATTGCGGTAATTATCAACAACCTCATCCTGGCCTGCAGGACTTAATACGTTGATCTTCTCGGGAGTTTCAAAAGTACCTACAAGAGTGACGTAGTCATACATCTCCTTCTGGCCATCTGTAGCTTCGGCCTCAAGTGCTGCACGCACATCATCATTAATGGGGATACCCCTTTCGCCCTTAAGTACATTATTGCACTCTACACTGTTCTGGAACCAGCTTATGAACTTGGCAGCTTCTTCCTTGTACTGAGAATCCTGCGATACACACAGCATCTGCGATGACTGGATAACTGTTCCGGAAGGACCGTCCTTCTTAACACGCGGTACTGTGGCAAGGGCGAGCGTACGTCCCTCTTCTGCACAGATATCGTATATCGTAGGGAACTGATTTACCGCAACCCATGTCATGGCTGCCTCACCGGTTACAAGGAAATCATTCTCTATATCGGTTATCTCCATCTCGGCACCGGCATCCGGTGAAGCTCCGGCTGCGATCAGATCAGCTCTCATCTGGATGTAGGGTGTAAGCATCTGGGCATCATCAAATCCCATTCCGTCAAGAGCAAGATTAAAGAATCCGTATTCACCCACCTTACCCTGCTGGGCAATGTAGGTAGAACATCCTGCTATGAATTCGCTTGAGGTGAATCCCGATGATCCGAATTCTCCGGTATGCTCATGTATCTTCATTGCGGCATCTTTAAAGTCATCCCATGTCCAGTCATCTGTCGGAAGCGGAACACCTGCCTCATTGAACATATCAACATCATATGCGATACCGTAGGTGTTAAGTCCGTTGGAAAGACCTATCTGATTACCTTCCGTATCCTGGGTTATCTTAAGATATGCATCGGATATTCCGGAGGTATCAACGGCTCCGCTGTCAATAAACTCATTCATATAATATATCTTATCAATGTATTCGGGAAAGTTGCCTCCCAATTGGAATATATCCCATACCTGATCAGATGCAACAAGTGTTTTAAGCTTGGTAAAATAGCTGTCAAAATCGTAGAATTCGTACTCAATATGAACATTGGGATGTTCCTTCTCATACATCTCAATGACTTCAACCGTAATATCATGTCTGGTCTGTGAACCCCACCATGCCATCCTCAAGTTCACATCCTCGCCTTCATCAGCCTTGGCTGTTTCGGCTTCATCCCCGGTTTCTTCTGTCTCCGGCTCCTCTTCTGCCGCTGCATCCGCTGTTTCTTCAGCGGTGCTCTCTGCAGCTGCAGGTGCACTCGAAGTGCTTCCTCCACAGGCTGTCAGCCCCATTATCATGGAAGCTGCAAGCAATGTTGCCAATACTCTTTTCTTCATGTGTAACTCCTTTCCCTCCATATCTGTTTTAATAAGATGCTGTAAGATCCCCGGACCATTGCGGATCCAACAACCGATTTGATTTGATAATTAAATTCTATTATGCGTTTTCAGGTATTTATACCAAAAAAATAGCTGTTTTGGCAAAATACCACTGTTTTTTTGTGTTTAACATGTTATAATTTTAACATGAATATTAACTATGGCGAACATACACTGTATATAGAAAAGCAGATCCGTATGCCCTCCTTCGGAATGAATTACGAGCATTCTCACAATTACTGTGAGATTTACTACTTAAAAAGCGGTTCTTGTGCCTACACGGCCAACAGGCACCGCTATCACCTGACCCCCGGTGATCTCTTCATCGTAAAACCCTTTGATCCGCACTCAACGTCCTACAACGGGCCTGTTTCAAGTGAGAGAATAGTCGTGGCATGCGACCTGTCAATACTTCCACATCCTCTTTTCGAGCTTCATCCGGAAATATATGATACCCTTAATACCACCTGTAAGGTGGTTTTGAAAGAGTCTTTAAGAAAAAGTGTCGAGAAGCTCTTCAACCTGATGCTTGCGGAGAGTTCCACGCCCGATGACTACTCTTCTGATTTCATGATCATGTACGCAACGAATCTTATCCTTCTTATACAAAGGGGCGGGGTATTCATAAGCGAACAGCCCGAGAGCAGTATAGACATAAGCCCGGTCATTGAGCAGGCAATAAATTATATCGCCCTTAACTACAGCAATCCCATCACCCTTGAGGATATAGCCGGCGAGTTCAACCTGTGCCCTTCGTATTTTTCCAAGAAGTTCAGCAAAGAGACCGGCTATACTTTTAAGGAATATCTTAATTACATACGTTTAAAGCAAGCCACCCAGATGCTTATTACAACAGATGATTCAATAACCAAAATAGCCTTAAGCTGTGGTTTCAACAGCAGCAATTATTTCAAGGATCTCTTCAGGAAGAAGGTCAATATGTCACCCCGTGCTTTCCGTACTGTCAGATCGCAGGGCTGACTCATTTGAAAAATGCATTGACATTTTCCGGCTGTTGATGTTAGTATGCGTTTATAAACCGGTACCGGACCGCCGGAATAAAATCACGGAGATAATGCTATGATCTACGATATCAGGGATTATGGTGCGGTCGGTGACGGTACATATAATGATACTTCTGCCATTCAGGCAGCTGTTGACCAATGCGCATCAGACGGGGGCGGGCAGGTACTTCTGACGGGAGAACGCACCTACAGGTCCGGCACCATCATTTTAAGATCCAACGTTGAATTTTGTATAGAGAAGGGAACCATTCTAAAGGCATCCGACAGTATAGGTGATTTTGACATGACCGGAAGGGCTGATATTGCCAATGATCCGGTCAGTATCCCGACTTACGAGGACTGTGAATACAACGGTCGTCCCGGTCTCTTTTTCCTGTATGCCAGGAAAGCTGATGATATAACGATCACGGGCGAAGGAGTGATCGACGGCAACGAAGATATCTTCTACGGAAAGGTGACCCCTTATCATATAGACGGATATTTCTATCCAAGGGTACCGCTTATCTTTCTCGAAGATGTCATTAATCTTACAGTATCCGATATCACGCTGAGAAGAAGCGCCTTCTGGACTCTGCATATGGTTGGATGCAGGTTCGTCACGATAAAAAACATCACCATACTTAACAACAGGATTCTTGCCAACTGCGACGGCATAGATCCGGACCACTGCAAGAACGTGCACATCCAGAACTGCCATATCGAGAGTGCGGATGACTGCATCGTTTTTAAGAACACCTCTTACGGCGAATCATACGGTTTCTGCGAAAACATTACCGTGGATGGCTGTGATCTGAGTTCAACGAGCTCCGCGATAAAGTTCGGTACCGAAAGCGAGGATACTTTCAGAAATATAACTGTAAAGAATTGCCATATAAAAGACAGCAACAGGGGGATTTCCCTGCAGCTTCGGGACAAGGGAAGTATAGAAGATGTGCATTTTGAGAATATCAGCATTGAAACGCACCTCTTCTCGAAAGAGCACTGGTGGGGTGACGGCGAACCGATAGCCATTACCGCCGTCAGGCGCAGACCCGGTTCCGGAATAGGGCACATAAAAAACGTCACCTTTACTGATATTAACTGCACCGGCGAAAACGGAATACTTATATATGGGGATGATTCCGAAAACATTTATGATATAACCTTTACCGATGTGAACCTTCATATCATGGAAGGCTGCGGGGAAGTCCGCATAGACAGAGATCTGCGTCCTTGTGAGTCACGCCCCTTCCTGGCAGCTGACCCGTCAGCCATATACATCAGTAATGCCTCAAACGTAGATATATCCGGATGCAATATAAGTATAGATGACAAAAAGAAAGACCGGTTTGCGGAATTATCACACACCGTTAACCGGCCCTGATGATCTTCTTCCACTTGGGGTTAAACAGGTAGAATCCTGTCATTGCTGCAAGGCCGAACGTAAAGCTCAGCGGAAAACTCAGCATTATATATGTACCGTCAAAGAAACGTCCTATCATATATGCTGCAGGCAGTCTTACTGCCCACAGCATAAGGATGTTGACTATTGTCGGATATCTTACTTCTCCCACTCCGTTCGCGAAACATATTATCCCGTTAAAAACAGCAAATATCCACTGGGACAGAAGAAGTATCGTAACGTATCTGGCAGCATAGACAAGTACAGCTGCATCCCCGGTAAACCATGAAAGGATATAGCCTCTGACAGCCATTACGCTAAGGCCGACAGCTATGGTGACAAGCCCGGATATGATCGGGATCCTTACATATCCCTTTCTCAGGCGGTCAAGATGCCCACCACCGTAATTCTGTCCTGCGAAGGTGCTTGCCGAAGAAGAAAGTGCCGTAATAGCTATATTGGACACCCCGGTTATCCTGCTTCCGACTGCCACCCCAGCCATAAACACAGCGCCCTGAGCGTTCACCAATGCCTGCATGACCATATGTCCAAAAGAATACAGAGAATTGTTAAAGCCTATGGGCAGTCCCAGGCGAAGTATCTTCTTAAGCTGACTCAGATCATATCCCTTTGGAAGGATCGGAATATCCGCTTCCTTAAAGCGTATCCTTATATATACAATGCTCAAAATCCATGAAATATAGATCGAGATCGTCGTCGCCACGGCCGCTCCCGCTGCATTAAGGCCGGCTCCTGCAACAAATACCAGATCAAGGATGATATTCACCAGGCAGGATACCGACAGAAACCTGAGGGTTGAACCGCTGTCCCCGAGTCCCCTGAGTATACCGGCATTCATGTTATAGCCTATATTTCCCAAAGATCCCCACATAACGATCCTTGTATATAGAACTGCGGAGGCAAAGGCCTCATCAGGTACTCCCATTGCCTTAAGGAGAACCGGCACTGTCAGGTGGGCAATTACCATAAGCGGAATACCGCACGCGAAAACAAAGTAGACAGATGTTCTGCATATATCCTTCAGTCCGGTAATATCACCGGCACCTGTGCTTTGTGAGATCAATATCGACACTCCGGTTCCTATTCCCATAAACAGGCACAGAAATACCTCTATCGGTTGAGCCGATGTTCCTATGGCCGCCAATGACTCCGTCCCGGCAAACCTTCCTATAACAAGCGTGTCTATGGTTGTGTACAGCTGCTGAAGAACATTTCC
>JAILCT010000196.1 GCA_024690425.1 Lachnospiraceae bacterium | reverse complement strand
GTATTCCCAAAGGTAACTCAATGGGATAGGGGCATTGTGGACATGCCCTGTTCTGCAGGATACACGATTCCTGCAGGTTCATGCCGCCTGGCGGCATAACAGAAACCCCTTCCGACGTAGTCGGTGGTGGGTAGTTCATATCTTTTTAACGGTTTCAAGGGTTAAATGAATAACTAAAATGTATTATAATCTTAAGAGTGAGTAAGAGAAGCTGATGTCCAGGTATTGCATTTTATCAATATAATTGAGAATTGGATATGAAGATAGAACATATTGCTATGTACGTAAATGAGTTGGAATCGGCCAGAGATTTCTTTGTAAAGTATCTCGGAGGGGTTTCAAATGATGGATATCATAATGAAATAACGGGATTCAGATCATACTTTATCAGTTTTGATAATGGAGCAAGACTTGAGATTATGAATAAGCCTTACATGGAGGATATTGCAAAGCCGGTCAATCGTACCGGATATATCCATATAGCTTTTTCTGTAGGAAGTGTTGAAGAAGTCGATCATTTGACAAGACAATTCCGGGAGGATGGTTTTGAGGTATTAAGTGATCCCCGGACTACAGGCGATGGCTATTATGAGAGCTGTATAGTCGGTTTTGAAGGAAATCAGATTGAGATTACTGTCTGATAGTTTTGAAGTTATATGAGAGTAGCTATTATAAGACATGCAGAAGTGAATTTTAACTGGAGCCGGCGATGTACATCCGGAAAATTCGATTCAGAGTGTATAGAGTATGATCATTCTCCAATAAAAAACGTTACTTATAGTATCCCTCAGATCGCATACCGGAGAATTCATGTCAGTGAATTATCCAGAAGTAAGGATACAGCCGAAATACTGTTTCCGGGAGAAACATACTTTGAATCCGGGCTTATAAATGAAGTCCCGCTTAAGTCGAGCTTCGATACAAAAATAAATATGCCTCTATGGTTTTGGAATCTGGCCGGACGTTTGCAGTGGGTTATTAATTGTAAAAGGCAAGTTGAGGGATACAGACAAACGAGAAAGCGTGCAAAAGAATTTATAGATTTGATCAGCAAAGATGGCATGGACGCAGCTGTTGTTACACATGGATTTTATATGCATACTTTATTACAGGAGATGAAAAAAGCCGGATTCAGGATAGAAAATTCTTCCGTGAAGTTTAAGAACGGAGAATGTGTCATAGCAGAAGACGCATAAACAATATGGTTTATGCGTTTTTTTGAGCCTGTGGAAAGCTTATTGACACGATGTCAAAAAGTGATTATAATTTGTATTGACACGAAGTCAGAATAATATGTTGGAGGTAGATATGCCAAAAGGATCACCGGAAAGAACCGCAGCAAGAAAAGAAGAAATCATAAGTGCCTGCGAGAAACTGTATCAGACCATGAGCTTTAAGGACATCACACTTAAAGAAATCGGAAACGAGACATCTTTCTCGAGACCGACTATATATAACTACTATCAGACAAAAGAGGAGATATTTCTGGCTCTTTTTGAAAGGGAGTACATTCGTTGGAATGAGGAATTACAATCTATTCTTCGGGATAATGAAAAGCTTACCAGAGAGCAATTGGCTGAAAAGCTGGCATCATCCATAGCAAACAGACAACAGCTTCTAAAACTACTTGCCATGAATAACTACGACATGGAAGAAAACAGCAGATCTGAAATTCTGACATCCTTCAAGGAGGCTTATGGTGAGTCCATGAAGAACATACGCAGGATTCTTGCTAAGTTCTGTCCCAAGAAACCGGATCAGGAGATTCAGGATTTTATATATGTATTTTTCCCATTTATGTTTGGAATATATCCTTATACAGCTGTAACGGATAAGCAGAGGGAAGCTATGAAAGAGGCAAATGTGGACTATGTATATCAGTCCGTTTTTGAGATAACAAATAACTGTCTGTTAAAGCTTTTGTAAAAAGATATCATGAAAGGCTTATTATGAAAAAGATTCTGCTTACTGTGCTGGGTGTATTTGCACTGAGTATCCTGACAGGATGTGCTGCATCATCAAAACCGGTTCAGATGAATAATCCGGATGACGAAGGTGACATCATAATCGTCTGCAAAGACATCAATGACGAGGACATCAGTGAGTTCAACGATACGAATGAGTCTGATCCGGAAGATCCGCAAAAAGGCAGTGACAAGAACACGGGAAAGAAAGCAGACAAGAAGTATCCATCCGGATACAGTGAGGATGTGGAATTTGACCCATCATGGGAATATGCGGATTATTCCGTGATCAATTCCGGTTCGGCAAAACTGTATCGTGCGAGTGATAACAGAAATGATGTGATTATCGGTGTCAATGCCGGACATGGAACAAAAGGCGGTGAGAGCAAAAAGACGTACTGTCATCCCGATAAGACCCCGAAGGTCACGGGAGGCACTACACAGGCAGGAGCCGTAATGGCGCCGGCAGTCTCGGGCGGCATGAGATTTGCAGACGGCACAACAGAAGCCGCTGTAACGCTTCGCATGGCAGAACTTCTCAGAGACGAACTTCTTACCGAGGGATTCGATGTACTGCTTGTAAGAGATGAAGAGGATGAGCAGTTTGACAACATTGCGAGAACCGTTATGTGTAACAATGTTGCGGACTGTATGATATCGCTTCACTGGGATGGTGACGGATTAACATATGACAAAGGATGCTTTTATGTAAGTGTGCCGGATCAGATCAAGGATATGGAACCGGTCGCATCCTTCTGGCAGGAACATGACAGGCTCGGACAGACGCTCATTGATGCTCTGGCGGAGAGAGGATACAAGATAAACGGCAGCGGTCATATGGCGATCGATCTGACTCAGATGTCATACAGTACAGTTCCTTCGATTGATATCGAACTCGGAAATGCAGCATCGCCCCATGATGATGCAACGCTTTCCGGGATGGCAGCGGCCTTGGTCCAAGGGATCCGAGAACTGTATACAGACATAGAGAAGGAAAAGGATAGCAGTGAATAAAAATATTCAAATTATCTTGAAACGACGCAGAAATATGGCTATAATTTTAATTGACACGACGTCAGAATGAAACATGTTTGGTATATATCCGTACACAGCAGTGACTGACAAACAGGATCAACAGATAGAAAAGCGGAAGGAGAAGAGTATGATCTATAACGAATTTCAGGGAATGAAACTTTCGGCACTTGGCATGGGAAATATGAGGCTTCCGGTCATTGACGGCAATGACAGCAGGATCGATGTTGACAAGGCACGCGAGATGATCGCATACTGCATGGAACACGGCATCAACTATTATGATACCGCTTATGGATATCATGGTGGAAATTCGGAACTTGTGGTGGGGGAGCTTCTTCATTCTTATCCAAGGGAGAGCTTTTATCTGGCATCCAAGTTTCCGGGATATGACCTTTCAAATATGCCTAAGGTTAAGGAAATCTTTGAGGAACAGTTGAAGAAATGCAGGGTAGATTATTTTGATTTTTATCTGTTCCATAATGTTTGCGAAATGAATATCAATCAGTATCTGGATCCGAAGTATGGTATCTATGAGTATCTGATCGAACAGAAGAAAAACGGAAAAATAAAGCATCTTGGATTTTCAGTACATGGTGATATCGACTGTATGACAAGATTTCTGGATGCATACGGCAAAGATATGGAATTCTGCCAGATCGAGCTGAATTATTTTGACTATCAATTCCAGAATGCAAAAGAGAAAGTTGAGCTTCTTGATAAATGGAACATACCTATATGGGTCATGGAGCCTGTTAGAGGAGGACAGCTTGCGACACTTTCAGATGAATACAGTAAAAAACTTGCGGCGTTAAGACCTGATGAGAAAATACCGGCATGGGCCTTCCGTTTTCTTCAGACAATTCCCGGTGTGACTGTTACCTTGTCCGGAATGTCTGATCTTGAGCAGGTAAAGGATAACATCAGGACCTATGAAGAGAACAGACCGCTTAACAATGACGAGATGAAGCAGATTCTGGAGATTGCTTCAGATATGATCAGTAAGACGACCGTTCCGTGTACAGGCTGTCATTATTGCGTATCAAAATGTCCGAAGAAGCTGGATATTCCTTTCCTTCTGAAGCTTTACAACGAAGCAATGATATCAGGATCAGGTGATTTTATTGCGCCCATGGCCCTCATGTCTGTTGATGAAGATAAGCAGCCGGAATGCTGTATTAACTGTCATAGCTGTGAAAAGGTCTGCCCTCAGACGATACATATACCTGAAGAGCTTAGGAAATTTGCTGCAAAAATGGGAAGAGCGTAAAGAAATATAAAAAGGAGGACTCCATGAAAATAATCAAAAAGTACAATGAAACAAGCCTGATACTGCGCATCGTTGTGGGCCTTATTATAGGAGTGTTCCTTGGCCTTCTTATACCCGGGAAGCCGCTGCTTCCGATCTTAGGAAAGCTTTTTGTAGGAGCATTGAAATCAGTGGCTCCAATCCTTGTTTTCGTTCTTGTTATCTCTTCACTGACACAGGGGAATACAGGTTTTGACAGAAGGTTCTCACTTGTGATCATCCTGTATCTTGCTTCTACACTCATTGCCGGTGTGGTAGCAGTGGTGGCAAGCTTTATGTTCCCTCTTACTGTAAAGCTGACAGGCAATGCCGATGTGGGCTCGGCACCCTCAGGAGTCGGAGAGGTGCTTAAGAATCTGCTGGTTGGGATGGTGAGCAACCCGGTTCAGGCACTTTCGGAAGCCAATTATGTAAGTATTCTTTTCTGGGCGGTCCTTCTCGGGATCATCTTTAAGAGCCTGGCAGGCGAGGCAACGAAAACGGTTATAAACGACCTGTCCCAGGCTTTCTCTAAACTTGTTTCATGGATAATAAACCTTGCGCCTTTCGGCATCATGGGTCTTATATATGAGACCATATCCCAGAGCGGTATGTCTATTTTCATAGATTACGGAAAGCTCCTGTTACTGCTTGTGGGAACCATGCTCTTTGTGTCACTCGTGATAAACCCTATCCTTGTATTCCTGATGATCCGGGCGAACCCCTATCCCCTTGTCTTCCGATGCTTAAGGGAAAGCGGTTTCATGGCTTTCTTCATGCGATCATCGGCAGCGAACATTCCTGTAAATATCGAATTATGCAAAAAGCTGGGCCTTGATAAGGACGTGTATTCGGTATCGATACCCTTAGGATCCACCATCAACATGGACGGGGCGGCTGTAGTCATTACCATTATGACAATGACAGCTGCAAATACAATGGGCATTAATGTCGATCTGCCGTCAGCAGTCATACTTTCGTTCCTTGCCACTTTGGCAGCATGCGGAACATCGGGAGTAGCCGGAGGATCACTGCTGCTCATCCCCATGGCGTGCTCACTTTTTGGGATACCGCAGGATGCGGCAATGGAAATGGTAGCAGTGGGCTATATTATCAATGTCATCCAGGATTCCTTTGAAACCGCGCTGAATTCTTCGGGAGATGTGCTGTTCACAGCAACAGCTGAATACAGCCAGTGGAGAAAGAAGGGAAAAAGCCTGCCGACCTTCCTTGGAGGTACGACAAAGGTTGACATATAGGAGAAATCACTATGAATGTGTTTGATATCATCGGTCCCGTAATGATAGGGCCCTCCAGTTCACATACTGCCGGTGCGGTAAGGATAGGAAGGGTCGTTAATAAGCTTTGTGACGGGGCAGATCCCGTAAAGGCCAATATAACTCTTTCCGGTTCTTTTGCCAAGACAGGTAAAGGACACGGCACCGACAAGGCCCTTTTGGCCGGGATCATGGGTTATCACAGTTATTCGCCCGAAGTGAAGGATGCTCTGAATATTGCTAAGGCCCGCGGGCTTGACTTTTCCTTTACCAATGAGGAGATAAGGGGTGCTCATCCCAATACGGCAAGGATAGACTTTGTAACCGCTGACGGAAAGAAGGGTGAAGTTCTTGCCTCCAGCATAGGTGGGGGAAATATAATCGTAAGCAGAGTAAATGGCATGAAGGTTGACTTTAACGGAAGCAGCAATACCATCCTTGTAATGCATACGGATAAACCGGGAGTCATCGCAAATGTGACTAACATGATGCACTGGGAGTACGAGGACTTAAACATTTCTAACTTCAGCCTGTCAAGACAGGAAAAGGGTGGGGAGGCGATCATGACCATTGAGACCGATAATCTTCCGCCGGAAACCCTTATTGAGGATATAAGAAAGATAGATCACGTAACAAACGCTATTCTGATACGGAGGCTGTAATGAAGTATGAATCTATACAGGAACTGGTAGATGCGGCAACCGGCAGTAATGAGAAGATAAGTACGGTTGTGCTGAGGGATCAGGCCGCTGCTATGGACAAGAGCGAGCTTGAACTCTGGGAAAAGATGGAGATCGATTTCGAGGTCATGAAACAATCCGTCATTAGTGGGGGAAGTAAGGACTTAAAGTCGATGTCGGGGCTGACAGGCGGGGAAGGTTTCCTTATGAAGGAGTATGCGGATAAGGGAAAGTCACTCTGCGGCTCATTTCTTGCCGGCGCCATGTCAAGAGCATTATCCGTATCCGGATGCAATGCCGCCATGGGCAGAATAGTTGCAGCGCCCACAGCCGGCTCCTGCGGGATAATCCCCGGATGCCTTATCTCCACGTGTGAGGACAGGGGAGTACCAGAAAAGGATGCCATCATGTCATTGTTTACGGCAGGAGCATTCGGAATGGTGATCGCGTCAAGGGCGAGCATAGCCGGAGCAGAGGGCGGATGCCAGGCGGAGTGCGGAAGTGCTTCGGCAATGGCGGCAGCTGCTTTGGTAGAGCTTATGGGAGGAACTCCCGGACAATGTGCTGATGCATGTGCGCTCGTAATAGCGAGTCAGCTCGGACTGGTATGTGATCCCGTCGGAGGACTGGTGGAGATCCCATGCATAAAAAGAAATGCCACGGGAGTTATGCTGGCATTTTCCTGTGCGGATATGGTGCTTGCCGGGATCAGTTCCAAAATACCGGCAGATGA
>JAILCT010000115.1 GCA_024690425.1 Lachnospiraceae bacterium | reverse complement strand
ACATTTTTGACCGCATCCCTTGTCGCATCCTTATACCTGTAGGTAACGCCTTTGAGTTCCACGCTGTTATCCGCCGGTGACTTGCCGCTTTTATTCTCCGCAAGGGGCTCTATCTCCATGACCTGTTCTACACGTTTAAGCGCATCGATCAAGGTCATCTCCGCCTCTCCGGAATAAGCAACCTTAGTAAGAGCCACAGTGATAAGAGGCGTCACAATGATATAGTACATCACGTTTAATATGAGCCCCGCCGTGATCCCGTCCTTTGAAAAGGCAAATGCGCAGATCACGATAAAGGCAAAGATCGCATTGATACAGGTCATGAATCCCGTCATCGGTATACGGAGCATAAGCGTATAGTCGGTCGCCCATTTCCCGAATCCGTCAATGCACTCCTTGAACCTCTTGAAGGAATGAACGGTCTGCCCGAAGGTCTTTACTACAGGCACGCCCCTGACATACTCGGTAGCCTCGCTGCTCATGGTCTCAAGTGCATTCTGGTATTCAGCCATCTTTTCCTGCATTCCCTTACCCATCATTGACATCATGACGGCAAAGCCTAAGACCGCAGGTATCATACAGATAAGGCCTATCTTCCAGTTAAAAGCAAATATCAGAACTAAAAGCCCTATCGGTGTAATGGCAGCTACTGTCTTATCAGGAAGCTGATGAGCTATAAATGTTTCTGTTGCAGCGGTTGAATCATTTACGATGCGTCTGATCCTTCCGGTGCCATCCTCATCAAATATCCCAAGGGGAAGCGTTATGATCCTCCTCATAAGCGAACTCCTCATATTTGCCTGAACCCTGAATGCCGCTATATGCGTACATAACAGCGCTGCAATATAAACAAGCAATGATGCCACAGTCAGAATAACTGCTTGCCATGCATAGCGGCTTATCTTCGACAGATCTTCGCCGTTTACCGCGATGCTTATGATCTTCCAAAGGTCATAGTAGGGAATAAGGCTGACCACTGCACTTATCCCGGCTAAAACCCTGCCCAGCGTAATGAGGTGCTTATGTCCTCCCGCGTACTGTCCGATCAGCTTCATATGATCGAATTTTTGTGTTTTGCCCACCGTTTTACTCCTCCCGTTCCAGGTTAGCTATCGCTAACCTATATTTGATAACTTACAACATTAAAAAAGAGCCTTGCGGCTCTTAATTTAATCCCATGATCTTAAACCATCCCGGCATAAAAAACTCCTGTATGGTACTTAGGTATTTCTCTATCTTCGCTTCTTCACAATCATGTATGATCGGTTCAAAGCATGCTGTCAAATATGCCGAAAGCAGCATATGTAATTCCTCCTCATCAATGTCGGTTGACGGATATCCTTTCTTTTTAAGATATCTTATAGCATCCAGCAGTTCCTTCTGGTTTTCACGAGCATATTCATGAATAAAGTTCTCGTACTTTGTCCCGGCAGAACATGTCATGAGTAATTTGAATTCGTCCCTTCTGGGAAGTATAACTTCCCTTACCATATCAACAAATGATTCACCGAATATATCACCGCCTCCGGCCTGAGCATCAACAAGACTGTACTTTCTTTCCTTATGTTTCGTTGTCCAGGCCTTTATCTCCTCGATCAGAGGCTCAACCATGGCGTTAAACATGGATTCCTTATCCGCATAGTGCCTATATAATCCGGCAGAAGTCATTCCTGCGCGTGCTCCGATGCTGCGTATTGATGCAGCCTCAAAGCCCTTGTCCAGGAATTCTTCTTTGATAGCTTTATTAACCTTAATATGGCTTAACGTCTTATCTCTTGGCATTTTTAACTTGTATATTATTGGTTATCATTGTTCGCTATCACAGATTACTATTTAGCAATATATTTGTCAAGCATGCCTCATCGTTGTTTGCCATAACGCAGTCACAGGCAAGTTGTGCCAGGGATTTACCGTTTTTATTCATCTCATGGTACGCTTCCGTACACTTCCTGAATCTGATGAACATTTTTTGTGCTTTTTCAGGCTCCGAAAATACCTTCCAGCATCCGCAGCACTTAACTCCCTGACAGGGATGTTTCATAAAGCATTCCACATCCGAGGGCGGATATCCGAGAAATAGCCCAATCTCGTGTGGAAATGCCTCATC
>JAILCT010000091.1 GCA_024690425.1 Lachnospiraceae bacterium | reverse complement strand
AATGCATTCCCTCTCCTTCCATTACACCAGGGAACAGAATATATCAGAAGGAATCAAGAATTCGCTCAAGTATCCTTTCATAATAATAGGAATGATGTTCATAGTCATCCTGGTCCTTGTCATCAAGGTCCTTCCCATATTCAACCAGGTATTCATCCAGCTGGGTTCTGAGATGACGGGATTTTCCAAGAGCCTTATGCAGTTCGGAAACATGGTCGGAACCTATTCCATTGTCTTCATAAGCATTCTTATCGTCCTTATAGGTTTATATATCTTCTTCTTAAGAACGGAAAGAGGGCGTGTGTACTTTACCGCTTTCTGCTCCAGGTTCTTCCTGACCAGGGCCCTTTATGAGAAGATCGCAGTCGGCCGTTTCGCTTCGGGCATGGCCCTTACATTAAACGCAGGTCTTCGTCCGGAGGAGAGCCTTGAGATGGTATCAACCATGGTTGATAACGAGTCGGTTTCAAGAAGGATCGACAAGTGCCTCGACCTTGTAAGACAGGGCGGGTCCTTCTCCGCTTCCCTGGTTGATGCCGGTATATTCAACAATCTATACTCCAGGATGATCGCGGTGAGCGGCAAGTCGGGATCTGTCGACAAGGCCCTTGAGAAGATAGCCGTTAAGTATGACGAAGAGGTGGAGTCAAGGATAGCCAACCTTATCTCAATACTTGAACCCACCCTGGTCATCATATTCTCGATAATCGTATGTATGATCCTGCTCTCGGTAATGATGCCCCTTATGAGTATCATGACTACCATAGGATAAAGTTTTTGGGGAAATAGGATGAACAGATTTACAAGACTTGACTTAAAAACAAGAATACTCGGCTCCATCAATTATTCGATCCTGCTTTTTGCCGCGATAATTATCGTCTTCCTTATCGGCATAACCAGGCTGTCCGGAAGCAATGCGGCAAACCAGCGGCAGATACTTGAAGAAGCCATAACCCGCGATATAGTCCACTGCTACTCGATAGAGGGCATGTACCCTCCTTCACTTGAGTACATAGAGGACCACTACGGGCTCAACTACGACCATAAGCGATTCATAATTAATTATGAATCGATAGGAAGCAACCTGATGCCCAATGTTACCATCATCGAAAGGGGATACGAATGAATATCCTTAAGCGCGACAGATCAATAGTGGATATCATATTTATGATCACCGTGTTCGGGGTCTTTATGCTCTCGGCTCTTTTTGTTGTGCTGTTCGGTGCCAAGATCTACAAGAAGACCGCACACGACATGAGCGTTAACTTCTCGTCCCGTACATCCCTTGCATACGTTACCGAGAAGCTCCACCAGCACGACCGCAAGAACGGTGTGACAATAGCAGAGGATGCGGACGGACCCATACTCAAGTTATCACAGTTCATAAACAGTGACGAATATTGTACATATTTATATGAATACGAAGGGAACCTCAAGGAGCTTACCGTACGCGGTGATGTGGGCCTTGTAAAGAGCGCCGGCAAGAACATCCTAAAGCTCAACTCCTTTACATCAAGCAAGGTGACCGATTCCCTTTACCGTTTTAATATCGAAGACGCTGAGGGGAACAAAACCGAGTTCTATGTTTCCCTGTACAGTTATACATTGGAAGCTGATAACGGAGGTGACGGGAATGAATGATGCCGGAAGATCACGTTCTTCTCTCTTCCTTATGGAGATGATAGTCACAATACTCTTCTTCTCACTGGCTGCAGCCGTATGTGTGAAGTGCTTTGTTTCGGCCCACATGATGGGTAAGGAAACATACGAGCTCAACCATGCCATAGCCATAGCTACCGGCTATGCTGAAGTAATGAGGGGAACCGACGGTGATATTGACAGCATACAGGCGGTTTATCCCGATTCGGTAAAGGGTGATGACTCTTACCTTATGTTATTCTATGATTCCGAATTTAACCCCTGCGACCCCGACCTTGCCGTATATGCAGGTGATGTAACATTAACGCCAAACGGAGCAATACAGAACATGCATGTCAAGATAGTAAGGGTGGAGGATTCGACGATAATATACGAACTGGATGCGACCAAGTACTTACATTCCATTCGCGGATAAAGAGGAAATATGAAAAAGAAATTCAAAGGCGGCATTAATGTCGGAACAAGTTCGGTGCTGACCGCTTTCGTGCTCCTTAGCATGGTAAGCTTCGCGGCCCTTACCTATTTAAGCGCCCACTCGGACCTTAACTTAAGCCGGCAGACCGCACAGCGGACAAGTGAATACTACGAAGCCAACAGGATGGCGGAGCTCTATATGGCAAACATTGAGGGCCTGCTCAGCAAACACTTAAAAACCTGCAGCAACGCCGGAGACTACTATGACGGTATACCTGAGCTTTTTGCAGATAACGATATGGTGATAGCAAGCGAGGAGCCAAACAAAAACGATCCGGTAACACTGAGTTACCAGGTCCCCGTGAATGAGTCCCTGACGCTTAATGTGACTTTGAAGACCCATTACCCCGAGGAAGGGGATGAGCAGCTGTTCCATATAGACAGCTGGAATGCTGTTAACACATCAAACTTATAGGAGGGATTAAATACAATGTCAATCGTTGATACCTTATCTGTCATAACCAAGGCAGGAGCATCGGACATATTCATAGTGGCAGGCCGTGAACTCACGTATAAACTCAACGGACGTATGTACACGGAAGGCGATTCGCGTCTTATGCCTTCGGATACGGCCGAAATGATCGCTGCCATTTATGAGTTGGGCCACAGGGAGATGACAAGACTTGACGAAACCGGCGATGATGACTTTTCATTCGCACTCGGAGGTGTAGCCAGGTTCAGGATCAATGCCTACAAGCAGCGCGGTTCCTTATCCGCTGTCATCCGTGTCATTACCTTCCATATTCCCAAGCCCGAAGAACTCGGGATACCCGAGAAGATCATATCTTTGTCTGAGAAGAAGAAGGGACTTGTCCTTATCACAGGGCCTGCGGGATCGGGTAAATCAACAACCCTGGCCTGTATGGTGGACCACATTAATTCAAACAGAGAATCACATATAATAACCCTGGAGGATCCTCTTGAGTATCTGCACCCTCATAAGAAGAGCATAGTCAGCCAGCGTGAGGTTGTGTCGGATACCGAGTCCTACTTAACGGCCCTCCGCGCATCCCTGCGCCAGAGTCCGGATGTGATACTCCTCGGTGAGATGCGTGATTCGGATACGATAAGCGTTGCGATGACGGCTGCAGAGACCGGTCACCTGGTCCTGTCCACCCTCCATACCGTAGGTGCAGCAAACACCATAGAGCGTATCATCGACGCTTTCCCGCCCAACCAGCAGCACCAGATCTACATCCAGTTATCCATGGTACTGCAGGCAGTTGTCAGCCAGCAGCTCCTTCCCACGGTTGACGGCGGCATCGTTCCCGCCTTCGAGATAATGACCCTTAATCCGGCCATCAGGACCAACATCCGTGAGAAGAAGATCCAGAGCATCGATTCGGTTATCGATACCTCATCACAGGAAGGCATGATCTCCATGAACACCAGCCTTCTTAACTTAATAAAAGAAGGCAAGATCTCCGAAAAGACCGCCTTCTCTTATACCACAAATGCCGAAAACCTCACGAACAAGATATACTATGCCAACAAGGGAGGAGCAGCTCCCGCTGCAAGCGAACCCGTAAAAGAAAAGAAAGGGATCCTCTGGTAGGATCCCTTTCTTATTGTATATCTTATTCTATTTCTTCTATTGTTTCAAGTTCCTCATCTTCGAGCATCTCATCATCGATCGTCTCGTCGTCATCGATCATCTCATCAATGATCTCTTCCTCGACTGTTTCAACCTTGGAAGCATCTGCTACCGAAGTATCAAGCATTACCTCACGGTACCTTCTCATTCCTGTACCTGCGGGGATCAGCTTACCGATGATAACGTTCTCCTTAAGTCCGATAAGGGGATCGACCTTACCCTTGATAGCCGCCTCGGTAAGAACCTTGGTGGTCTCCTGGAAAGATGCAGCCGACATGAAGGAGTTGGTTGCAAGGGATGCCTTGGTGATACCAAGGATTATCTGGCTGCCCTCTGCAGGCTCCTTACCCTCAGCAACAAGTGCCGCATTTATATCCTCAAGCTCGAGTGAATCAACAAGTGTACCCGGTAAGAAATCGGAATCACCGTTATTCTCCACGCGAACCTTCTTAAGCATCTGGCGAACGATAACCTCGATGTGCTTATCGTTGATCTCAACACCCTGGAGACGGTAAACCCTCTGAACCTCACGGAGCATATAATCCTGAACAGCCCTTATACCCTTGATCTTAAGGATATCGTGAGGATTAACGGAACCATCCGTAAGCTCATCACCGGCCTCGATCATCTGGCCCTCGGGATCATCTGTGATCTTGGTCCTTGAACCGTAAGGGATAAGGTACGTCTTGATCTCGCCTGTCTCTTCGTTGGTTACAACTACTTCTTTCTTCTTCTTGGTATCCTTAAGTACTGCCTTACCAGCGATCTCGGAGATGATGGCAAGTCCCTTGGGCTTACGTGCCTCGAAGAGCTCCTCTACACGGGGAAGACCCTGTGTGATATCATCACCGGCAACACCACCGGTATGGAATGTACGCATGGTAAGCTGTGTACCGGGCTCACCGATCGACTGGGCTGCTATGATACCTACTGCCTCACCAACCTGAACGGCTTCACCGGTTGCCATGTTAGCACCGTAGCACTTAGAACATATACCGTTATGGCAGCGGCAGGTAAGTATCGTACGGATCTTAACGCCCTCTGAAATGGGCTTGCCGTTGTCATCTATCGCATTGAAGAGTACGCCCTTACTGTCAACGCCTTCTTCTATAACACG
The DNA here is from genome assembly GCA_024690425.1 of Lachnospiraceae bacterium. The sequence goes on along the minus strand of JAILCT010000091.1, from coordinate 2,981 downwards.
CTCTGCACGCCTGGGGTTGATCATATGGTTCTTCTTAACAAGAACCTCACCCTTGGCATTCTTGATATCATCGCATGCGTAACGTCCGAGGATACGATCCTTTAAGTTCTCGATCGTCTCCTTACCGTCCTTGAAGGGCTTCACATACATTCCGGGAAGCTCATCAACGCCTTCACAGCAGTCACGTTCACGGATGATAAGCTCTTGGGAAACGTCTACAAGACGCCTTGTAAGGTAACCTGAGTCGGCTGTACGAAGAGCCGTATCGGACAGACCCTTACGTGCACCGTGTGCGGACATGAAGTACTCAAGTACGTCAAGACCTTCACGGAAATTAGACTTAATGGGAAGCTCGATCGTACGACCGGTTGTATCGGCCATAAGTCCACGCATACCGGCAAGCTGCTTGATCTGCTGGTTGGAACCACGAGCTCCCGAATCAGCCATCATGAAGATGTTATTGTATTTATCAAGTCCGTCAAGAAGCACCTTGGTAAGTGCCTCATCGGTCTCATGCCATGTCTGGATGACGCCCCTGTAACGCTCTTCCTCGGTGATAAGACCCCTTCTGTAATCTCGGGTGATCCTGTCAACCGTCTTCTGGGCATCCTCAAGCATCTCAGCCTTCCTTGCAGGCACGGTCATATCCGAAATGGAAACCGTCATTGCTGCCTGGGTCGAATACTTGTATCCCATTGCCTTGATATGGTCAAGCACCTCGGCTGTCCTTGTAGCTCCGTGTGTATTGATGACCTTCTCAAGTATCTGCTTAAGATGTTTCTTGCCCACATGGAAGTCGATCTCAAGTGCGAGCATGCTTGCAGGATCTTCCTCATTCCTCTTAACAAAGCCAAGGTCCTGAGGCAGTATCTCGTTAAATATCAGACGGCCCAAAGTGGTATTGATAACTCCGCTTATCTTTCTGCCATCGGAGAGGGTCTTCTCCATGCGGACATTTATCCTCTGGTGCAGGGTAATCTCACCGTTTTCATAAGCTAAGATAGCCTGGTTCATTGAATGATAGTAACGTCCCAGAAGATCAACGAACCGGCAGGTTACCCATCTGTCACGGTCGGCATCAACACACACCTTAAGGAAAGTATCACGTGTAAGTGCCTCTCCCTTGGGTGTCTTGCCCTTGGCAAGCGAAGCCTGGTAATCATTGTATGCCTTAAGGGCTTCATCTATTGAATCATACTTAAGTGTTACTTCTTCATTAAAGTCAGGATCTGATGAATAATCCTTATACTTGTTCATGGTCAGGTAGTAGATACCAAGGACCATATCCTGCGAAGGAACGGCAACGGGACCACCGTCCGAAGGCTTAAGCAGGTTGTTGGGTGACAGAAGGAGGAACCGGCACTCAGCCTGTGCTTCCACCGAAAGAGGAAGATGCACTGCCATCTGGTCACCGTCAAAGTCAGCATTGTAAGCCGTACATACAAGGGGATGAAGCTTAATTGCCTTACCCTCTACAAGGATGGGCTCGAATGCCTGAATACCAAGCCTGTGAAGTGTAGGTGCACGGTTAAGCATTACGGGATGCTCCTTAAGAACATCCTCGAGCACGTCCCAAACCTCGGGACGAAGACGCTCAACCATCTTCTTGGCATTCTTTATATTGTGTGAGGTTTCGTTGGCAACAAGCTCCTTCATAACGAAAGGCTTGAAGAGCTCGATAGCCATTTCCTTGGGAAGACCGCACTGATATATCTTAAGCTCGGGTCCAACGACGCTAACCGAACGGCCCGAATAGTCAACACGCTTACCCAGAAGGTTCTGCCTGAAACGTCCCGACTTACCCTTAAGCATATCCGAAAGAGACTTAAGAGCCCTGTTACCGGGTCCTGTTACGGGACGTCCCCTTCTTCCGTTATCGATAAGGGCATCAACTGCCTCCTGAAGCATCCTCTTCTCGTTGCGGACGATGATGTCCGGTGCACCGAGTTCGAGCAGCCTCTTAAGACGGTTGTTCCTGTTTATTATCCTTCTGTACAGGTCGTTAAGGTCGGATGTTGCAAAACGTCCGCCGTCAAGCTGTACCATGGGACGAAGATCGGGCGGGATAACCGGGATGGCATCCATGATCATCCACTCGGGCTTGTTGCCCGAACCGCGGAAGGCTTCAACAACCTCCAGCCTCTTTATGATCTTGGCCCTCTTCTGGCCCGTTGATTCCTTAAGGGCTTCCTTAAGCTCGGCTGCCTCGCCGTCAAGGTCGATATCCATAAGGAGTTCCTTGACTGCCTCGGCTCCCATGCCTACACGGAACTTGTTGCCGTGTGTTGCCCTTGCATCCTGGTACTCCTTCTCGGACAGTACCTGCTTATACTTAAGCTCGGTATCGCCGGCATCGAGTACTATATAATTGGCAAAGTATAAAACCTTCTCAAGTGTCCTGGGTGATAAGTCAAGGATAAGACCCATACGGCTGGGTATTCCCTTAAAGTACCATATATGGGACACGGGTGCTGCAAGTTCAATATGACCCATACGCTCACGACGTACATTGGCCTTGGTTACCTCAACACCACACCTGTCACAGATAACACCCTTATAGCGGATCTTCTTGTACTTACCGCAGTGACACTCCCAGTCCTTGCTGGGTCCGAAAATCTTCTCACAGAACAGGCCGTCCTTCTCAGGCTTTAATGTTCTGTAGTTGATGGTCTCGGGCTTCTTAACCTCACCCCTTGACCACTCTCTTATTCTTTCAGGTGATGCCAGTCCGATCTTGATCGCATCAAAGGTTATGGGCTGGTATCCTTCTTTATTCATATCCGGCATTTTGTTTTCCTCCACATTATTCGGTAAGAAATACTCCGTATTTCTTTTGATACGCTCGCCGCTAAGGCATCATAAGGAATCCACCGCAAGCGGTACCCCTTATGATCCTATTCTTCGCTATCATCATAGCTGTCTTCTTCGTCATACTCTTCGTCGACAACATCCACAAGCTCTTCGTCCTCATTGAACTCCTG
>JAILCT010000067.1 GCA_024690425.1 Lachnospiraceae bacterium | reverse complement strand
CCGATATACTGGAAGAGGCAAAGAAGAAAGTCGGGGATTCCGATCAGGACCGGGTAGATAAAGGGATAGCTGAACTGGATAAAAAGACGGTTACCTCTGACGATAACAACGGGACCAAACAGGTTGCAGACAATAAGGATGCGACCAATAACGACGGGACCGACAAGAAAGCATCAACCAATACTGACGGGGAGAACAATACCCCGAAAAATGAAAACCCGGCAGATCAGCAGAATAGTGAAGGAATGCCCATCGCCCAGAACAATACGGAAGACCTTCCCATGCCTAAGGAAGACAACGGCCCTGCACCGGACATCATCCCTGAGCTCGAGCTTAACCCCTTGGCATCAAGGGAGTATAACGCGGCAGGACAGCTTGTAAAGACGGAGTATACTGATCCGCAGACAGGCGAATATACATATTATGTTCGCGAGTACGATTCAAACGGAAAATGTATCCGCGGAACTATGCACATGGTCCTCAATACACTTGTAAACGGGGTTTCAGGCCAGGTCGACATCAAAGACTTCATTGATGATTATGACAGCAGCGAGAGGATCATAAAGAAGACGTACCTGAACGCGGATGAGGGCATATATAATTACACAACGTACGAGTATGATGCACTTGGAAATTGCATAAAGGAAACTTGGTTTAACAGCGACGGAAGCGTATCCGATTACAGGGTATATGAATACGATTCTGATGGGAAGTGCATAAAGTATACATACTATTGGAACGGTAAGCCTACGGATTCATATGAATACGATAAGCAGGGAAGACCTGTAAAGCAGTATTTCTTTAATAATGATGGAAGTGTTAATACATACCATATCTTTGAAGGCTATGACGATCAGGGAAGACCGTTGAAGACAACCCTTTATGATGATAAAGGCCGCGTGAACTCGGTAGAGGAGATCGTAGGAGATGTCGTAAAGGTAAAAAGCTATGATGAAGATGGCAATCTGGTCTATGAAGAGGAACTTCCGGCATACGGCGGATATGATGACTACTCCGGGGATTACGGCGGAGGAGATTATTATAATGGCGGCGATACTGCAGGTGGCTATGGTATGCAGGAACCCATATGTGAATATGATTCCGAGGGACGCGTGACCAAGATAACATTCCTTAAAGCTGACGGCAGTGTGGATTATTATCAGATATTCGAATACGACGCCAATGGATATGTGATCGGGAACAGCACCTACAATGCCGACGGCAGTCCGAGATAGTCTGTATTTATTCTTTGAAAACCATACAGAAACAGGCAGGCCTGATTCTTCAGGTCTGCCTGTTTTGCGTGATCAGACAGCTGCCCCTAACGGGATGGAGAGAAGCAGTACAAAAGTAAGGGACAAAAGTCAACGATAGGGGGTAAGATTATAGAATAATACAAATCTTGCCCCTATATTTTGTTTATTGGCATTTCCACTCATTACGACCGATTTACGACCAAACATTGAGAACATGCGATATGAAAAAACATTTAAAAACCTTGTAACCAAGCCTGTTCTGTGGCATAATATTTTTCTTATAAAATAATGAGATTATGGGCTCTTTATATATTATTTCAATCTGTATTATCCTTCGTTTATCAAAAAACTATATTCAGACGGAGAGGTAAATGTTTCATTACAGATAGACTGGAAATTCAGCAGTAATGATACATGGAAATACAATGAGAGCTGGGACCGGATGGAAAGAAAGGTTGAGTACAGCAACTGGGAGTATATTGAGAGTGGCTGGAATTTAGATGAAGATGCCTGATAAGAGCTTATTACAGAAGAAATTACAGGAATTGATCAATATGCCTTTATTGGAAGATGGAGAAATCGATGGTTAGAGAAGCTGAGCAAAGAGATCTGGATGCAATACTTGAACTGTATCTCTTCCTGCATGAGGACAGTATCCCTAAAAAAGATGAGCATTTGAGAGATACATGGCTTCAGATAATACAGGATCCGAATCACCATTTGATCGTGAACGAGGTGGATGGTAAGATCGTTTCATCTTGCGTGTGTGTGATAATTCCTAATCTGACAAGAAATATCCGACCATATGCTTTCGTTGAGAATGTGGTGACACGTGAGGATTATCGGGGAAAGGGCTATGCCGGTGAATGTCTTGAGTTTGCCAGGGAGATTGCAGAAAAAGAGAACTGCTATAAGATGATGCTGCTGACAGGTTCAAAGAAGCCGGAGACGCTTCGCTTTTACGAGAAGGCAGGATACAACAGCAGTGATAAGACGGCATTTATACAGTGGCTTGGGATGGATAAATGATTATGGATGCTGTCGTTTAAGGGACACATTGGTACCGTGTACTTTTAAAATTGTATTACAAAAGTGTTACGGAAATATTACGTTATTATGCGGCTGAATATCCGCAAAATAGGAATAATGTACATTTCGAAGCGGCGGTTTCTGTGTGTCTAAAAAAGAACATATAAAGTGCTTGACATATAATGAATTATGAGAGATAATCCGTATAGTAGCACAATTTAAAGTTGTATTGAG
>JAILCT010000061.1 GCA_024690425.1 Lachnospiraceae bacterium | reverse complement strand
TTGAATCGGAGAAAGATCTCCCGTCTATTGACTCATCTGCATATGTGACCCTGCACTTGACCGCATCCTCAGGTATCTCCATTATCGAGTATGACCTGTTCTTAAGCTCGATCGATCCTATGGGACATATGATGTTTTCTCCTTCCGATTCCGTGCTGTTTTCATCGTCTTCATCGAATTCTTCATAATAAAGGTCTTCTATATTCCTGATCTCTCCGCCTGCATTCATGAACTGCCAGACGGCACAGTTCATATCACCTGTAAGGATGACCGATCCCTTACTCTTATCAACCTCGGTCCAGGGTGTCGTACGACAGCCCTTGTCATCGGTAAGCTCGTCCCTTATACCATTTACCTTTCCGATATCATAGCCCTCAGGTGTAATATCCTCTCCCTTAAAGATCAGTTCCATATTTGTTGTAAATCCAACAACAGGTTCTATCCTAAGCCTTACTGAGTCGCTTCCGACATGATAAAACGGCTCATTGACCGATATCTCGTTTTCATTATAATCAGCCATTGAAACGGCAAGCCTGTACGTCTTGGCAGCGTTAACATCATCCCCGATCTCGGTATACCATCCGGCAAGTTCCTTCTCCTCTTCAAAGACATCGTCCCTGTTAAGGCAATAGTATTCCATCTGACTTATCGCCTTTTTTATATCCCCTTCCTCATAAAACTTACGGGCCTTATCCAGCATGGCATCCCTGTCATAGGTGACCGAATTGCCCTTCTTATGTGTTCCGTATAAGACTATTCCGACACAGATAAGTATTCCTACCGCTACCGTTATCAGGGCAATCTTTACATTAGACCGTTCAAAACTCATATCCTTCACCAGAAATCATAAAACTTCAAACTTACTTCCCAATTAAGCTGTGCGGCACCTGCCGGGTACTCTACACAAAAACCGGGGGCATATTTCAGCCCCCGCTTGTCACAAGCCTTCGAACAAATTGATTAATCACGCGTGACTAATCTCACCCCCGTTCACGGGGTGAGAAAGTAGTTTTGTAACTTATTTTTACTTAGGTGCTACTGCGTTACATACAACAGCAACTGATGCAATGGGCCCGGTAGGCTTTGCGTAGGTAAGACTACCGTTTACTACCTTGGTGGGAGCAACAAACTCAACGGCTCCTGTAGGGCGCTGTACCATTACGGTATAGCTTAATCCCTTAGCGATAAGAGCGTTTGTGATAGTGCTGTTAACCGGCTTCTTACCTGTATTCTGTGTAGGTACAAAAGCGGTTACCAGTGCTGAATTCATACCGAGTGCCTTAAGATAATTGCTGTAAGCAATGATCGTAGTCTTGCCTACAGGAAGGGTAGCTCCCGTGCTGTCCATAGATGCAGCAAGAAGAGCAAGAAGGCTGTCGGTTATGGGCTGGCCGGTAGGAGTTGTATATACAGGCTCCTTAGCCTGAGCTGCTCCTGAGTTCGAAGAAGAACTGCTGCTCTTCTTATCGGAACTGGAAGAAGATGAACCTTTGTTGTCGTCAGGTATCTCTCCCCAAAAACCTGCGCCGTTGGGTGATGTCTGTATAAACACACGCTTAGCCGAAACAGGCACACACATTGAAACAATGAGCAGGGAAGCGATGACAACTGACATTAACCTCTTTTTCACTTCGCGAAGTCCCCCTTTCTAAATTGTACTTGTGACCATAACATTATACACTAAAATTTACTGTTTTGCATCTTTTCTGTCAACTTCTTTATAAAAGAGCTGAATTACCATAGCCCTGAGGGCTTCTTCATCAGGATAGAAGTGCTCGAATCCGTCGTCCTTAAGCACCGTCTCCCCCTCCATCGTATATATATCCTCACCGTCAAAGGAGTAACCTGCATAATCCGATACGAGATAACTCATTTCGTCAACCGTAAGGTCTGTCACAATATATTCTTTCAGCTTGGAATACATGCTTACCGGCAGGGTTATATCCTTTTTGGTCTCTTCCTTCATCTGCTTTATCAGCCTGGTGAGGTAGAGCTTCTGCCTTGACAGCCTCTTCCTCGCACTCTCGAATTCCTCTGTATCCCTCTTGCGCACAAAATCAACCGCATCCTGTCCCTTAAGGGTGATAGTGCTTCCGGCTGTCCACTTGCTGTTTACCTTAAGAAGATCATCCATCCCCTCAGGGATCGTAAGGGTCACACCTCCTACGGCATCATTTATTTTGGGTATAGCTTCATAACTCACCGACATATAGGCATGGATAGGCATATTAAAGAGGAGCTTGCTGACAGCATCCCTGGTAAGTTCACAGGAGTACTCGGCACCTCCGCCAAAGGCATGCTGGACCGCAATGGGTCCGTCGTATATACCGGCATCTGAATCGTCCTGTCCCATATTGGCAAGAGTGATCGGAACCTCCGTATTTCTGTTGACAGCCATGATCTTAATGGACTCATCTACGGGATTGATGATAACGAGAAAGAGTCCGTCAGCCTGACCGCCGCTGGTCTTCTCAAGCACTTCCTTATCATCCGACTGACCATGGGCATCGTCTATGCCCATGATAAGAAAAGTCCTTATTTCATCATTATATTCATATACCCTTCCGTCAAGGCTTACCCATCCCTCCTGCCAGTCAGTTGAATAAGCAGGATCCTTACGCATCTGCGAATCCTCTTCTTCGGCAATCTCAGGTCCTGTCGTATTGGCATTTTTATCAAGCCTGCTTCTTCCGAGTATCGTCATTATCTTGACGGATGCTGCAAGGATAACGATCACTGCGAGTATACAGCCTAAGATTATGAGTATCCTTTTCAGTATGTATTCGCTTCTGGTTATGCCCCTTCTACTCATTATCCTTATCCTCTACAAAGCCACCAAGGAACTTAGCCTGAACCAGAAACCGCCTGTCATCCTTCCCTGTTATTCCGGTGGAAAGCGTCAGTATCTTATCTGAAGGTCCCGGCCAGCCTTCCCTGTCAATATTCGAATTGATCCCGATGTTCTCATCAAGCTTCTGCAGGTATGCATTATACATATCATCGTCCTGCGTTCCGTAGAAAACAACTATCAGCTTGTCATCGGACTCATATGCCGCAAAGGTCCTGTAAAGAAGTACTGCATCTTCTGTGTAAACATATATATACGGATGGGATTTAAAAAACTCGGGATCGGCATATACATTGAGGTTGGAGAATGCCTTGTCATTACCCCCGTTGTGTCCGTATATGACAGTCACGTTATCCGAAAAGTCCCTGCTGTTAAAGTTCTGGGTATACAGGGCACCATCCTCATCTTCCATGCCTTCGCTGTTATGCGTTGAATAATATGTTATATCCTCCGGGTGCTGGAGCACCGCTTCATCTATCCCTGTATCCGGAATATACAGCCATGCATAAATATCGGGATTCACACTGTTCTTAAGTGCTGCGATATCTATCGTTTTACCTTCAGGAAGAAGATCGTCATAGGCACTGCCTTCTTCACCGGCAGGATCATTCACTATAACAGGAGCACCGGCGAGATCATCATGTGCGGCCTCCATCGCATGCTTGTCCTCTGCTTCGGCCTTCGCCTGGGACTGTGTTACCTTATCATCTGCTTCTTCATTTCTTATAAGCGCCCTGTTGTCAAGGTACATAAGAGTACCAAGGACTATACACAGTATTGCAGCCAGTGAGACAAGTACTATCAGTACTCCCATTGGCATGCTGCTCTTTTCTCTTCTGCTCATCAATGCCTCCGTCCCGATCATACCGGGCAAAGTCACAGCTTCAGCCGATCTCTTCCCCTGCCACATCAAGAGCCCGCCTGATCACCTGATGCATATCGTAATACTTATACTCTCCGAGGCGTCCTCCGAAGATCACCTTGTCCTCTGCATCCGCAAGCTCTTTATACTTTGCGAACAGAGTATTGTTCTTATCATCATTCATCGGGTAATAGGGCTCGTCGCCCCTTTTCCATGTCGCCGGATATTCCCTTGTTATAACGGTCTTCTCCTGCGTACCGAATTCGAAGTGCTTATGTTCTATTATCCTTGTATAAGGCACTTCATATTCCGTGTAGTTCACTACCGCATTACCCTGATAATTGGCAGTGTCAAGGACTTCGGTCTCAAACCTTAAGCTTCTGTATGACAGTTCGCCGAACCGGTAGTCATAGAATTCATCGATCATGCCGGTGAACACGATCTTATCCGCGCATGCATCAAGGGCTTCCCTGTCCGCAAAATAATCCGTCGACAGCCTGATATCACATCCCTTAAGCATCCTCTCTGTCATGGAAGTGTAGCCTCCGATGGGAATACCCTGATACTTATCGTTAAAATAATTATTATCGTAGGTAAACCTGACAGGCAGCCGCTTTATTATAAAGGCAGGAAGTTCATCCGCCCTCTTGCCCCACTGCTTCTCTGTATAGCCTTCTATGAGCTTCTCATACATATCCCTGCCCACAAGGCTTATAGCCTGCTCGCGCAGGTTGCGCGGTTCGCTTACCCCTGCATCCTTCATCTCCCTTACGGCTTCCGCCTTCTGCTCCTCTATCTTAGCACGGGCCTCATCCGGAGTCCTGACACCCCACAGGGCATGAAAGGTATTCATGTTAAAGGGAAGGTTGTAGAGTTCATCCTTATACCTTGCAACCGGTGAGTTGGTATATCTGTTAAATTCAACAAAGGAATTAACGTAATCCCATACCTCCTTATCGGATGTATGGAAGATATGAGCACCGTATTTATGGACATTGATCCCTTCTGTCTCTTCCGTGTAGGCGTTGCCTCCTATATGGGGCCTCCTGTCTATCACCAGGCATTTCTTCCCCGCTTTATTGGCTTCATGGGCAAATACGGC
>JAILCT010000060.1 GCA_024690425.1 Lachnospiraceae bacterium | reverse complement strand
AGGTCGACAGGTTCTCTGTTATGTCCTGTCCGTCGCCGATGTCGCACAGGTAATTTGAGTTCATGGGAAGATCTGCTTCTTCGCAGGTCACGTGCAATCCGCACTGGGCCATATAAGAGTTAAGCATGACTGTTTTAAGAGCCACCGTCTTACCTCCCGTATTGGGGCCGGTGATAACTATACCCCTCTCACTTACACCCAGTTCAAGATCAAGCGGCACGTTTACTCCCTTATCCATGAGAGGATGCCTGGCCTTCTTTAATTTCACCTTACGGTCAAGGTTTATCGATGGTTCAACACAGTCAAGCTCAAGGCTAAGCCTGCCCTTTGAAAAGATAAGATCCAGCTTTTCGATCATCCTCATGTTTTCCTGAATAACGGGAACGGAGTCAGCAACCATTGCAGTAAGGGTATAGAGGATCCTGTATATCTCATTTTCCTCGTCAATCTTAAGAAGCTGTAATTCTTCAGAGAGTCTGGCCACCCCCGTAGGTTCAATAAAAAGTGTGCTTCCGGTCGAGGACTTATCTATCACGCTTCCCGGCACTCTTAGCTTATACTCCTTCTTAACCGGAACGCATATGCGGCCGTTTCGTATGGTGTAATAGGTGTCTGCCATACAGTCCTTAGCATTCCTTATAACCTGTTCGGCCTTTTGCTTCATGGAATCCTCAAGACCTGCGATTCTGGTCCTTATCTCGAAAAGTGACTTTGACGCCCTGTCATCCACAGCCTCATTTCGGATCTGTCTGTTTATCTCATCCCTGAGCTCACTTTGTCCGTCAAGATTCTCATCATAATAGGCAAGCGGATTGTCATACTGTCTGCCGCGGCTGAGATAATCCTTAAGACGCTGCGCAACGACCGTGACGTTCTCCACCCTTTCAAGCTGATACGGGCTTAAGCAGTCACCCCGCCCGGCAGCCGCAAGTATCTCATTTATCTTAGTTACATCCTGAAGGGGCGGTATGCCAAGCTCCTTGATCATGTTCCTGCTGTTGGTCGTGTCACGCAGTTCCTTCCTCAAAGTTGTCTCATCAAGAATGATCTGTGTGTCCTTAATCCTGTCCTTGGCATACTCCGTAGCGGCAAACCCTGCCCATATTTCCTTTACCTTATCAAATTCTATCTGTTTTTCCGTATTCATGTTCACAATCCTTTCCGAAAATTCATAGGACCGAACATGCCCGGTACACTGCGTTTGAAATCTTACACTTTAAAAGAATCTCCCATTATGCAAAAGCCATGATATCTCAACATATAGATATCATGGCATAATCCTGACTTTATCTACGAGCGAGGATATACTCCTATCCACATTATTAAGTGTAACAAATCAAAGCCGGCGTGATCCGCCAGCCCCGGGCATCTTCGATCTTCAAAAGATCAACCCTGCAATATGCTATTTGCAATGGTCATCCCACCACACTTAATAACATAAAATTCCTCGTTCGTTTCCTTATAGGTATCAAACACCTGCTTAAAATATAAAACTATGAATGCCGCGTGTCAATACTGCGGCAAAATGTACCCGGGAAATCCAAATGCCTGTATCTTTTCAATCCCGTATTCATAATTCCGCGAAGATCAGAGATCCTTTCTTACTAAGCCAATGATTTATGATAAGCGAAGCCGTGGCAAATATCAGCGTCCATATCAGCAGATAAGCTGCCGCTCCCATCTTATATCCGATAAAGAGATAGAGACCACCCAAAAGAGCACATACCCCCCAGCCACCAAACATTGCGATAAATACTCCCCCGCTCTGCTTTATCGGAGCGATCTCGCTTGTCCAGTTTAATAAGGGCATCTTAATACCCAGAAATACATCGAAAAGGGCCGAAAAGATCACATACATCATAGCTGTAAGGAAGATCAAAAGGCACACAACCGGTGATGCGTCTACAACAGTCACAGCACACGTAACCGCTATAAGCATCGGGATACCGGAAAGTATCAATTGTACAGATGCCTTAGCATAAAGAATAAGCTTCGGATCTATGGGCAGTGACCGGGGCAGCCATAGGCTCCTGCCTTCAAGAGAGATAGAAGATGCCGCCATATCAATCATTGTTGCCACAAGACAGAGCAGGGTACATATGAGTACGGCGCCCGCATTCATAATGCCCGAAGAGCTGAATACATCATCCAATATAGATGGGACAGCATCATGTATAAGCAGGAATAATCCCATGACCGGAAGGATCAGGATACCCAGACCGCAGTTTAACATATAAGCAGGACTTGACGTAAACCTGCCAAACTCTTTTGAAAGCACAGCCGTGAAGATATTCTTCTCTTTAACTGCCTTCTCTCTGTATATAACTCTCGCTGACCTTCCTGTCGATGTTGCCATATTTATAAAGCTCTTAAGCATCATATACCATATGAAGCCCGTTATCACCGCCAAAACTGCCGTAAAGAGAATGGCATTTAACACATTGCCCTCTCCTATGCTTCCGAATACATACAGAATATAAGCACCTGACTTTATTCTGTTCCCATATATCTGTGAATTGGCAAGGATATCCCTTATCATGTCACTGGCTCTGAAATAGAAAAAATAGTACGCTCCGATAAAGGCCAGTGATACGATCACGGTTATTATGTTCTTATTCTTAAGCTTTAAGCTTATCCTTGCAACACACCATCCCAGGAGGCATGAAAGGATAAGGATGATAAGTGAGATGATGAAAAACATCAGTATTTCGCATATCAGCGCCTTTGTCCTTATCCCGTTCACGATACAGTAAACAATGATCGCCGGTATGAAAACAGCCGCCTCGTACATTGTTCCCATCAGGTATACACTTATAAGACGCGCCGCAACTATATCACGTACGGGAATGGGAAGTGAAAGGATCAGATCATTATCCTTAGCCAGATACAGGGCAGAAAATGTATTGAACACGCTTCCGAATGCGCCAAGTAAAATGGACATACCGCCAAGCATAAGGAAATACATCCATCCCATATCATTTCCCGAAAGCGGCCCACACAACGTATAGGAAACACCCGAAAACATGCCGCCAAGCATTACTACCATGATCACGAAAAAGAGAATGAAATAGGCAGCAATACCGGCCTTGGAGCGCATTTTATTCTTCTTGGCATTGTAAAAATATCCCCTGAACCATTCTGCAAACTGCCTCTTTACAAGTATCTTAAACATTTATTCTTCCTCCAATTCAAGGAATAC
>JAILCT010000058.1 GCA_024690425.1 Lachnospiraceae bacterium | reverse complement strand
CTATAATCTGGCAAAGGTCGGATATAAGGTTCATGTGATATCTGATTGCGTAACAAGTTATGATCTGAAAAAGCTGGATGCAATGTTTACGTATTATGCTGATAAGGGCTGCGAAGTATTGACACTCGAAGAGTGCATGAGGGAAAAGGAGGTTTGAAGTCAAAGAAGTATATATGAAAGAGTGTAAAACAGACTGAAATCAGTGTATATTCGGTCTGTTTTTTATTTGGGTGATATATTAGCCTCATCAAATGAAGAGGAGGAAGATAATATGAGATTGTTCAATAAAGAAAAGAAGCACAAAAGAGTGATACTCTGCTATAGTAGAAGAGAAATGGAAAGACTGCATGATCAGTTTATTGAAAGGGGCATCAAGGCAGAGGAGTCGATCTCTGTGATCCCCTACAGCACTGTAAACATATACAAATTGCTTGTTGAGGATTGACAGGATAAAATGAAAGAAAAGATCAAAACAACAATTGCGATACTTATAGTCGTTATTATAACAGCAGCCGGATTTGTTCTTGATATGAACGACAAAACGGCGGATGTATATCCGGATGACAATACGCTTATAAGGCTTTATGGGGAAGCGCACGGAGCCAAAATGTATTATGATATTGAATTTGACCTGTGGAAGGGTTATTACGATGATGGTTTCCGGGATCTTTTTGTGGAACTCCCCTATTACAGTGCCGAGTTTCTTAACGTGTGGATGAAGGAAGACTCTGATGAGCTTATAGACCTGTTTTTCGAAGAGATAAAGGGAACACAGTCAGGTAATGAATACTACAATGAGTTCTTTCATGAAATAAAGGACCGATGCCCTGAGACGGTATTTCACGGGACGGATGTGGGACATCAATATGATACCACAGGCGCAAGGTATCTTAAGTATCTTGAAGACCATGATCTTGCCGGTTCTGAGAAATATAAAAAGGCCGAAGAATGCATCAGACAGGGTAAGGAGTACAGGGCTGACGATACAAGCCATAACGGGATCTCTCCAACAAGAGAAAAATACATGATATCCAACTTTATTGATGAATATTCATCCGTTGGCGGTAAGATAATGGGAATATACGGAGGATATCATACGCAGCTTAACAATCCTGATCTTATGGCCGGGAGTATCAGGGAACATTTTGGGGATATCATCAGCAGCGTTAATTTAAGCTCCATTGCCTTTTCGCCGGATATAAACCCTTATAAGCCAGGAATTTCGATAACGGGAATCGTATTCCTTATGATGCTGTTTGTTCCGAATATTTACTGGGGGATAAAGGGTAAACCGGAAGGTTACAGCGACGAGACCGAAGCAGATCATAAAATTCTGCTTATTATGGAACGTATCGGTGAAGCACTGGTGACAGTGTCTTTGCTTATATTTAGATCGATCGATCCACACATAAAGAAACTGCCGGAAGGAGTATATTTCAGATGGACGATGATCATATGGCTTACATCCTTTGTTTTGATGATCCTTTATGAATGCTATTGGATAAGGTATTTTAAAAGCCAAAGAAGGCTGCAGGATTTCTATAAATCTTATGCCGGATTTCCTCTTGCAGGAGCCACGCTTCCCGTTATTGCTGCGCTGCTGCTGGGATTATACTCAGGGAATGTAATACTGATATGCGCTGCGCTTATTCTTGGAATAGGGCATATAGGGATTCATCTGGTTCATATGAGGGATATCTGAATAACAGGAATTCAGGATCAGATGTTGAGGATATTTGAATTTTAGAGAGGAGAAACAGGATGTTAAGGATAGAACATTTGACAAAGTCATATGATGAAAAAAAGGCGGTAGATGATCTGACTCTGCATATAAAGGCAGGTGAGATATTCGGCTTTATCGGACACAACGGAGCGGGTAAGAGTACGACGCTAAAGAGTGCAGTCGGCATTCTTAAGTATGACGAAGGAAATATATTAATAAACGGAATATCGATCAAGGATGATCCGATAAAGTGTAAAATGGAGCTTGCATATATACCCGATAATCCGGATATGTATGATTTTATGAGCGGGATCAAGTACCTTAATTTCATTGCAGATGTATTTAGGGTTCCGGCAGACGAGAGGATGGAGAAGATACATAAATATGCCGATCTTTTTGAACTGACCGATGATCTTGCCCAGCCGATATCATCATATTCACACGGTATGAAGCAGAAGCTTGCGGTCATATCGGCATGGATGCATGATCCCAAGCTCATTATAATGGACGAGCCCTTTGTGGGACTTGATCCCAAGGCAGCGCATATCCTTAAGGAAATGATGAGGGAACACTGTGACAGGGGCGGTGCCATCTTTTTCTCAACACATGTCCTCGAGGTGGCTGAGAAGCTGTGCGATAAGGTAGCCATAATCAAACAGGGCAGGCTTATCAAGTCCGGCACCATGGATGAAGTTAAGGGTGATGACAGTCTTGAAGAAGTATTCCTTGAATTGGAGGAAGAATAAATGTTTAAGATACTTGTAAAGAGGCAGTTTGCAGAATGGTTCAGGGGATATTTTTACAATGCCAAGAAGAATAAAATGCGCTCCAAGGCCGGTATTGCTGCCTATTTCATTCTC
>JAILCT010000130.1 GCA_024690425.1 Lachnospiraceae bacterium | reverse complement strand
TCATAAAGCATGAGCCGTTCGACACGCGTGAATCAGAAGTCTCTATAAGAGGAAATGTCGGTTATCTCAGTAATTACGACAGTTTTCTCGGAAAACTTTATGTAACCGGGGATATCCTCTCCTGCGACCGGGTAAAGGATGCCACGCTTCCGGGGGCGAGAGAAGTGTTTACGATCGCGGATATGCGTGAGGCAGGGTATGACGGCGAAGACAAGGACGATCCCATCGCCTTTTTCCACGGCCCTCTGATCTGGGAGAATCCTGATTCCCCTTATGAGGATCCCACGATATTTTACGGACCGATCCTGGCAGCCGAAAACCGTTTTGTGCGGAGAATCATAACGGACGGCAGTTTTACGGAAGTTGTCGAAGATGCCCGTACCGCAAATCTGGCAAAGAATTTCGGATATGAGACGGGCAAGGCTGTCTTTGACGGGCAGTATTTCACCATGACCTCGCAGGAGATCAACAATACGGAAGTACACGGTTCCTTCGCACCCGTGGAAGGGAATCTGGTAATGGCCAATGTATCATCGGCAGGCGGATACAGGACGGTCGGCGGAGATGAGGATACGGCGGACTTTGCCCGTGTATTCCCGTGCGTTAAGGAGACGGCTAAAAACGGTGCCGCGGACACGCGCATCAAAGGATCGATGGCGGCAAATGCTCCTTATACGGCGCTTGATATTTCCCTTACGACATTCAGTGAAGGCGATCCCACGGATCCTTCCGATCCTGATAATATCTGGATCCACGAAGTGGAGCCGACGGAACCCATATCGCTCATGGTTGATGATCTTGATCTTTCGGGCTATACAAGACCGGTGCTTTATCATCTTCTCGACGACGGCACCATCGCCATCGTAAATACCTTAAGCCCGTCCGCGGACAGCTTCTCGGTGCGGGTAACATCCTTCAGTACCTATTTTGTCGCGGAGAAAGGTGCGGTATCCGGAGCTGTCAACCAGCCTTCCGAGCACAGTGACAATCCCAAACCTTCGCCTTCGCCCGGCCCGCACCTTAAGCCCGGCGAAGAACTCTATACCGGCGATTACAGGCCCGTAAAACCCGAAACCGTCAGGGTGGTACCGGAAAAACCCGCCACGATCACCATAGACGGTGTAGCGGTTGATGTGACTCCCGTCGTTACCTACACGAACGCCATCGACTTTACCGGCAAAAAGATAACGCCTGAGGAACTGGGGTTCAAGGTGGATACTTCCAAGGTGACTTCCATCGTTACGATAAAGGCCGGAAGTACGGTGAAGCCGGAAGACCTTATCAAAGTGACTTATGTCGGAAAGAAAACCTCATCCCCCGGAAAGCATTATCTGTATCCGAAACTCAAGATCACGAAAGCCGCGAAGAAAGCCCTTTCAAAGTCCGAATACAAGAAGCTTAAAAAAGCGGTCAAAGCGGCCAATAAGGTCTTGAAGGCCAATAAGTGCTATTATTCGATCAACAAACGATCCGTGCACAACGCAAAGATCACAGTGAAGGTGAAGTTCACAAAGAGCGGAAAGATCAAGATAAAGAAAGGAAAGCTTTCCGGCCTTAAGAAGGTGAAGATCGAGATCGACGGCAAGAAATATACCCTTACCACGAAGGATTACAAGATCACGGATCCCGATCCCGAAACGGGCACGGTCAGGTTCACAGGCAAGAAGAAACTCACCGGAACCATAATAATCGAGGTATCGTGACTGTGATCGGGATGAAAACGTGACCGAAAGAAAAATCCCTGAAAGCTCTTAACTTTCAGGGGTTTTCCTATGCTCTGGCAAAATGGGGATAATGCTTTTTGAACTCTTTCTTGTTTTCGTACATCATATTATCCACGATCTGCATTGCCTCATCAATGCTTTCATCCTGAACAATGTAGTAGGCACTGGCCACGGAAAAAGGATAATCTGTCTCTTTGCCTTTTTCTTCTACTTTATCCGTGAATCTCCGATACAAAGTCTCAAATTCGGTCTGATCATTCCCCATACTGATAATACAGAATTCATCCCCGCCGATGCGATAGCAGTTTTCTTTATCGGAAAAGGTTTCCTTTATGATCAATGCAACATTTTTAATGGCTTCGTCACCTGTGGTGTGTCCGAAAGTGTCATTCAGATATTTCAGGAAATTCAGATCGGCCATAAAAATGATGATTTCCTTTTCTTCTCTGACCTTTTTCATATTTGTTCTTAAATCGGATATTGTTTCCTCATAAGCGGTACGGTTTAATAATTCTGACATCTGATCCATATGAGCAAGCTTATAATTCCTGATATTCAGCTTTTCCAGCTCTGATTTTGTTTTTTCCAGTTCCGCGAGAGTCGTCTGCAGCTTTACATAGTCCGGGGTTTCCAGAGAAAAGAAAGTGACCAGCATGATCAGGGAAGCCCCGAACATGATTATCAATGTGTTCTGGAAAAACAAGACCTGGAATATGATCGGCAAAACATACAGTGATATGATAATGCCCCCGTACAGTATCCGTTCTTTTCCCAGGATCTTTATGTTCAGGAACATGGATATTCCCGCTAATACAATGAACAGGATCGAAACAAAATGCATAACATAAAAAAAGTTACCGTGGGTATAGATATTGTCGTCAGTGATGTAAAAGAAAAAACCGAAAAACATGTTTGCGATAATTGCGATCTCCTCTATGATCAGCACTACGAGCTTTGTTTTTAAAAAGGGCTTTTTCCCGTTTTCGGGAATGATATGATAATCAATATAGGCACCGAGCAGATAACAGAGCAGCGTACCAAAAAGAAAGTATGCCGTGTTTACCAGAATATTACTGATCCTCGGGAAAACATCATTATAAGATATTGTATAAGCAGACAATATGTCGAAGGACTGCGTAAGGATCAGGATTATGCTCATAATCCTGAAAAGCATGTTTTTCCTGCTTTTCATCGGATAATTGATACAGGAATACACAAATATAAAAAGAACGAATATTTGTGCCGATATCTCATACTCTACGTCATATATCATTCCGGTTTCCTCATAACTTATTTCTTCTTTGTATCCCTTAACGATAAGGTCAAAGGATCAGCATCTGAATCCTTCGGGGAATAAATCATAGATGATCAGACCGTCACCAGTCTGATGTTACTCTCCTCATGATAGAGCAAAGCGGTTTGAAGAGCAACAGACACAAAACAAAGTTACTGACGCAATGGGTAATATCATACGGTATTCCGGCAATCCACCATGTCACTGCCATACTCAGGCCGCCTATGAACAGATACGGGATCGAACAGAACAGGCCGAAAAACAACCCGAAGAATGCGGACAATATGCAATAAAACACATGCCCTGCCTTATGTCTGCCCGCAGTCACTGATCACTCCATGAATGTGACGACATTCTGTATGCATTCGAGCGAATATTCATCGCCGGCTGTCGTCGGGTGAAGCTGTATAAGATATATATTACCGTATTCCTTTGTTTTGCAATATACATTGTATCCTTTGTAGACCCAGGTTTCTCCGCCGTGCCAGTATACCCCGTCAACCGGATGTGCCTGCGGACCGTACTGCATCCATACCCATTATCCATACGAAACATTTCCGCAAGAGAATCACCGCCTATAAGCTTTCCCCCGATGAGCGCTCTGTCAAAAAGCAGCAGATCATATGCGCAGGAATGGATGTCTCCCACTCCCCGTTCAGGCTTTATAAGCTGCATATAGAGTGTGTCAACATATTGATACGGATCTTCATCCGATGCATCGTCACCCGGCACATACTCGGGAACACTGGTAACATCTCCGGTTTTCATGCTGCTTGTATGTTCCATACCGCAGACATCAAAAATGTTTTTCTGCACATAAACACCATAACTCTGCCCCGTGATCTTTTCCATTATCATTGCTAACAGGCTGTAGCCCACATTACTGTACAGATACTGCGTTCCGGGTTCAAACAAAAGCTCATCATCAAAGACCATGTTTAAGAGTTCATCGTCCGTAAACCCGTCATAGAAGTACCTCTTCCATTCCTCATAATCCCTCTCGCCGTTTTCCAAAAGAAATGTCTCCTCCGTAACAAAATCCTTCCTGAGTCCCGATTGCATATGAAGCAGCTGATAAACGGTTATTCCCTTTCCGTACTCAAATTCCGGGAAGAATTTATCCAGAGTATCGTCCAAAGACAGTTTCCCCTGTTCGCAGAGCTGAAATATGGCAGTCGCCGTAAACATCTTGGTTATGGAACCGATCTCATAGGTGGTAAATGCATCGACTTTCCGGCCGCTTAGATCCTCTGCATTGATACCGCCGATGAATATTATCCTGTCGTCCGTTGCGAGAATATACGTTCCTTTTATCTCAGTAGATTTGGTGCATTCCCTTTTCATAACTCCGACTAAAGGCTGATATTCCTCTTCCTGTGACGACCATGTATTGTCGGTATCATCATATATAAGATCTGCGGTATAGATGCCGTCGGCGAGCTTTGTTAAGGATTCTGCCGTCCTTTTCTCGGGATCGGAAGGCTCGCCGCATCCGCTCACAAAAAAGGCAAGTAAAGCCATGCATGTAAATAAGACAACCCGCATCTTTCCAAAATATTCTGAATTCATACCATATTTCCTATCAAGTAAACAACAGACTTCGACGTCGTTTCCTTGGGGTAAAACTTTTATATTATATTGCATGGAATAATATTATTGTATTCATCCAGCGGAAACGGGTTTGCAGCCATACATATTATCCCGCCTTCACCAATATTTAGTGAACTCTTTTCAAGTAGATGAAACGAACTGATCGCTCTCTTCTCCGGATTACTGCACTTTTTTATTTCCAGCGGATGAAGTTTCCCATTTTCCTCCAAAACGATATCAATCTCTTTTTGATTTGTATCCCTGTAAAAAGTCATGTTTGTTTTATCCTTTGAGTAGGCATACATTCTCAAGAATTCAGAAACAACGTAGTTTTCATAAAAATGCCCGCTGGCCGCACCGTTCATCAGCGTTTCCATACTCGTCCACATGGAAAGATACGCGCACAGTCCCGTATCACAGAAGTACAG
>JAILCT010000050.1 GCA_024690425.1 Lachnospiraceae bacterium | reverse complement strand
AGGGGATGTACAGGTGAATGCCCGGATAATCTCCACAGTTTCAAACTACGGTTCTTCCAAGCAGTTATGTCTGGCTATTCCGACACCGGATCTTAAGCTGATGGGTAAGCCTTTTAAAGCATGCTTTGTCCAGCTTGATATCCAGGATATTGTTGATCTGCTTGCATTCGATGATCAGGGAAGAACCCACTTCGCCCTGTATACAAAAAGCGGTGTAAACCTGTCCGATACCGAACTGGGACCGGTGATCTTAAAGCATAATTTCTTAGATGCGTTAAAGAGTATTGTTGCTGAGGATGTCTGGGAGAAAAACCTTAAGAATTTTGAAAACGGGCAGGGAGGAAACATAACGTTCGATGTCGGCATATCCGAGGAGACGCTGTACTATGTTCCCATACAGGATACGGGCTGGGAGATGGCAGTCCTTATCCGCGACAGCGTTATCCGTGATAAGATCAGTTATATCAGTGACAGAACCATCAGAAACAGCAGAAATCAGGTCATTTTTACCATGGCAGCCGTGTTAACCCTGGCATCTGTTCTCCTGCTCCAGCTAAAAAGATTTTCCAGTTAGAAGCTTGAAGAAGAGAAGGAGACCAGCAGGACCTATATGGATATGGCTAATACGGATTCCCTGACCGGTGTACGCAATAAGCATGCTTATACAGAAAACGAAAAGATCATCAACAGACAGATCAGGGAGCGGTGTTCAGGATCGGCGGTGATGAATTCGTTGTGATCCTTCAGGGAAAGGGCTATGAGTCGATGCTTGAAGTTGTCAATGAAGTGAACCGTAAGGTTGAAGAGAACATCAAGGATGATTCCGTAGTGATCTCAATAGGATATGCTGTTCTTAAAAAGGGAGACAGACAGCTTAAGGATATATTTGAAAGAGCAGATAAAATGATGTACAAGCGAAAGAAAGAATTAAAAGCCATGGGGGCCAAGACCAGAACGGACAGCCATGATAAGCTTCATTAATTGAAAACAGAGCA
This sequence comes from Lachnospiraceae bacterium, assembly GCA_024690425.1. Next base: position 24,799 of record JAILCT010000050.1, on the reverse strand, counting down.
ATTGTCAACCCACAAGCATATATGGGTTGACAATACGCCTCTCCTTATAGTATAACTGTGTTTGGCCAAAATAAGGAGAGATTGGAAAATGAATTATATTTTTGCGATAGCATTATTCTTATATCTGATCGTATTCATCGCGATCGGTATCCTGGACCTGAAGAATATCAGGTCATTCACTGATTATTCCGTTGCGGGGAAGAATCAGGCCTCATGTTCGGTTGTTATGACGCTGCTTGCCACTGTGGTCGGGGCGTCGACAACTATCGGTATTACAACAACGGTTTACAATATCGGATTTCCGGGAATCTGGTGGCTTGCTTTTGGAGCCATCGGACTTATGCTGCAGTCTGTTTTGCTTTCGGGGAAAGTCAGGGATATAGGTGCCGATACCCTGCCCGATCTGGCCGGTAAGATCGTCGGACGTCCGGCAGAAGTCATAATCTCCCTGATCATAGTCATCTCCTGGATAGGTGTTATTGCAGGCCAGCTGGTGGCCATGAACTCACTCATTACATTTGCTCTCGGTAAGAGCACCCCGCCAGTATTCATTATTACTTCGATCATCGTGATCGCATATACGGCCATTGGCGGACAGCTGTCTGTTGTTAAAACGGACAAGGTACAGCTTATTATCATACTGGCCGGTGTGACTGCCTGTATGGCGTATCTGTATATTTCGGGAGGAAGCAACAACACACTTATTGTTGATAATATTGAACTTCTGAACGATGATTACAGGATATCAAATCTCTTTACACAGTTTTTCGTGATCGGCGGAGTATATTTTCTGGGACCGGATATCATGTCAAGAAATTTCATTGCAAAGGACGGAAGAGCGGCCCAAAGGGCTGCAGGGACAGCAGGTGTGGTATTACTCGTGTTCTCTGTAGTCATCACATTGATCGGTATGTGGATAAGATATAATGTCACACCCGAAGAAATGGGGGATATGGGGGCACTCATGTATGCTGTTTCAATAATGCCGGGGTGGCTGGCGATCCTGCTGATCTTCGGATTGCTGTCCGCAATCCTTTCATCAACAGACACATGTATAATAAATGCTTCCACGATCTTCGTTAAGGATATCTTAAAGAAAGAAAGTGTTATGGGTGTCAGGATGACCGTTATCGTTCTTGGGCTTATATCACTCATGCTTGCAGCTTTCGGACAGGGGGATATAATGAGCCTTCTGACCGGGGCGTACAGCGTTTATACGCCGGGTGTGATATTCCCTCTTATGGTCGCGATATTTGCATATAAAAACCGGGGGATCAATCCCGCTGTCTGGGTTGCTGCTGTTGTATCAGGAGGTCTCTTTGGTATCCTCGGAACATATTTTAGTCAGACGCTTACCGATGCAGGTGTGCCGGAAGTGATCATGAATTATCTTACGCTTATCGGAATGGGGTTATCCTTATTATTGTCCCTTATATCGGTCAGGCACAGGGAGGCAAAGCAATGATAGATATCTTAGATCTTACCGATAAGATAATAGACGGTTACAGGCTATCGAAGGATGATGTCCTGGGTATATTAAAGGGGGCTCCGCTTCAGGAACTGAGAGATGGAGCTGATAAGCTGAGGGCTCATTTTACGGGAGACCGTGTAGACCTGTGTACCATCATATCGGGACGGAACGGGGCCTGCAGTGAGAACTGCAGATTCTGTGCCCAGTCGGCACACAACCATACAGGCTGTGAGGTATACGGACTTCTTGACTATGATGAGATATATGCCCTGGCTTCGTCTAATGAGAGGGCGGGGGTTAATAGATTTGCGATCGTTATATCAGGGCGCGGACCCTCAGAAGATGATTTTGAAAAGATAATCGCAATATATAAGAGGCTTCGTAAAGAGCTTAAGATAGACCTGTGTGCATCTCTGGGTTTTCTTACACAGGAACAGTTCAAACGCTTATATGATGCGGGTGTGAGAAGCTATCATAACAATATAGAGACATCTCCCGGGTATTTTAAGGAAATATGCACCAGCCATACTTTTGAAGACAAAGCGGCGAATATAAGACGGGCACAGAAGGCGGGGCTTAATGTTTGTTCCGGAGGGATCATCGGAATGGGCGAGACCATGGACGACAGGATCGATATGGCCTTCGCTCTGGCAGAACTTAATATAAGATCCATTCCAGTCAATACCCTGATCCCGATTTCCGGCACTCCGCTTGAGCATCTGCCTTCTCTTGACAATGATGAGATATTAAGGACGATAGCTCTTTTTAAATATATAAACCCTGAAGCGGATATCCGTCTCGGAGCAGGCAGGAAGCTTATCCGGGGTAACGGAGAAGCAGCCTTTTCAAGCGGTGCCAGTGCTACGATCACGGGAGATATGCTTACCACTTCAGGGTCAACTATAAAGAGTGACAGAGAGATGCTCACGAGGATAGGCCGCAAGCTCTGTTGATCGCATCTATGACTGTTTTAAGAGCCTTGATGCGGGCGTAATGCTTATCGTTTGACTCAAGTATATGCCAGGGAGCAAATTCCGTACTTGTCTTCTGGATCATTTCGTTAACGGCATCTTCATAGAGGTCCCACTTTTCGCGGTTCCTCCAGTCTTCATCAGTGATCTTCCACTGTTTTTCGGGCGTGTTCTGCCTGTCGGTAAATCGAGCAAGCTGGGTATCCTTGTCTATCTGCACCCAGAACTTTATAATGACCGCACCCCAGTCATACAGCTCTTTTTCAAATTCATTGATCTCGTTATAAGCCCTCTGCCAGTCGTTCTCAGAGCAGAAGCCCTCCAGCCTTTCGACCATTACACGGCCGTACCACGTACGATCGAAAATGGCTATATGCCCATCCTTGGGGAGCCTGTTCCAGAAACGCCACAGATAGTGCCTGTTCTTTTCGGCAGGTTCCGGGGAGGCTATCGGATGCACCTCGAAGCCCCTCGGGTCAAGAGCCGATGTCAGTCTCTTGATGTTTCCGCCCTTTCCTGCGGCATCCCAGCCTTCATATGCGATTACTACAGGTACCTTCTTATGGTAGATAAGGTTGTGAAGGTCCGCAAGGGTTGCCTGCAGTTCCTTCAGTTCCTTCGAATATTCCTCGTCGCTTATCTTCTTATCAAGATCTATCTCACTTAAGCGGGGCATCTGCACAAGAGGGAAGGTATTCTGCAGTATGGCGGCAGCCCTGCCGGTATTCTTAAGGGCAATATCAATGCTCTTTACAAGGATCTCCGTAACCTGAAGCTCAGCCCATTTGCGGTTTTTGGAATCTATAAAATACCATGGGGCTATAAACTGATTGGTGAGCTCGAGGTATTCATCGTACACATCAACGCATTTATCGTAATGTTTATTCTGCCATTCATCCCATTTGCTTACACGCCATGCAGTGTTCTTGTCATCTGTAAGGGCATCAAGCCTCTTTCTCTGCTCCTTCTTTGAAATATTGAAAAAGAACTTGACCACAAGATAGCCATTATCGGAAAGCTGTCTTTCAAAGCGCTTTATAGATGTGAGCCTTCGCTTGTATTCATCGTCATTGGTCTTGCCCTGAAGCCTGTCCTTTGTGATCTCATCCATCCAGCTTCCGTCAAAGAAGGAAAATCTTCCTGCCTCGGGTATACGCACGAAATACCTGTACAGGAAAGGGCGCCTCAATTCATCCTCGGACGGTTTGGACAGGGTTTCGGTCTTATAGAATCTGGGATCAAGGTTTTTAATGACCTTACCAAGCACTCCGCCCTTACCGGCACCTCCCCACCCATCAAAGATCACAAGAACGGGCAGCTTGCTTTCCTTTATGGCCATCTGTCTGGCATTTAATTCAGATCTTGCTTTTTCAAGCCTTGAATCGATTTCGGAATCTTCGGGTTTTTCAGCTTTAGTCCAGTCCTTCAACATACAGGATCCTCCTTGTCAAATGTTTATACAATTAATGCCATATCATTATAATAACAGAAATTTTGTAAAAATGCTCTTTATTTATAGAAAAATAATGAATTCACTAGATGAACCATGTATTTAGAAAGATTGCATACAAAAGAATAGATCTGTGATACAATGAGAATGATTTTTATACAGGTTTACGACAACGATCTGAAAGGAGAGAAAAATGGCTGATAATCCATATGCAGGAACCAAAACCGAAAAAAACCTTTGGGAGGCATTTGCCGGTGAATCCCAGGCAAGAAACAAATACACATATTTTGCTTCTGTAGCCAAGAAGGCAGGCTATGAGCAGATAGCAGCGCTGTTTCTTCAGACTGCGGAGAATGAGAAGGAGCATGCGAAGCTGTGGTTTAAGGCGCTGGGAGAGCTGGGTGATACTCCTGCCAATCTTCTGCATGCGGCAGAGGGTGAGAATGCGGAATGGACCGACATGTACGAAAGAATGGCCAAAGAAGCCGAGGAAGAAGGGTTTACAGAGCTGGCTGCACAGTTCCGCGGAGTAGGTGCAATAGAGAAGGTACATGAGGAGAGATACCGTGCCCTTCTTAAGAACATTGAAGCCATGGAAGTATTTAAGAAGAGCGGCGTGGTGATGTGGGAGTGCCGTAACTGCGGCCACGTGGTAGTAGGCCTTGAGGCACCTGAAGTGTGCCCGGTATGTAATCACCCGCAGGCATATTTTGAAGTAAGGAAAGAGAATTATTAATACTATCTCTTATCGTTGGCGTGCCTGGCAATATGAGCCTTGATCGCATCGAAGGTCGTGTCGCTTATATAATGCTCAATGCGGCAGGCATCATCTGTTGCGGTCTTTTCGTCAACACCGATGTCCATTAAGAGCCGGGATAGTACTGTGTGGCGCTCGTATATGCGCTTCGCCAGTATGTTCCCGGCTTCAGTTAACCTTATGAAACCGTTATCATCCTTTCTGATGAGGCCTTCATCCTTGAGAAGTCCGAGGGCGCGGCTTACCGAAGGCTTGGAAAAACCCATATATTCCCCGATATCTATCGCACGCACCTGTGATGATTCCTGCGAAAGTACATATATTGTTTCAAGATACATTTCTCCCGATTCCTGCAGTGCCATATATATATCCCCCAAAATATCGTTATTTAAGGTTTAGTTTATCATGAAAAACAATATCATTCAATCAAACTAAAACGCTATTGACAAGTTAGACCAAGCTAACTATAATAGCAATAGGTTAGCGAAAGCTAACAAATGTAAGTCTTTTCTTTTATCCTATAAAATGTTGGAGGTTGAAAATTATAATGAACCTGAATGAGGCAGAGATCGGAAAGGAATATCTTATTACCGGAGTTGACACCGGAGGTGACGATGAAATGGAGAGTTTTCTATTTTCATTGGGATGCTACAGCGGTGAATATATTACCGTTGTGGACAGGAAAAAGAATCTTGTTGTGTCGATAAAGGACGCAAGATATAATATCGATCCTGAGTTAGCAACCGCTATCAACATTTAATTTTAAAATAAAAATCTAGGAGGAAAAAAATGAGAATCGCACTAACGGGAAATCCCAACAGCGGCAAAACGACCATGTATAATGCCCTGACGGGAAGAAATGAGAAGATCGGTAACTGGGCCGGAGTTACGGTTGACAGGAAGGAGAGTCCGATAAAGGGCAAATATAACGGAAGCGGCAAGGAGATAATCGCTGTCGATCTTCCGGGAGCATATTCGATGTCGCCCTTCACTTCCGAAGAGAGCATAACAAGCGGCTATGTCAAGAATGAGCATCCCGATGCCATTATCAATATAGTGGATGCCACCAACTTAAGCCGGAGCCTTTTCTTCACGACACAGCTTCTTGAATTGGGCATCCCCGTTGTTGTTGCATTGAATAAAAGCGATGTGAACGATAAAAAGGGGAATAAGATAGATGCGCAGAAATTGTCCGAGAAGCTTGGATGCCCTGTGGTAAATACAGTATCTACGAACGACAAGGGTATAAAGGAAGCAGTGGAAGCCGCTGCCGCTCTTGAAGGGAAGGGGCAGAAGGCACCCTATCATCAGGGCAATATCGATGTCACCAGCAAGGAAGCAGTGGAAGCTGCCGACCGTAAGAGGTTTGACTTTGTAAACGGTATTGTTAAGGAAACCGAAGTAAGGAAGACCTTCACCAAGGATAAAACCGTTGGTGACACCATCGATAAGGTTGTTACCAATCCGGTAGCCGGACTTATAATCTTTGCCGGTATCATGTTCTTGGTATTCTATATCAGCCAGACGACACTTGGAACTTATCTTGCTGATATACTTGTAGGATGGATAGAGACCTTCCAGGAGTGGGCAGGTGAACAGCTCGGTGATGCCAATCCTTTGCTTTACGCACTCCTGATCGATGGTATAATAGGTGGTGTGGGTGCTGTTGTAGGGTTCCTGCCGCTTGTTATGGTCATGTATTTCCTGATCGCCCTTCTTGAGGACTGCGGCTACATGTCGAGGGCAACGGTCGTTCTCGATCCCATATTCAAGAAGGTGGGTCTTTCGGGTAAGTCAGTGATCCCTATGATAATAGGTACCGGATGCGGTATTCCCGCTATCATGGCCTGCAGGACCATAAGGAATGAAAGGGAGAGAAGGTCTACTGCAATGCTTGCAACATTCATGCCATGCGGAGCCAAGCTTCCGGTCATCGCTCTTTTCGCAGGAGCATTTTTCCCTGAATCAAGATGGGTAAGTTTCGTATGCTACATGCTTGGTATTGTGCTCGTTCTGTTGGGAGCACTTCTTATCAAGGCAATAACAGGAATGAAATACAGGAAGAGCTTTTTTATCATAGAAATGCCGGAATACAAGGTGCCCAGTCTCGGATTTGCCTTCAAGAGCATGCTTGAGAGAGGAAAGGCTTACATCGTTAAGGCCGGCACCATCATCCTTGTATGTAATACAGTGGTACAGATCATGCAGTCATTTAACTGGAGGTTCCAGGTTGTTGAAGAAGGTGCGGAACATACATCTATCCTTGCCGGGATAGCAGGCCCGTTCTCATACCTGCTCGTCCCGATAGTGGGTATTGCTTCATGGCAGCTTGCTGCTGCAGCGGTTACCGGATTTATTGCCAAGGAGAATGTTGTCGGAACGATCGCAACGGTATATGCCATAACCAACTTTATTGATACAGAAGAGCTTGAACTTATCGGTGAAGGCAATGCGGTAGCTGCAGCAATGGGCATCACCAAGGTTGCGGCACTTGCATATCTTATGTTTAATCTGTATACACCACCCTGCTTTGCAGCCCTGGGTGCAATGAACTCGGAGATGAAGTCGGCCAAGTGGCTGTGGGGAGCAATAGGGCTGCAGCTCGCAACCGGCTTTACGGTTGGATTCCTTGTATATCAGATCGGTACACTGATAACAACAGGTTCATTCGGTACAGGTTTCGTGGGCGGCCTGGTTGCGGTTTTGGTATTTGCATCTATAATATATGCATGCATCAGGAGCAACCGGAAGAAGATGGCTTTGGAATATAAGCTTAGTTAAGGAAGGAGCAGACATGGGTGCATTGATTGCAAATATAGTGATAATTGTGGTATTAATGGTATTGGTCATCGGCGCCTGTGTCTATATCCATAGGGAGAAAAAGAAGGGCAGGCGCTGCATCGGATGTCCGTCCGCTGCGACCTGCCCTAAAAGAAAAGCTTGATATAATGAAGGGCAGAATGGAAAAGAACAACTCGGCAGAGGATTATCTTGAGAGCATACTTATCCTGCACAAGAGTAAGGGATTTGCCAGATCGGTGGATATCGCGAAGGAACTCGGAGTTACAAAACCCAGTGTAAGCAATGCAATGAAAAGGCTTAGAGAGAAGGGTATGATCTACTCAAGCGATAAGGGGCACATATTCTTCACCGATGCAGGTAAAGCCGTTGCGGAAAAGGTATACAGCAAGCATATCCTGATCAAAAAAATGCTTATCGGCATGGGCGTTAATGAAAAAAGAGCAGCAAGGGAAGCATGTGTGATCGAACATGTGATAAGCGATGAAACATACGAATGTATAAGTACCTTTTATGATACGCATTTTGATGCTGCGGGCGGTAATGCATGATCTGATGGGAGATAGAGATTATGAGCACGACGATAACGGGATTAATCATCCCCTTTATCGGGACGGCACTGGGTTCGGCCTGTGTATTCTTCCTGAAAAATGATATAAAGATAAGCGTTCAGCGGTTACTGACAGGTTTTGCGGCAGGAGTCATGGTGGCAGCTTCGATATGGAGCCTTATAGTTCCTTCCATAGAACAGTCGGAGGGCTTGGGGAGCCTTGCGTTTCTTCCTGCCTTTATAGGCTTCTGGATGGGAATCCTCTTTCTTCTGCTGCTTGACCACATCATACCGCACCTTCATAAGAGTGCCGACTCGGAACAGGCTGAAGGTCCTAAGAGCAGCCTTACGAGAACAGCTATGCTGGTATTGGCCGTAACGCTTCATAACATACCGGAAGGTATGGCTGTTGGAGTGGTTTATGCAGGCCTTCTAAGCGGATCGGCTACGATCACCGCAGGAGGAGCCCTTGCTCTTGCCCTCGGTATTGCGATACAGAACTTTCCCGAAGGGGCGATCATATCAATGCCTCTCTATGCAGAAGGCAGGAATAAGGGGAAGTCATTCCTGCTTGGTGTTCTGTCGGGAGCGGTGGAACCGGTTTTCGGCGGACTGACCGTAATTCTTGCAGGACTTATCGTTCCGGCTATGCCATATTTTCTTTCCTTTGCGGCCGGTGCAATGCTGTATGTTGTTGTGGAGGAACTGATACCGGAGATGTCGGAAGGTGAGCATTCCAACATAGGCGTTATTGCCTTTGCCATGGGCTTCAGCCTTATGATGGCACTTGATGTTGCACTGGGATAAAATTTTTTCTTGACATATTATATTTGACGCAATATAATGGAGTCAAAGATAAAAACACACACTAGAGAATATACAAGATTAAAGGAGGAAATTACTATGGGATTCTATGATCAGAGCGTAACAACAGCAACAGGCGAAGAGATATCGATGAAGGAATATGAAGGCAAGGTGGTCCTTGTTGTAAACACGGCAACAGGATGCGGATTTACACCTCATTATAAGGATATCGAGGCCATGTATGAGAAGTACCACGACAGGGGATTTGAGGTCATCGATGTTCCGTGCAACCAGTTTGCGGGACAGACTCCCGGAACAGATGATGAGATCCATGAGTTCTGCTCTCTGAAGTATAATACACAGTTCCCGCAGATGAAGAAGTCGGATGTGAACGGTGATACAGCGATCGGACTCTTTAAGTATCTTAAGTCTCAGAAGGGTTTTGAAGGTTTCGGTAAGGGCCCTAAGGCTTTGGCCATGAGTGCGATGCTCTCCAAGATCGATAAGGACTATAAGAATAATCCGGAGATCAAGTGGAACTTCACCAAGTTCGTAGTGGACAGAGAGGGCAATGTTGTTGCAAGATTCGAGCCCACTGCCAAAATGGAGGAAGTGGATAAGTGCGTGGAGAGCCTGATGTGATCCGCTTATCACTTATCTGAAGTGGTTGTAGAGAGAATTATTACGAAATGAGATGATATCATCACGCTCTTTGGCGAATGCAGTCACTTCATCGTATGATATCTCATTCTTGCGTCTAACCACAAGATCGAAGTCGGTTGTGCCGTCTTCATTAAATGACATATCGTTTTCTATAAGGGTGGCGTTCCATTCCTTAAGCTGTGTCATCAGTGCATTGTTGAAGGAACCGTCATCCTTTACTTTGAAATGAAGGTTGTTGCCGGAATATGAGTCAAGTGATTTGATCGCATGCTGAATGACGAGCTGCATGCCAAGAAGAAGTGCCAGTGAAAATGCACCTACAATGTACATTCCCGCGCCGAATGCAAGCCCCAGTCCGGCGGTATACCACAGTCCTGCAGCAGTGGTAAGTCCGCGCACGTTATTACCTGTTTTGAAGATAACGCCGGCACACAGGAAGCTTATTCCGCTTACGGCCTGAGCCGCTATACGGGCAGCATCGGCTCCGCGTGTACCGTTCAGAAATCCGCCGTCTGTATTGGTAAGGTCCACGAAGCCGTATTTGGATATGATCATGAGGACCGCTGTAGTGCAGCACACTATAACATGGGTACGTACACCTGCTTCCTTGAAACGGTGGCTTCTCTCAAGGCCTATGATGGCACCTGCGATGGCTGATACTACTATCCGCATACAGAAATCAAGGACCTGCATAAGATCATATTGGCTGTGGAAATAACCGGACAGTGTCATGGGCATCTTCTCCTTTTCTGTATTGATTATAATAAAAAAACAATTAAAGGTCAAAAACTGTTGACAGAATAGTTAAAAACATGTATTCTGTCAAAAAAGTTATTTGGAAAGAAGCAACATGAACATGAACAGAGCATTATATACAACAACAGTCTTTTTCTTTTTTGCCTTTACCTCGGACCGATGTAAGGGTGATTTGTGATGCTTGAAATCATGAGTTGATCTTACAGGCGGTCCGGAAATGATCCGGATCGCCTTTTTTTTGCAGAGCACTTAGCGAGGTATTCCACGAGCTTAGTGGAGATGACAGAGAGTGTTTATGGAGGAAAAAAGATGCTTAAGAAGATAGCTTACAGCGGAGTGGAAGGAGCATTTGCATATATGGCGGCTAAAAAGATCTTCCCGGATGAACTGTATATTGCATATACGAATTTTACGGAAGCATATGAGGCCGTTGTATCGGGAGAGTGCGATGTTGGAGTTCTGCCAACGGAGAATTCCTATGCCGGGAAGGTGAAGGAAGTGGATGAGCTGCTTAAAAGAGGGGAGCTTAAAGTCAGGGATACATATTCCTTTCCGATAATCCAGAACCTGCTGGGAATACGCGGCAGCAGGAGCAGTGATATAAAAACGGTGATCAGCCAGCCCAAGGCCCTGGAACAGTGCGCGGGATACATAAGCCTTCACGGATATAAAGTCAGGGAATCCACCAACACGGCCGTTGCGGCAAAAGAGGTCTTAGACAGACAGGATATGTCGGTAGCAGCTATAGCAAGCCTTGAGACGGCGGCACGGTACGGGCTCAAGGTATTGGATGAGAAGATAAATGACAGGGATGACAATACAACGACATTTGCTGTCATATCGAAAAATATAAACAACACAGGTAAAGGAGAATAAAGACAATGGGGATGATGTATGAAAGACAGCTTGCAATACCGGCCGAACTTAAGGAGATGTATCCGCTCACGGCCAGGATGAATGAGACGATCCAGGAGAGGAGAGCCGAGCTTATATCCATATTTGAAGGCAGAAGGGATAAGCTTATACTTATTATCGGGCCCTGCTCGGCCGATAACGAGGACTCGGTCATGGACTACATAGGGAGGCTCATACCTGTTCAGGAGAAGGTAAAGGATAAGATATTCATCGTTCCGAGGATATACACCAACAAGCCCAGGACAACAGCCGAAGGCTACAAGGGGATGCTCCATCAGCCGGATCCTACAGAGAAGCCCAACCTTTTCAAGGGTATAGAGGCAACCAGGCATCTGCATATGCGGGCCGTTATGGAGACGGGATTCGCATGCGCTGATGAAATGCTGTACACGGAGAATTACGGATACCTTGACGACCTGCTCATATACGTTGCTGTGGGAGCGCGTTCCGTTGAAGACCAGCAGCACAGGCTGACATCAAGCGGGGTCAGCGTACCCGTGGGAATGAAGAACCCTACATCAGGTGATTACAGGGTCATGATGAACGCGATAAGTGCTGCGCAGAACGGGCATACTTTTATTTACAGGGGATGGCAGGTCCATTCCGACGGGAACCGGCACACCCATGCGATCCTCAGGGGATATACTGACCAGCACGGATCCATGAAGCCCAATTATCATTATGAGGATCTGGTCAGGTTATGTGACTGCTATGATGAAATGCAGCTTGAAAATCCTGCCCTTATCGTTGATACCAATCACTGTAATTCCAACAAGAATCCTTTTGAGCAGAGAAGGATCGTAAAGGAGGTGCTCCACTCGGCAAGGCATGACGAACGGATCGCGGGTATTCTGAAGGGATTTATGATAGAAAGCTATATAGAGGATGGAGCCCAGGAACCCGGGGGCGGATGTTACGGCAAGTCCATAACCGATCCCTGCCTCGGATGGGAAGCCACAGAGAAGCTCATATACGAGATCGCGGATCTTTTATAAGTAAAATGAAGCTCACCCTTCATCAGGGTGAGCTTCTTCTGTGCCTTTTCTGCGTTTCTTAACACATTCTGTTAAGAGGTATTCTATCTGGCCGTTGACCGAACGGAAATCGTCTTCCGCCCATGCGGCTATTTCGGCGTACAATTTCTCGGACAGCCGTAGCGGCACCTGTTTCTTTTCAGCCATTAATAAAGGCTTCCCGAATTAACTACGGGTTGAGCATCGTGGTTGCCGCATAGTACCACTAAGAGATTGGATACCATTGCAGCCTTTCTTTCTTCATCAAGATTCACGATATCCTTTTCATTAAGGCGATCAAGAGCCATCTCAACCATTCCCACAGCACCGTCAACTATCATCTTACGTGCATCTATTATAGCGGATGCCTGCTGTCTCTGAAGCATTACGGAGGCTATCTCTGGTGCATATGCGAGATACGTGATCCTTGCTTCTATGATCTCAAGTCCCGCATCAGCTACCTTGCCCTGTATTTCGTCCTTGATCCTGTTGGCAACAACTTCGGCCGAACCGCGAAGGCTTCCTTCATCAGCGTGTCCGTCGCCTGTTGTGTCGACATCGGTAGCCACATCATAGGGATAGATCCTTACGATATTTCTCAGCGCGGAATCACACTGAAGTGACAGGTATTCCTTATAATTGTCAACGTTGAACACTGCCTTGGCAGTATCTGTTACCTTCCATATTACGGCAATACCGATCTCAACGGGATTACCCAGACAGTCGTTGATCTTCTGCCTGCCGTTATTAAGAGTCATTGCCTTTAAGGATATCTTCTTGCTGTAAACATTTACATTGGCACCTGAGTTAACATTGAGGTTGACGGTCTCCTGCTTGGCAGGTGATTCACCGCTCTGTGCAAGCCTGGTGCCGGCTGCGGGATTTACTGCGGTACAGAAGGGATTGACGAAATAGAAGCCGGGCTCCTTGATCGATCCCTTGTAATTGCCAAAGAGAGTAAGTACTAAGGCTTCCTGGGGCTTCAGTACCTTAAGGCCCAGAAGAGGGAACCAGCCGAACACAAAGATGAGGATCCCGATGAAAACGAAGAAACCGCCTATCCCGCTGTAACTTGATATCATTCCTCCGACCACGCAGAGGAAGAAAGCGAATACATATGCGGCAAGTACTCCGATAAGTACAAACATGCCGATCTTTTTGTCTGTATAGATTTTTTCTGTCATTAGAGTGACCTCCTTTAAATTGATATCAATATGATATCAATTTGCCAGAAAAAGTCAATAGATATTTTCAGCCGATCTTCGGGACGTGAAAAGACCCCCACGGACCTGTGATATGTGATACAATGTTCGCAAAAGATCAGGAAGGTAAACATCTGGAGACAATATGGATATGGATGCAAAAATGCAGGAAATGATAAATGAACTTAAGAAAAATATCGAGAAAAGGATCGTCGGGAAGGGTGAAGTGATCGATAAGATGATCATAGCCCTGTTGGCAGGCGGCCATGTGCTCATCGAGGATGTACCCGGAGTAGGCAAGACCTCCCTTGCAAGGGCTCTGGCACAATCACTCTCCCTGTCTTTTTCAAGGATACAGTGCACGCCCGATACCATGCCGTCCGATATTACGGGTGTGTCGGTTTATAATTCTAAGACAGGGTCTTTTGATCCGGTCCCGGGGCCTGTAATGAACAATATCGTACTGGCTGATGAACTTAACAGGACGACACCCAAAACACAGTCGGCCTTGCTGGAAGCAATGGAGGAAGGCCGGGTAACGATCGACGGCAAGGGTATACCGCTTCCGGATCCCTTTATGGTGATAGGGACACAGAATCCCATGGAGCTTACGGGAACCTATCCCCTCCCGGAGGCCCAGCTTGACAGGTTTATGATGAAAATGTCCGTAGGATATCCTGCAAGGGAAGATACCCTTAAGATGGCGGACAGCTTCATACGGGGGAGCCTGCATGAAGTTACGGAGCCTGTGCTTAATGCGGATGATGTAATAAAGATGCGTGCGGGTGTTAAGGAAGTCGGTATAAATGAGAGACTTGTTGACTATGCAGTTATGATCGCGGAAGCAACGCGATCCGATCCCGATATATCATGCGGAGCTTCATCCAGGGCACTTCTGTCGCTCTTAAGATGCGCTCAGGCAGCTGCCTTCTATGCCGGCAGGGATTACTGCATTCCCGAGGACATTCTAAGCTCAGCTCTGAATACTCTGCCGCACAGGCTTATACTTACAGCACAGGCGAAAATGAACCGCGCATCCGGCGAGGGAGTGCTCAAACGTATTACCGACCATATAAAGGTTCCTTCGTGAGAAAGATATGCATATCGGTTTCAATATAAAAGCCTTGATAATATATCTGGTATTGCTTTCGGCATCCGTTGTTTTTGCAAGCTTCTACGGAGGCCTGCTTCCTTTTGTGATCCTTTACGGAATGCTTCTCTTTATCCCTGTCCTGCTTGCGTTTATTCTCCTTGAGTATCATTTCCTTTCTGTTTTTCAGGAACTGTCATCCCGGCGGGTATTGAAGGGGGACCCCCATGACTTTCTTATCTCCTTTGAGAACAGGAGCTTTCTTCCAATACATGATATGGAGCTTATCCTGCACTCCGAAAGGTGTGATTTTGCCGATATAAGTGATGGCGACAGGATATCGGTCGCTCCCTTTGGCGAAATGAAGATATCGACGAGGGTAGAATGCAGATATGGGGGTAATTATGAAATAGGACTTAAGAGTATCGGTTTTAGTGACCCCTTTGGGATAATGCGGGTTGTATTTAATGTTCCCTATACATTCAGGGCGATCGTATCCCCCAGGATCACCGATGCGGCATACAGATATCTTGATATGGAAAATGTCATAAACAGCTGCGGGAGCAAGAGCGAGATACGTTATGAAGAAACGGCCGGAAATGATATGCGCGACTATATGCCCGGTGATCCGAGGAAGAACATAAACTGGAAGGTTTCCGCCAGGCTTGACAGGCTTATTGTACGTACTCCCGACAGGATGGATACGCGCAGGATCACTCTTATACTTGAGCCTGCCAATGTTCCCGAGCGGTTGCGGGATACGGAATTTCTTAAGAGAAGAGACTGTTTTCTTGAATTTGCGGTATCTGCAGCATGGTATTTTGTAAGACGCGGCCTTCCGGTCCTTATCATCTATCCATCCGGGAAGATAACAGAGAAGATGACCGGCTCGGAAGAGAGCTTTATGGAGTTCTATAAGGACATTTCCGGAGGTATCTCATACCGGTCGGATGATGAGAAGGAGAGGATGCATACACTTGCACAGGAGAGGAGGAAACCGGGATATGGAAGCGAAACAAGAGTCCTTGTCCTTGAAGATGAGTGGCCCGGCGAAGATTTCTGTATCATTGCCGATTGAGATAAAGCATATACTGGCCATTCTGGTTTTTGCCTCTTCCATGATCGAACTCCACGATCTTGTAATAGGCGGGGCGGCAGAGGATCAGGCAGTAACCTTGATATGGGAGGCGGTGGGACTGGCAGCTTTCTATTCTCTGGCCGGCGCTGTTTTCGGAAGGTTTTCAGGCAGGAGGGTGTCTGTACTTGCAGTGTCCGTACCGGCCATGCTGCTTGCTGTCTTTTTAAAGGCAGAAGCTGCATTGCCGGTATATCTGGCATGGCTCTTTATAGAGCTGTGTGAAGATATGTTCTGGCCGGAACTTCTTCTGTACATTGCCTGCGATATCCTGATGGCATATAAATGGTTCAATGGGAGCCTTGTCCTGGGTGAAGCCTTTACCTGCAAGATCGTTATTACGGCCCTTGTCATTTTGAGTGTTTCGACCATCCGAAGAAAGTCTCCGTTCATTTTTTTTCTCGGTCTCTTTCTTTTTATGCTGATCATTCCCGTGCGGGATGAACCCATAAACTGGAACCCTGTCATAAATGCAGCCAGCAGAGTTGTTGAAAAAACAAAAGACATGACCAGGTCCCTGAACTATTATCTGTCGGATATTGGTTTTGGCTCATCTTATCATACCGGTTATTCATCGCTTGACCAGACAGGTGCTGCCCTTATATCTTCCGATAAACAGGAGCTTGAGATCCGAACCAGGGATAACACCACCTTCAGATATGTTGACGATAAGACCGGACAGAAGATCATAAGGCGTAAGACCATATATCTTACAGGAAACGGCAGGGTAGATAAGGACAAGCTGCTTGATTTTCTTTTTACAATGTATACCCATGGCGCGGATCCTTCCGAGGCGGCACTCTTTTCAACGACAGGCAGGATGGAGATCACCTATGAATACTTAAAGACGAGGGACGAGATATTTCCGGACTGCCTTATGTCTCTTGAGGACGCCGATGGTGATGAGGTTTACGGTTCCTCGCTCAAACATAAAAAGGGTTACCGCCTGCAGGCCTGTTATATGGATATTGATTACGGAAGTCCTTATCTTGAAGAAATGATCGCTCACCCGGTAACAGTCATTAAGAAGAGTGATACAGGCTATAAGACAATGGCAGCATATGTGCTTGCCACATACGGCATCCGGCTCAATAAGTATGTCAGTGAAGAGGAATACGTATCATGGCAGGAGAGGAGCACCCCGGGGCCTGAGTATCTTGAAACGGACGGGGCAACGGACAGGATGCGAGAGCTTGCACATGAAGTGACCGCGGGGTGCAGCAATGATCTTAGCAGATGCAGGGTAATAGAAGCCTTTCTCAGGCAGTATAAGTACAGCAGGGATACAGGGGCCGCCGGTAAGGGCAGTACGGCCGATGCGGCGGGCATGAGTGATATCACGGACCGTTTCCTGTTTGAATCGGGGGAAGGTTACTGCGTGCACTTTGCATCTTCCATGGTCATGCTGCTGCGCATGAACGGTATACCGGCAAGGCTCTCGGGCGGTTACAGGTATACATTCCCGTTTGACAGACGGGAGGTATACGAGGTCAGTTCGGGGGATGCGCACATCTGGCCGGAAGCATATATAGAAGGCTTCGGATGGATGGGCTTTGAACCGACTGCTGCCTTCTCCACATCGTCGGACAGGACATGGCACAGAAAGGCGGAAAGCGGTGATGGCCGTCACTCTGCCGATGAACCTGCAGCAGGACCGGTAAATATGGGACATACCGATGTGCCTATGCCATACAATGAATCCGAAGCGTCTGACAATGATCCGGGGATGGAAGGCCGGGGCGCTTTTTTGGAGTATGTAAAGATCACGCTTATCGTAATCCTGATGATACTTATAACACTTGTACTGATGATCATTCTTGCGATGGTCATAAGGGCTGTAAGGTATAAGATGTCCGACAGGGACAAAAGACTTAAGATGGATATCCGGGACATCATCATGTACATTAAGAAGGCTTCCGGACGGACATTTAATGACAGGGGTCTTATGTCGGATTATGAACCTTATGTGCCCGATGAGTACATGGGCAGGGCTGCGGAGGCTTTTGACATCTATTACAGGCTGCTGTACAGGGATCCTGACAGTGATCAGGGAAAAAACGAAGTATCTGAAGAGGAAGGAAACAGGGTAAGAGAGCTAAGAAACAGTATGTATGAATATTCCAAAAAGGCCGGCAGGTATAAGAAGGCATAAAAGGCATTTTTGGACTTGAAATAGAATTGTTCATTTGCTAAACTTACATGGTACAAATAAACCGTTTCAGATGACGGTATCCAAGGGAGGTGGTTTTTATGAAGAAGTCTAAGGTCAAGCAGACATCAGATGTTCCCCATCGATCGTTCATAAAAACTACAAAAGGAGGATACCATCATGTCTATGGAAGAGATCAAGGAGCTTATTGACAGCAGGCAGTATACAAGGCTGCGTCAGGAGCTTGCGGAACTTCAGGAGGCTGATATAGCGGCTGTACTGGAGGAGTTACCCAAGGATGAACTTATAAGGGTTTTCAGGATTCTGCCCAAAACAATGGCGGCAGATGTTTTTGCGTACCTGTCTATCGAGACCGAGCAGATGATAATCACTGCCCTGACCGATCGTGAGGCGGCCAACATCATCAATAACCTGATGGCCGATGATGCTACCGACCTTATGGAAGAGATGCCGGCAGGAGTGGTCAAGAAGCTGCTTGCCAACGCCTCGGCAGAAACGAGGCGAGATATAAACCATCTGTTAAGATACCCGGAGGATTCCGCCGGTTCCATCATGACAGTGGAGTTCGTTGACTTAAAGGTTCATCTGACAGTTGCTCAGGCAATAGAGCGGATAAGAAGAACAGGTATAGATAAGGAGACCATCAATATATGTTATGTACTTGATGCGGAACGTCATCTTATCGGAACCGTATCACTTCGATACCTGCTCCTTAGGAAGGCTGATGAAGTCATCGGGGACTTCATGAATGACAACATAATCTCGGTCAATACCATGACCGACCAGGAAGAAGTTGCACAGCTCTTTTCCAAGTATGACTTTACCGCAATGCCGGTTGTTGATAACGAGAACAGGCTTGTCGGTATCATAACCATCGATGACGTTGTCGACATCATGCAGGAAGAGGCTACGGAGGATATCGAGAAGATGGCCGCCATCCTTCCCACTGACAAGCCTTACATGAAGACGGGCGTCTTTGAGACATGGAAGAAGAGGATACCGTGGCTTCTTTTGCTCATGATATCAGCGACTGTTACGGGCAAGATAATCACCCATTATGAAGATGCCCTTGGAACTTATATAGTTCTGACTGCCTTTATCCCCATGCTCATGGATACAGGCGGTAATGCCGGTGGACAGGCCAGTGTTACGATAATCCGTGGTCTTTCACTTAATGAGATTGAATTCAAGGATATGATCAAGGTTGTGTGGAAGGAGATAAGGGTCGCTGCCCTGTGTGGTGTCACCCTTGCGGTTGCCAATTTTGCCAAGATAATGGTGGTAGACAGGGTATCTGTTTCGGTTGCCCTTGTTGTGTGCCTGACCCTTCTTCTTGCCGTTTTATTTGCCAAGATAGTGGGCTGTACACTGCCTATGTTTGCCCAGAAGATAGGATTTGACCCGGCTGTAATGGCTTCGCCGTTTATCACAACGATAGTCGATGCCCTGTCGCTGGCCATTTACTTCACGATTGCGACGAATCTTCTGAATATATAAGCTTTACCTTTTTGCCGTTTACTTCATAAGTAACGGCATTTTTTCCGTTCTGTTTGGAGTGGTACATGCACTCATCGGCATGCCGTACAGAGTCCATTGAAGCATTGCCGGATGCTACGCCGATACTGACCGTTACCTTGCGCGGGAAGTCCCAGACCTGCCATTCGATGTCGCGCCTTATATTTTCGGCTATCCTGATGACGGCATTCGTATCAAGGTTATGGATTATCACGACGAATTCCTCGCCTCCGTATCTGAAGACCCTGTTATTCCTGCTCTTCATGGCGTTTAACAGGCTGCCGATACGCTTTAATACCACATCCCCCTGATCATGTCCGAAGCTGTCGTTTACCATCTTGAAATCATCGGCATCGATCATAAGTGTATGGACATTTCTTCCCAATATATGGAGCAGATGCAGGTAATAGTCAAGCCCGCGTCTGTTGCCTATGCCCGTAAGGGGATCCGTGAGGCTTCTCTGTATCACAAGGGTGAGTACGGTGATGACGATCAGGGTAACAAGGCTTGCTACGGCATATATCCTTACAGAGATCGCCTGCTCGTATTTCTCCCGTTCGAGTTCCTCCTGTTCATGTATCCCGTTTTCGAGAGGAGAATTTATCATTGCCGCATATTCATCACTCTGTTTCCTGGTGACCTCGGAGTAGATGAGGAGAGTTGTATCGGTAAGCTTGGCCCGTGTCCTGTCCGAGAGAGCGTAATCCCCTTCCAGCAGGTCAAGGATGATACTGAGTTCCTTTCTTCTGAAGCTATATTGTGAGCTCGCGGCGGAACACTTATCAAGAAGTTCGTTAAGCTCAGCTTCATCCTTATCATAAGCCGCAAGCTTACAAGCTGTTTCGTAATAGGGAAGGACAAAGTCACGCGTCATTATATCCGCAAAAATGGGTATGGTAAAGAAATCGCTGTCCCTGTATTCATCTACGAAGGCTCTTGCCTCATCGATCCTGCCTTCGTCTAGGATCATCCCGGATCTTGCGGCAGCATTTATGGCAACATATGAGGCATACCAGACCTGGTCGGAACACTCGGCCGTGATCCTGTCGGATTCATCCATATAGCTTATTGCCGACTTAAGGTCACCGGAATGTCTTGCAAGTATTGCCTCCATCCTGTAGGCGTATGACTTTACCTGGGGATCATCTATATCGTTTATGGGACATATGGAATAGACATTCCGGATTATGTTCTCTGCCTGTTCGTAGTTGCATTCGGAAATGTAGTAGTTGGCTATATCCTCATAGATATTTACCGCAATACTCTTGTTACCGCCTTTTTCGAGATAATACAGGGCATTTCCCATTGTATGGTAGAAGTTGAGGGTGTCTCCGCGGAACTTGTAGATCTGGGCCTTCCGCTCATAAAGATGTCCCTTGTCGGAATCACTTATGTGAGGCAGTCCGATAAGCTCGTTGATCTGCTCGATATATGCGTCAAATTCGCTCTCGTTATACTGGAGAGCTTCATTTATATATGCGGATACCTGCTCGTGCGTACGTTCCCTGGCCGACTCCACGTAAAGGCGCGAATATACCAGATCCCACACAATTACCGCCACGAGCACGGAAATGATCATTATGATGATTTTGGAGGATTTGTTGAGTTTCATGTGAATATTTTATAATAATTCGTAAAAAAGGTAAATATTTTTGTGCATGTGACAGATGAATCTTTACGTAGTTAATTGCATGCGGACGTGCTATAATATTCTCTGTGTTTGCAACCGTTTTGAGTATGTTATGAACAGTTGCCTGCATCTGTAACATTGTATGAAGCATGGAAGAGACTAAGGAATGATCAGGAAGCTTGGAGCTCAGCTAAAGGAATATAAGGTATTTGCTGTTATCACACCCGTATGTATGATCCTTGAGGTCATAGCCGAGACTATAACGCCCCGTCTCATGGGCCAGCTTGTGGATAATGGTGTCGAGAAGGGTGATATATCATACATAGTCAGGGTGGGACTTATGATGCTTGCGATGGCCGTTTTCGGTCTTGCGGCAGGTCTTGCCGGAGGCTTTACCGCGGCAAAGGCATCGACCGGATTTGCCAAGAACCTTCGCAAGGCCATGTATGATAACATACAGACATTTTCTTTTTCAAATATCGACAGGTTTTCGACAGCGGGACTTATCACCCGCCTCACCACGGATGTTACCAATGTCCAGAATGCATTTCAGATGATAATAAGGATGAGCTTTCGTGCACCCTTTTCGCTTATCTTTGCCATGACGGCGGCCTTCCTGGTATCCGCAAGGATCGCCAGGGTCTATCTTATCGCTGTCATCATTCTTGCTGCCATAATCGTCACGATCATGCTTTCTGCAATGAAGAGCTTCAGGCAGGTATTTAAGAAGTACGATGAGCTTAACGCAACCGTACAGGAGAACGTGAATGCGATCCGTGTTGTCAAGGCATATGTCCGTGAGGATTATGAAAAGTCACGCATGTACAAGGCATGTGAGAACATCTACAGGCTTTTTGTCAATGCGGAGAGCAAGGTGGTGATCAATGCTCCCGTGATGATGACAGCCATCTATACCTGCATCCTTGTCATAAGCTGGGTGGGTGCCCATATGATAGTAAGCGATGAGCTGACAACCGGTGAGCTTATGACCCTGCTCACTTATTGTATGAATATACTCATGAACCTTATGATGCTGTCAATGATATTTGTCATGGTATCGATAAGCATGGCAAGCGGTGAGAGGATCGTTGAAGTGCTTGATGAGACTGCGGATATAGTGAATCCCGGGTCTCCTGTCATGGAAGTGAAGGATGGGAGCATTGAATTTTCGGATGTTGATTTTTCATATTATAAAGAGAGCGAAGCACCGGTACTTAAGGATATCACCTTAAAGATAGCATCCGGTGAGACCATAGGGATAATCGGCGGTACCGGTTCAGGTAAGACCACGCTTGTTAATCTTATATGCCGCCTGTATGACGTTACACAGGGTAAGGTGATGGTCGGCGGAAGAGATGTCAGGGATTACGATCTTGAGACTCTCCGTAATGAAGTGGCAGTAGTGCTGCAGAAGAACGTGCTGTTTTCGGGAACTATATACGAGAATCTCATGTGGGGCATGAACCATCCGGGACACGGGGACGGTTCTTTTGTCATCATGCCCACCGATGAGATGAAGGAAGAATGCAGGCGCGTATGCCGTCTTGCCTGCGCAGATGAATTTATCGAGAAGATGCCGGACAAGTACGATACCTATATCGAACAGGGCGGAACCAATGTGTCGGGCGGTCAGAAACAGCGCCTATGTATTGCGAGGGCTCTTCTTAAAAAGCCTAAGGTACTTATACTTGATGATTCGACCAGTGCGGTGGATACCGCTACGGATGCTAAGATCCGCAAGGCTTTTTATGAGGAGATCCCGGATACTACCAAGATAATAATCGCCCAGCGTGTATCCTCTGTTAAGGATGCCGACAGGATAATAGTAATGGACGACGGACGGATAGACGGTATCGGAACTCATGAGGAGCTGCTTAAGAATAATGAGATATACCGTGATGTTTATGAGAGCCAGACAGGAGAGAGAGACTTCGACAGGATAGGACCGGATGAAGGAATGAATGCGGTTCATGCCGATGCCGAATATGCTTCACAGGAACCCGATGAAGTAATGACAAGCGGAAGTGAGGTGGGAGCATAATGGCAGAACCCAAGGTAAGAGAAGTAAAGATGGGACGAGGCGCAAGAGCCATAGGGCCCAGGCCCAAGCTTGATAATCCCGGGAAGATACTGAAGAGGCTGTTTGCAATAAGCTTCGGACATTATAAGCTGCACGTTTTTCTGGTATGCCTGTGCATAATAACGTCTGTTCTGTGTACGGTCCGCGGTACTCTCTTTATGAAGGAACTGGTGGATGTATATATTCTCCCGCTGATCGGCCGCAAGGAGCCTGACTTCATTCCGCTGCGTAATGCCATAACGAAGATGGTCATCATATATGCTGCCGGAATAATTACATCCTTTACTTATAACAAGCTGATGATCTATGTCTCGCAGGGATCCTTGAGAAGGATCAGGACTTCCCTGTTCGAGAAGATGGAGAATCTTCCCATAAGATATTTCGATACACACAGCCACGGGGACATCATGTCGGTATACACGAATGATGTTGATACAATGCGTCAGGTAATAAGTCAGACCATGCCGCAGCTGCTCAATTCGGTCATAACGGTAGTCAGCATACTTGCAAGCATGATAGCCTTAAGCCTGCCGCTTACATTTGTGACACTGTCCATGGTAGCGGTCATGCTGATCGCATCCAAGGCAGTTGTAAAGAAGAGCTCTGAATTCTTTGTTAAGCAGCAGGGGGAACTTGGCTCCCTTAACGGTTATATCGAAGAAATGATCGAAGGACAGAAGGTCATTAAGGTCTTCTGCCATGAGAATGAAGCGGTCAGGGGATTTGACGAACGAAACGAGAACCTGTGTGTAAGCGCTAACAATGCCAATAAATACGTAAATATCATGGGGCCCATAAATGCCCAGCTCGGTAATGTCAGCTATGTTCTTGTTGCGGTGGTCGGAGCATTATTGGCTATAGGCAACATCGGAGGCTTCACCCTTGGATCTCTTGCAAGCTTCCTGACCTTTAACCGTAACCTCAATATGCCCATAAACCAAATAAGCCAGCAGTTCAATACAGTGGTAATGGCACTTGCCGGTGCCGACAGGGTATTTAAGCTGATGGATGAGGAGCCTGAGGTGGACGAGGGTTACGTAATGCTCGTAAATGCGAAGAAGGATGCTGACGGTAATATCACAGAGTCCGATGAAAGAACGGGACTGTGGGCATGGAAGCATTATCATAAGGCGGATGATACCACGACTTATGTTGAGCTTAAGGGCGATGTGGTCTTCAATGATGTTGATTTCGGATATACGGATGAGAAGATAGTCCTTCACAATATAGACATATTCGCGACTCCGGGGCAGAAGATAGCCTTTGTCGGCTCAACGGGTGCCGGCAAGACGACGATAACCAACCTTATAAACCGATTTTATGACATACAGGACGGTAAGATAAGGTATGACGGTATTAATATAAACAAGATCAGGAAGGCTGATCTTAGAAGGTCTCTTGGTATTGTTCTGCAGGATACCCACCTCTTTACCGGGACCATTAAGGAGAATATCCGCTACGGCAGGCTGGATGCGACCGATGAAGAAGTGATCGCGGCTGCTAAGCTTGCCAATGCACATGCTTTTATAAGACACCTTCCGCAGGGTTATGATACTGTCATAACAGGAGACGGAGGATCCCTAAGCCAGGGCCAGCGCCAGCTTCTTGCGATAGCCAGGGCCGCCATAGCCGACCCGCCGGTCCTTATCCTGGATGAAGCGACAAGCTCTATCGATACACGTACCGAGAAGCTCATACAGCAGGGCATGGACAAGCTTATGAAGGGACGCACTACCTTCGTGATCGCCCACCGCCTGTCAACCATTAAGAACAGTGACTGCATCATGGTCCTTGAACAGGGCCGCATCATAGAACGCGGCACCCATGA
>JAILCT010000262.1 GCA_024690425.1 Lachnospiraceae bacterium | reverse complement strand
TACACAGGTAAAGACTCCGAGCGGGATATCAACATCTATGTTCTTAAGATTATTCTCGGCTGCGCCCTTTATCTTAAGCCACCCCGTAGGTTTACGGCGCTTAGCGGGAACCGGGATGAACTTCCTGCCGGACAGATACTGTCCTGTTATGGAATCGGGATTGTTCATAAGCTCAGCGGCCGTTCCGGCACATATGACTTCGCCTCCGTGCGAACCTGCCGCGGGTCCTATATCGACCACGTAATCAGCCGCCAGCATGGTATCCTCATCATGCTCGACAACTATCAGCGAATTGCCCAGGTCCCTTAAGTCCTTAAGGGCATTGAGGAGCTTGTCATTGTCCCTCTGATGGAGTCCTATACTGGGCTCGTCCAGAATATATGCAACACCCACAAGGCCGGAACCTATCTGGGTCGCTAGCCTTATCCTCTGTGCTTCTCCGCCAGATAACGAACCTGTCGCCCTGCCCAGTGTAAGGTAGTCAAGTCCCACCTGGACCAAAAAGCTCAATCGGCCCTTAACCTCTTTTATTATTCTTGAACCTATGAGTTCCTGCTGTTTTGTCAGCTTAAGGTCATTGAAGAACTCCAATACCCTGTTTATCGAATAGGTAGTGATATCATATATATTCTTACCGCCAACGGTAACAGCCAGCGCTCCGGGCTTGAGCCTCCTGCCCCCGCACTCGTTACAGGGTGTTATCCTCATAAAGGATTCATACTCGGCCTTCATTGCATCCGAGCCTGTTTCGCGGTATCTGCGTTCCACATTTTTAATAAGGCCGTCGAAGGCGACATCATACACTCCCTCGCCCCTCTGTCCCTTATATCGTACCTTTATCTCATTGCCGCCGGTACCGTTAATAAGAACATCCTTTATCCTGTCCGGATACTTCTCAAACGGAGTATTCAGGTCAAAATCATACGCCTCGCACAGCGCCCTGAGCGTCGCATATGTGAAGCTCTTGGGATCCGTACATGACTGCCATCCGGTTACCGCTATGGCTCCCTGTGCTATTGACAGGGACGGATCCGGTATCATAAGGTCTATATCGAATTCCATCTTATATCCCAGTCCGGCACACACAGGACATGCTCCGAAGGGATTGTTGAAGGAGAATGATCTGGGTTCTATCTCATCAATGCTTATATTACAGTCGGGACATGAAAAGCTCTGCGAAAAGTTAAGGCTGTCCCCGTCAACTATGTCGACTATGGCAAGACCGTCCGTCAGCTCGAGTACATTCTCAAGGGAATCCGTAAGCCTCTTCTCGATCCCCTCACGTACAACAAGACGGTCCACAATAATCTCTATATTGTGCTTGATATTTTTATCAAGCTTTATCTCCTCGGACAGGTCATACTGGTTCCCGTCAACCATCACCCTGGCATATCCGCTCTTGGCTGCCCTGTCAAAGACCTTCTCATGCTGGCCCTTCCGTCCTCTTACTACCGGTGCAAGGAGCATGAATTTGGTTCCCTCAGGGAGTGCCATCACGGTATCAACCATCTGATCTACCGTCTGCCTTACTATTTCCCTTCCGCAGTTGGGGCAATGGGGTATCCCGATCCGTGCATACAAAAGGCGGAGATAATCATATATCTCCGTCACTGTTCCCACTGTGGACCTGGGGTTCCTGTTTGTTGATTTCTGGTCGATGGAAATGGCGGGAGGGAGGCCTTCTATACTCTCAACCTCCGGTTTCTCCATCTGTCCCAAAAACTGCCTGGCATAAGAAGACAGCGACTCCATATACCTTCGCTGTCCCTCCGCATATATCGTGTCAAAAGCAAGTGATGACTTCCCGGATCCCGATAACCCCGTAAGGACCACTAACTGATCCCTGGGGATATCGATGTCGATCCCCTTAAGATTATGCTCACTCGCTCCACGAATCCTTATATATTTTCTTCCGTCGATCTTTACTGCCATGATAATAATGTAAGGGCCTACAAAGTAATACGCATCTCAACCGTATTCTTCTTCACGCCGACAACCACATCCTTGGCGATGGATGCAACTATCGACTTCTCAAGTTCATCCCACTCATCCCTTGCATCATCCGAGTCATCCCTTGCGTCGCCAAGTGCCGACCTGTAGTTGGACAATGACCAGAAGGACAGATATCCTAACGCAAGAGGATCGCTTATAGACTGTGTTCCGTCCATGTACCCGTAATTGACATAGCCGCCGTACTCCCTTGCGAGCTTGACGGTCTCGTCATAACCGGCCATGGCACTCTCGTATACTTCCTTGACCTTAGCCATAAATCCTACAGCCGCTGCATTCTTACCGGTCGTTGAAACCGACAGAAGTTCCCTCTTCTTATCAAGGTTCATGTCAGTCTTTACCGCAAGGATAACATGGTATCCCGAATCATCCTTGTCGAACTTGAGCAGTGCTTCGTAGTCCCCGGTCATCTCCCGGAGCATTCCAAGGGTTTCTTCCGTTATCAGGCGCATATGTATCGCCGTCTTGCCTTCAATTCCCTCTTCGTTTATGTATTTATCAGCCAGGGCCAGAGCTTCAGACGCCTTGACATCGCTGTTGTCTACGTATAGTTCCCTCATAATCCCATCCTATTCTATCTTCAAAATATCTGAAAAACCGGTAACATCGAATATCTCACGGATGTCATCATTGGCACCGCGTACGACCATGTCGCCCTGCTTGTTCATGATCTTCTGAGCAGAGAGAAGAACGCGAAGGCCTGCCGATGAAATATACTGAAGATCCTTGATCTCAAAATCAAGCTCGGTTATTCCGTCAAGTCCACCCTTAAGCTCCTCTTCAAGCTGTGGCGCGGTTGTTGTATCCAGCCTTCCTTCAAGTGTTATCTTAAGAGCTGTTCCGTTAGTTTCCTTGTTAATGTTAAGCATAATTACACCTCACATTCTTTGATAATATAGTTACATATTAGAATATACCAAATAATTACCTTTATATCAAGAAGTGATTGTTACACTTCTATAGGGTTTATGTGAAGGGATTGTAATATCTCCCCCCATTGAGTTTATTAAGGCCAAATGCAAGAACGACTAAGGCTCCGCACAGGATCATGGCCGTATAATCAGCCAGCCTGAAGGGACGTGCCATATACCATGTCCGCTTCCTGTTCTTTCCAAAGCACCTGAGTTCCATGGCATTCGATATCACCTCTATATGGTTCATGCTGGTAAGTATCAGGGGTATCAGTATTCCCGAAGCTGCCTTAAGCCTGTTTATAAGTGTCGTCTTTTTGGTCATCTCGATCCCGCGTGCCTGACCGGCCTGGCTTATTTCATGATACTGCCTCTGTATATCGGGAATATATCGAAGGGCCAGTGCCACCGAATAGGCGACCGAATACTTCACACCTATCTTATTCAGGGAAGCCGCGAATTCACTGGGATTGGTCGTCGTCACAAAAAGAAGGACCACCGGGATCGTAGCCGTGAACTTAAGTACATAGTTCAGATGGTAGAATAACTGTTCAGCTGTCAGTGCATACCTTCCGCTCATCCCAAACAGGAATGTACAGGTTCCGTATATCTCGGTTCCGTGTCTTGGTGAAAACAGATATATGCATATACTGTTGATTGCAAGAAACACCAGGGTAAAGCCTAACATAAACGATACATCCTTAAGACGTATCCTGCCTATGTAAAAAAGGATGATGCTGGCGGCCGACATTCCGACAAGCATACGTGTGTCATATGTTGACATTGCCGCAAAGCTCCACAGCATAAGGCACACGAACTTGGTCGCTCCGGTAAGCGAGTGTATGGGGGATGGCCTATCGATATAGTTAAAGAGGTTAGTCATTTACATCCACCTCCCCTGTACGCATGTTATTTCTTTCGTAGCCTATGAAGTTCTTTACAAAATCCGTGCCGTCTCCTATACCGCATTTGACCGCAAGCTCATAAAGCGACGTCTCCTTAAGTGAAGCTTCACGTATGATGTCTTCATCCGTAAGGATATTATAACACCTGTCATCGGCTATTATCCTGCCATGCGAGAATACTATGGCCCTGTCAGCATATTCAAGCATGAGATGCATATCATGTGTTACCATAAGGACAGTGATACCCATTCCGTTAAGTTCATTAAGGAATTCCATTATTTCCGTATAATGCCTGTAATCCTGTCCTGCGGTCGGCTCATCAAGGATTATCATCTCAGGTTCGAGCGTAAGTATCGATGCGATCGTGGCTCTCTTCTTCTGTCCGTAGGAAAGGGCCGAAATGGGCCACTTGCGCATTCTCCATAAGCCGCACGTTCTTAGTGCCTTCTCAACCCTGTCCTCGATCTCACTCTCGGGTACACCCCTGTTCCTCAGTCCCAGTGCCACCTCATCATACAGAAATACCTTGGATATCATCTGGTTGGGATTCTGCATCACGTAACCGATCTTCTCGGCTCTCTCCCTGATGGTAAGGTCCGCGATATCGCTCCCTTTATAATATATCGTTCCCGATGATTCCTTCTCAAATCCGCATATCACCTTGGCAAGTGTTGACTTTCCGGCTCCGTTGGTACCGACGATCGCCGTCATCTCACCCTTTTTTATCTCAAGGGATATGTCCCTTAGCGCATGAACCTTACCCGTATCATAGGTAAAGTCAAGCTTATCGATCCTTAGAAGCTCATCCGGAAGCGAGCTTTCTGATGTAACTCCCGAATTCCTGTACCAGCTGCGGACAGCTGCCTTATCTTCTTCATCAAGCTCTATCGTCCTTATCGAAGCGGGTTTCTTATCGGGAACTATCCCAACTCCCGCATATTTGAGCGCCGTAATATAGAGGGGTTCCCTTATCCCGCACTGTGCAAGCAGGGAGCCGGACAGTAATTCATCGGCAGGCATATCTGCCATTACGGATCCTTCCGACATAAGGACTATCCTGTCCACACTCCGGTGAAGGACATCCTCAAGCCTGTGTTCAACGATTATAACGGCAGCACCTGTTTCCTTCTGCATCCTGTCAATAAGTTCGATGGCCTGTTTACCCGTCGCCGGATCAAGGTTAGCAAGAGGCTCGTCAAATATCAGGATGTCTACGGCATCAACCAGGACACCGGCAACCGATACCCTCTGTTTCTGGCCTCCGGACAGTTCTCCCGGTGCATGCGTAAGAAAGCCGTCGATATCCACCATTGCGGCAGCCTCTTTAACCCGGTCATGAAGATCGGGTTCTCCCACACAGTCATTCTCAAGAGCGAACGCGATATCTTCAGCCACTGTCATTCCGACAAACTGCGCATCCGAATCCTGCAGCACCGTACCCACGGTCTTGGATATTTCAAAGAGGCTGAGTTCCTTCGTCTCACGGCCCCTTAACTTAAGGCTTCCGGTCATCTCTCCCTTATAGGAAAAAGGTATAAGACCGTTGATGCAGTGTACCAGGGTAGACTTGCCGCAACCTGAGGGTCCTGCGATTAAAATGCGCTCACCCCGGCGCAGCTTAAAATTTATGTTGTGCAACGTCGGGGTGGATTGTGCATTGTATTGAAAACCGAAATTATTAAATTCAAGAAGAACGTTATCTTCCACTTAATCCTCTTCCTTAAGGCTTCCCTTCTTCGGGATGGCAGCTGCGTAAGCTATGCACAGAAGTGTTCCTACAACAGCCGTGGTCACGATGTTAACAAATGCGCTTACAATGCCCTGGACAAATACCTTATTGGCCGGTTCAGCGTAGATCAGGATATCAAGAACAGGCGCTATGACAGCCCAGGAAACAATATGGGCGATCACCTGACCGATGTTGAACCTTATGATCCCTGACTTCTCGAATTCACCTTCATCAATCTTAAGCTTGCTTGCGAACACACCGACAATGCATCCGAAAACGGCTGAGGATATTACCCAGCTCCACCATACGCCCCATCCGTATGAAAAATCAATAAAGAAGTGTCCGATAAGACCTGCCAGCAGTCCCGCTATAGGTCCGAACACGGCAGCTATAAATGCCAGCAGACCATACTGAAGTGAGATGTTGGTATCGGGGATTCCGCTCGGTATCGCAACAAACCTTCCCAAAACAAAGAACAAGGCTGCTCCTATACCTGTTGCAACAATGTGTTTTACTCCGAATTTAAACATTTTACTCCTCCTATCCTCTAAGAAAGTGTATGTCTCTTTCGACACATTGATTATAAACCAGCGGCAGGGCATTTACAATCCATTATTCACTATATCTGACTTCAAGATCATCAAGCAGATATGCTTCTCCCGTATCTTCTGCCACGGCCACAAGCGAGATGGTCTCCTCCATGAGGTACCGCCTCTGCACGTTTACGGAGAACTGCTTCATTCCTGATTCTTCCGACATCTCATGCAGGTACTGATAATCGCATTCAACCCACTGCTCACTGCCAAGGTTCGCATACACATCATATTCCCTGCCGTCAAGTGATTCTAAATACCCGTTTATGCTGACCGCCGTATCTCCTTCGTTCACGTTAAGGTACAGGGTGGTCCCGTCTCGGTCGACACCCCGTATTTCGGTAAGCACATAGGCAACATTCTTCGATGGATCCATGTTGATCCCGTCATACATACCGGAAGATGTCGAAGCCTTCTTAGGATCGACTTTAGCCGTCTTAAGGTACGGGGGTTCATAGTATATCCCGCCAAAGTCAACAGTGCTCATTCTGTTGCCTTCCTCATCCTTTTCCCCGATCACCTCTCCGGCTATACACCTTTCGGCCGTCTCGAAGATGACCATATCAGGGAACATGAGGTTGACATAGTACTGAAGATATTTATAGTTATGCCAGTGCACAAAGTATACTTCCGAAAACCTGTACTGGTAAAACTTATGATAGTTACCGAAATAACTGTCGCAGAAGACCAGCAGCCTCCTGTTGTTCCCTGCCTCCGGATTGGAGAAGTGGGAGTAGAAGGAATTATCGTTAAACATCATCGAATCAAGCAGATATGACGTCA
Organism: Lachnospiraceae bacterium; assembly: GCA_024690425.1. The sequence continues at coordinate 6,893 of JAILCT010000262.1, read as the reverse complement.
TGTCGGAGCTTGTGTCCTTAACAAGGGCATAATGAGGTATCGTATCATCTATGGTGAACTTGGCCACATCCAGGGTATCCCTGTGCTCTGTAAGCCTTAAATAATCATCCCTCTTAAGCGGGCGCACATCATCAAATGCCGACTGTATCCTTTCGTCGATCAGTTCATGACCGATAAAGGCTCCGTCTTCGTTCCAGTGGGTGGCATCATACAGCTTGTTATATACGACCTGGTGCTCCTTGGCAGCTCTTAGTTCTTCATCAGGTATGATATACCTCACATCCTTATCATCAAGTTCCTGCCTCATGTAGTCGATTATCCCGGGATTGTTCTCATTGACATGGATGGAGTCCGGGAAGTATTCCGGATATATCGTCTTCTTATCGGGACACAGGAAATAAAGGAACTCTATATCCTTCTCCTTAAGATAGTCATCGGTCTTATCAAGAAAATCCACGAACGTATCAAGGCACGCCTCGTCCGTATTCATGTGCTGGTAGCCCTTGATATAAGTAGGATCCTTATAGAATATCTGTCCCTCCTTGCCGTACATAAAGAGAGGGTGGACCATTACATGGAAGAGCTTGTCGTTAAGCTCGGTATAAGCCTCTATGGCCTGTTCCCTGAAGCCGATACGGTCGTTAAGGTATTCCTCAACCTTGGTATTGGTCTTAAGCTTCCAGTTAAGGCCGGGCCACTCGGTGAGGAGCTTGTTGTCGATCGTGGATATCTGATTCTCCCTGGTATTTGTGAATACCGCCGGTACGATCAGACACGCCAGAAACGCCAGTATGAAGATTATGTTAGTCAGTTTTTTTCTCATAATTCATTCCAATATGAAGACACGGGGACGGTTCTTTTGTCTTCATTTTTCTTCTTTAACTAATACGCTCTGCGTCACACTATTTCATCCGAACCTAAAAATCAAAATCTGAAGTATATAAATGGATTGTATGTAGAGTTAACAATGAACAACATACTGATCAGCAAAAGCAAAATCAACAGCACCCGGCGGATGATGCAAGTGACCTTGCCGGGGCCCGCATCCGTGAATCCTGTGTATAAAGTCAGGGCGCGTCCTTTAAGGACTTCCTTCCAAGGAACACACGCAAGCAGGGCAATCACAAGAATGACTATCATCTTGTTGTCAAGATAGAACCTTGCGGAAAATTCCGTATAGCCGCCGGCTCCTGCCCCGAACATCTTTCCTATATAGGCAAGGGTATCGGGGACATCCTCAAGCTTGAAGAGGACCCATCCGAGCATTGCCACAAGCATGGCATACATCCACTTAAGTACTGCAGGGACCCTGTCAAAGGGATTGGCCTTGTCTCTCTTCCTGAAATACCTTTCTATGAGCATAAACAGTCCGTGCCACAGGCCCCAGATAATGAAGCTCCACGCAGCACCGTGCCATATTCCGGTCGCCAGAAATACTATGAGCAGGTTCACATATACGTTGCCCTTGCGGTTACCGCCAAGCGGGATATATAAATAATCCCTGAACCAGCTTGAAAGAGAAATGTGCCATCTCCTCCAAAACTCCGTTATTGACTTTGATATATAGGGATAATTGAAGTTCTCAAGAAAGTCAAACCCGAATATCTTACCAAGTCCGATGGCCATATCCGAATAGCCCGAAAAATCAAAAAATATCTGAAGTGTATAGCACAGGGCTCCGAGCCAGGCTACAGGAACACCCATATACTCAAGGTCCGCATTGAAGATCTTATCCGCCACTTCACCGATTGAATTGGCAAGTATCGCCTTCTTGGCAAGCCCCACAATAAACCTCTCGGCACCTTTCGTGAAGGTATCGGCATTGGTAATCCTCTTCTTAAGCGACTCCCTAATATCCGAATACCTGACTATAGGTCCTGCAATAAGCTGTGGGAACATTGAAATATAGAGGGCAAGGTTTATAGGATTCTTCTGAACGATCGATACCCTGTTGCCGCTCCGATCCGTCTGTCCTTCACTTTTGTATACGTCGATGACATAGGACATACCCTGAAATGTGTAAAATGATATTCCTATCGGGAGCGCTACCTTTGTCCATTCCATCTCCCTGTGGGATATCTGGCTCACTGTCTCCATGAAGAGGTTGAAATACTTGAAATAGAAAAGAATACCAAGATTGTACAATACGGTCACTGCCAGGGTGATCTTCGGAAGAAGACGAAAGAACCGTCCCCCTGTCTTCTCTTCGGACTGCCTGAAGGCAAATATGTGTATGAGTATCCCGAAGAGGTAATTCCCCACTATCGAAGCCAGCATGATAAAGATATACTCAGGCTCTCCCCAGGCATAGAAAAACAGGCTTCCGACAAGAAGCCAGATATTCTTAAGCTTCTCCGGAAGCGCATAATATACAAGTATCATTATGGGTAAAAAGAAACACAAAAAAATGACGGAACTGAAAATCATTTTATTTCTCCGCAGCCTTCATCCGCTGCTCCGACCAGCGTATCACCTTGACTCCCTGCTGCTTCTTTCCTCTCTTCATAAGTCCCTTGACCTGCTCAAGATACTCCATCGTGACCTTGGATGTAAGCTTGCTCTCTCCGGCAGGACGTGCCTGGAACTTATAAGGTATCTCAACCACTGTTCTGTAGGTTCCCATGGCAAGAACCTCTATAAGGATCTTCCATCCGATAGGCTGGAGATCTGCATTGCTGATAACTTCCCTTCTGAACATAAAGAGTCCGCTTGTGGGATCGCTTATCTTACGTAAGCAAGGAAGAAGTATCTTGCCTATATACCTTGCTACTCCCGATACAAGCTTCCTGTACGGACCAAGTCCTCCATCCGAACCACCCGGGATAAATCGCGAAGGCACACAGAAATCGATTCCCGTTTCAAGGCAATAATACATTGAGCGCAGGATCTTCGGTGGATGCTGAAGGTCGGCATCCATGACTGCGATGTAATCACCGACTGCAATCCTGAATCCCTCTATAACGGCTGTAGCAAGGCCCGTCTCACCCTCACGGTGTTTCATGCGGACATTGGGATTCTCCTTCATTACCTCTTCGATGACCTTAGGGGTATTGTCATTGCTGTCATCTACAAAGACGATCTCATAATCAATACCCTTCAGGGCATAATCTATCTGGTTTACAAGATTTCCGACATTCTCCGATTCATTGAATGTGGGAACCACTACTGAAAGCTTACCCATTTCTTGGGTCCCTCCTCATGATATTTTGTGCTTCTTAAGCTCGATCATCTTATCCCTTAACAGGGCTGCCGATTCAAAGTCAAGATCCGCCGCAGCCTTCTTCATCTGCTTCTCTACCTGTTTGATAAGCTTGTCGAGTTCCTTATCGTCCATGGACTCGGGATCCTTCTCAAAGCGCATCTCCTCTTTTGCGATCTCCCTGGAGATTGAAATAAGATCCCTTACCGCCTTCTTGATGGTCTGCGGTGTTATCCCATGCTCTTCGTTATATTCGCTCTGTATCTTGCGGCGCCTGTTCGTCTCATCGATGGCATGCTTCATGGAATCCGTCATCATATCTGCATACATGATAACATGGCCTTCCGCATTCCTGGCCGCACGGCCTATTGTCTGGATAAGCGATGTTTCCGAGCGAAGAAAACCTTCCTTATCCGCATCAAGGATAGCCACAAGTGATATTTCGGGAATATCAAGTCCCTCTCTTAATAGGTTGATACCGACCAGTACGTCGAAGACATCAAGACGCATATCCCTGATTATCTGTGCCCTCTCGAGAGTATCCACATCCGAGTGCAGATACTTGACCCTAATACCCACTTCCTTAAGATAATCTGTCAGGTCTTCCGCCATCCTCTTTGTAAGAGTCGTCACAAGGACCTTATTATGATTCCCTGTCTCCTTTTTAATCTCGGAGATAAGATCATCTATCTGACCTTCAATGGGCCGAACGCTAATCTCTGGATCAAGAAGTCCTGTCGGTCTTATCACCTGCTCGGTACGCAGGAGTTCATGGTCCGCCTCATAATCCGATGGGGTGGCCGAAACGAACATCATCTGGTCTATTTTACCCTCAAACTCCTCAAAGTTCAAGGGTCTGTTATCCTTGGCGGAAGGAAGCCTGAAGCCAAAGTCAACCAGCGTGGTCTTCCTTGACTGGTCTCCCGCATACATACCCCTTATCTGAGGTATTGTTATATGGGACTCATCCACTATGATAAGATAATCATCCGGGAAGTAGTTCATAAGCGTGTAAGGTTCCTGGCCCGGCAGTCCACCGTACAAATGTCTTGAGTAATTCTCTATGCCTGAGCAGAAGCCTGTCTCGCGCAGCATCTCGATATCATATCTGGTGCGTTCCGATATGCGCTGCGCTTCAAGCAGGCGCCCCTCCTTCTCAAAGTACTTAACCCTTTCCTCAAGTTCTGTCTCGATCGTGGCACATGCCGTCTCAACCTTCTCCCGTGGAATAACATAATGAGATGCGGGAAACACTGCGAAGTGACTCATAGTTGCCTTGATCTGTCCCGTTAATGGGTCTATTTCCACAATACGGTCGATCTCATCTCCGAAGAATTCTATCCTTACCGCGCGGTCTGATTCCCACGCAGGGAAAACTTCGATTATGTCACCGTTTACCCTGAACTTGCCGCGGCCGAAATCCATGTGATTTCTTTCGTAACTGATGCTTATAAGCTCACGGATGACCTCGTCCCGATCCTTACGCATTCCGGGGCGAAGAGAGATTATCATGTTCATGTAATCGGACGGTGAACCTATACCGTAAATGCAGGATACCGAAGCTACAACGATAACATCCCTGCGCTCTGTAAGAGAAGCAGTAGCCGACAACCTTAACTTATCTATCTCATCATTTACAGAGGAGTCCTTCTCGATATAGGTATCGGTCGAAGGTACATAAGCCTCGGGCTGGTAATAATCATAGTAGGATACAAAGTACTCCACCGCGTTCTCGGGGAAGAACTCTTTAAATTCTCCGTACAATTGGCCAGCGAGGGTCTTATTGTGCGATATTACCAAAGTGGGCTTATTTAAGGCCGCAATGACATTGGCCATCGTAAAGGTCTTACCCGACCCCGTAACCCCAACCAAAGTCTGAAACTGATTGCCTTCACGGAACCCATCGACAAGCTCCTTTATAGCCTTGGGCTGATCGCCCGTTGGTTGGTACTCACTGTGCAATTTGAACAAATTCTCTGTTTTTTCCATCTCAAAACCTATAATAAAAAAGTTCGTCTATTCGCCCGAAAATTCGTATTCTACAGAAATCCGCGTCTTCTATTTTTGCGAAAAAACTCCAAAATACGAATGAAGGTCACAAAAATAGTTTTCCGGACTACAAAAAACTATATAAACTACAAGGACGGATCGGCATGTTTCATACCAAACCCGTCCCTGTATATATACCATATCATAGCTCAAAAGTACATAACATATCTATACATTGCAAAACCCATATCGTTTATGCAATATACTCGGAAATATCGACTACAATACCTCTTATCTCATCCGCAAATTCCTGTTGTAGCTTTTCTTTTGGAAGCACTTCTTCCATAAATGCTTCCATTTCCGATATACCATCTGTAATAATCCTACGTTTGTCAGCATAGACATCCAAGGTTACAATCTCTTTAGAATGCCCCATAAGCTTAGCAACCGCTTTAGGATTAATGTCATTCTTTAACAATAGTGTACAAAAGGTTGCCCTCAGATCATGCCAGCGTATATCCGGCAGACCATTATCTGATAACAGTTTCTTATAATACTTCCAGTGAAAGTCTTTACTCCGTGGTCGGCCATATGTGGAACAGCATATATACCCCAGATCCTGGAACTCCCTTGGTCTCCTCCGCCTATTTTTCTCATATCTGGCTCTTTCCTTTTGGATTGCCTCAAATACATAGTCTGGTATCGGAACATCCCTTATACCGGATTCTGTCTTCGGTTTGATTTCCTGCTTTGTCAACGTTTTAGGGGCGTAGTCACTCTTTTTACTGCCCTTTACCTTCCCAAGTTGTCGTTTGATCTTTAGTGTCCGGTTAATATAATCTATATCATCATACTTAACAGCTATTATTTCAGAGCGTCTAAGTCCCATGAGCACGTTAAAGAGCACTTGCATATATATTGGGGTTCCCTTGCTCTTTTCGATCAACAGCAGTATTTGATCAAGGTTAAGTGTCTTTTCTGTATTTATAAACCTTTTGTGATATCCTGCTGCATTCCCGTTTTTAAGTTTAGGAAGATCTACGCCTTCAGCAGGATTGACCGCTATGATTTTCTTGCTTATTGCATAGCGCATGGATATATTTATTATTGTCTTTACAGATTTTGCGGTGGAGCGATATATAGCCGCTATATCGTTGTACAGATTTTGTATATCTGCTCTTGTAATGTCGGACATCTTCTTCCGACCAATCACTGGAACTATATGGTTTCTGATTATACCCCCAAAGTTGAGCATGGTATTGTAACTATCAGATCTTGTACCTAAATCATTCTCAAGCCAAAATTCAAGAAAGTCTTCTAATCTTACATTTGCATATACAACGTAATTACCGTTAACTAATGATGCTACAGTATTATCTCTGTCCTCCTGTGCTTTTTTTTGCGTAGGAAAGCCTGATTTCTGCTGTATCTTGGTTTGTCCATCATTATATATAAGCATAACCCTGTATCCATACTTTTCCTTGATACGGGTGACTGATGTTACCTTCCAGTCAACATAGTTCTGTAGATTGCTATCAAATTTCATAGCAAATACCTCCTGTACTAAACATCAAATAGCGGAAAGGTGTCATTCATAAAGGTAATTACTCTTTCATTCTCATCCATCATCTCGGTATAGTACTCAAAAGTTGTGTTAACGCTCTCATGACCTAGCAAAGCTGACACTTTGATGAGCGAAACGCCT
>JAILCT010000261.1 GCA_024690425.1 Lachnospiraceae bacterium | reverse complement strand
ACTCGAACTTACTCGGCTGATCATATCCCTCAGGCTTGGTAAATGACTTATACTGCTTGCTCTCATCCTCGATGGCTGTCCTGAAGGCATCCGAGTGAACGATCTTGTCAATGGTCTTGGTAAGCTCTGAATCGGCATCTGCCTCCCTTACTGCGATGACATTGATATAACCGTCAGTAACCTTCTCGTTATAAAGGTCTGTTGATAAGTCAAGGCCTGCTGCAATTGCAAAGTATCCGTTTATGATGGCAGCATCAACACTGTCTAAGATATTGGGAAGGACCTCGGGATTTAACTCTTCGAATACGAAACCCTTGGGGTTGTTTGTAACATCATCCACGGTAACGGTTGCCTGCTCTACTGACTGGTCAAGCTCGATAAGGCCTGTCTGTGCCAGCACACGAAGGGCCCTTGCCGTATTGGTGACATCATTGGGGATCGCGATGGTAGCACCGTCCGGAAGCTCATCCAGTGTCTTATACTTGTCCGAGAAGGTTCCCATACCTGCCGTAGGGATCTCCGTAACGTATGTTAAGTGTGTTCCGTGCTCCTTGTTGAAGTTGTTAAGGTAGATCGAATGCTGGAATACATTAAGGGTAATCTCGCCTTCATCAACCGCCGTATTGGGTGTTACGATATCTGAGATCTCGATTATCTCCACCTCATATCCCAGTTCCTCAAGAGAGGGTGTGATGCAATCCTCAAACATGTCTCCGTAAGGGCCTGCGCACACACCGACCGTAATCTTCTTACTTTCTTCGGGTGCTGCTTCCGTGCCTGCTGCCTTGGCATCATCCGCTTCCGCCGCGGTATCTTCCGCTGCTGTCTCATCAGTCTCATTCCTCTCACCAAGGACCTCTCCTGCCTGTGCCTGCGCACCGTTTGATGCGCTCGATCCGCATCCTGTCATTGCAAGCAAAGTCACACCTGCGATCGCTCCTGTCAGAATCCTCTTTACTGTTCTTTTCTTCATAATTCTCCTCCTTTTCCCTTTAAGGGTCTTAATAATTTTCTACCGGGAAGTCTTAAACCCGGCTATACGGTCCCAGGTCTTATCCCTTGACCGTATTATTTCATTTATGTCCTCATCATTAAGATGTTTGAACCGTCCCTGTCTTCTTATGTAGTGTCCTACGTCCTTAAATTCCCTGGGCCTTCTGTTAAGGTGGTATTCTCCGTCATAGTACTCTGCCAGATACCACAGCCCCGTATCCACAACTTCCCTTGCCACTTCTATCGTTTCGCTCGTGTCTATCCCCCATCCCGTTGGACAGGGGGCCAGGACATGGATGAAGGATGTTCCCTTAACTTCCGAAGCCCGTCTGACTTTGTCTGCAAAGTCTTCAATATATCCCACGCTCGCTGTTGCCGCATAGGCTATCCCGTGGGCCGCAACTATCTCAAAAAGGTTCTTCTTGGGTTTAATGTTCCCTTTACCGCCCGGGACCGCAGGTGTGGTAGTCGTCGTTGCGCCGAAGGGAGTAAGCCCGCTCTTCTGTATGCCTGTGTTCATGTAGGCCTCATTGTCGTAGCATATGTATATCCCTTCATCATTCCTGTCGATAAGTCCCGAGAGGGCCTGGATACCTATATCCGCCGTGCCGCCGTCACCGGCAATCCCGAGCACGTGATAATCCTTAAGTCCCATAGCCTCCGCTCCCGCCTTAAGGCCGCTCATGACAGCACCCGTCCCGGCAAAGGCCGATATGATGGCATTGTTGGCGTAACTCATCTGCGGGTAGTTGAAGCTTACGGCCGACATGCATCCTGCAGGCAGGGTAAGAAGCGTTCTCCCACCCAGGACCTTAAGCGCGATCCTTACCGCCAGGCTTCCTCCGCATCCCCCGCAGGCCTTGTGCCCGTAGAAGAATTCATCATCCCTGATCATCCTTAACCTCCGATCCGATGAACTTAACGGATCCCTGCAATCTCCCGCTCATCATATCCTTATAGCACTCCTCTATATCCTGTGCGGAAATGTCCCTTCCGCCTATACCTCCGACAAAATCATATGCCGGTATATAGCACCTGCCCTGCAGAAGGGCTGAGTTAACATTGGTAAAGACCGTTCCCTCGTAACCAAAAGATATATCCTTATCTATGACTCCGACTGACTTTGCCTTCTTAAGAACCCTTACCAGTTCGTCCTTCGGGAAAGGACGCATCATCCTTATGCTTACGGCACCGGCTCTGATCCCTTCTTCCCTTAATATATCCACTTCATTTCGTACAAGGCCGCTTATACTTCCAAGAGAGATCAGTATATAGTCGGCATCTTCAGTCCTGTAGGTACGAAGCGGTCCGCCATAGCTCCGTCCCACGGCTTCCCTGTACTTATCATCAACGCTTTTAATGGTCTCAAGGGCCATAAGTGCAGCCTTGTGGTGGAGGATATTGATTTCCTCGTTAAGTTCGGGGCCTACCGTTATCGCCATGCTGACAGGCTTGTCAAAGTCAAGCTTATCCCATGTATCACGTTTCGGAAGGAAAGCATCTACCTCCTCCTGATCGGGTATGTCAACAGGCTCGTATGTGTGAGTAAGGATGAACCCGTCAAGATTAACCATGACCGGGAGCCTTACCTTTTCTGTTTCAGCCAGGGCGTAGGCCTGTATGGCCATATCAAGGGCCTCCTGCGCATCCTCCACATATATCTGTATCCATCCGCTGTCAAGAAGCGAAAGCGAATCCCTGTGGTCGCCGTATATACTCCACGGGAGGGCAGTCGCCCTGTTCGCATTCATCATCACTATGGGAAAACGTCCGCCGGCCACATAACTTAAGCACTCAGCCATATAAAGAAGTCCCTGCGATGAGGTGGCCGTGAATGCCCTTGCTCCCATGGCCGATGCTCCCATGGCTGCCATCATGGCAGAGTGTTCAGATTCGACATGGATGAACTTACTGTCAAGGAGCCCTTCTTCCACCATTTCGGCCAGTCTTTCGACCACTATGGTCTGAGGGGTTATCGGATAAGCCGATATTACCTGGGCTCTTGCAAGTCTTATGCCCTGAGCGAAAGCCTCATCTCCCGATATAAATCTTGTCCCGCTCATCTCTCATCCTCCATGTGTATGGCTCCGACCTTGCATATCTTTTCACATATCCCGCAGCCCTTGCAGAAATCGTAATCTATTTTTATCTTTTTGCCCTTCCTGCTTATGACCCCATCAGGACAGTACAGGTAACACTGATGGCACCCTATACATTTATCAGGGTTAAAAACGGGACATTTATTTCTCCAGCCCGCATTATTTTCTATAAGGACCCCGGCCCTACAGGAACCGCCCTGAGGCAGTTGCGACAGCTTTGTTATCTTTTTTCTCTTTTCAAGAGAGGCCTTTATCATCACTCTCTCCTCCGTTAAGCTTTATTATCCTGTCAAGGAGCCTTATATTCTTATCCGCAATCTTATTCGGCATGTATTCCTCGATGGCCCTGAATATCTCATCCGGACCGATATCAGGATCAAGACCCGTTAACAATCCCAGGATCCCTATGTTAACGATCGGACGTTTCAGTATCTTTTCGGCCTGAGTTGCGATATCGCTCACGACTACTCTTTCATCCCCGAATGATCCGGGATCGCGTTTTGAATTGATCAGGATGTGCCCACCCTCTTTCAAGCTGTTAAGCATCTCTTTATCATAGAGGGAATCATCAAGTACGATGATGTAATCGCTTTTCCTGATCACGCTCCTGTCAACGATCCCATCCCCCGATATCCGGGTGAAGGCTCTTATCGGAGCGCCTCTGCGTTCAGGTCCGAACGAAGGAAAGGCAAGAGCCCGGTATCCCTTTATCATTGCTGCCGCACCCAGGATCCTCGATGCCGTGAAGGCTCCCTGTCCGCCCCTTCCGTACCATGTTATCTCTTTCATTATTCTTCCTCTTAAGTGTCTATCTTCCCCGTTTATTGAGTGCCCGTACCGTAAGGTCACCTATCGTCTGAACCAGCTGGACCAGGATGATGAGGAGAAGGATACATATGATCATCACTTCCTTCTTGTATCTCTGGTAACCGTACCTGTAGGCAAGATCACCTATACCGCCACCGCCTACGAGTCCCGCCATGGCAGAAAACCCGAGTACGGTTATTGCCGTTACCGTTATGTTCTTTATAAGTGATATCCTTGCTTCCGGAAGGACTATCTTGAAGATCACGTGACTTTTCCTGGCTCCCGATGAGATGACCGCTTCCAGTACTCCCTTGTCAACATCCGAAAACGATGCTTCCGCAAGCCTTCCGAAGAAGGCGGCAGCGGCGACCGTAAGCGGTACCAGTACAGCCTTGGAACCGATCTTGGTCCCTACCACCGCTGCCGAAATTGGAAGGAAGAATATCATGAGTATCAGAAAAGGTATCGAACTTATCGTATTTGCGACAAATCCTATTACCTCATACACCGGTGTGTTCTTGGACAGGAGCGGCTCCGATGTTATGAAGAGGATAAGCCCCAGTCCTATACCCAGTATCACTGCTATCACAAGCGATGTGATCGTCATAAAGGCTGTTTCCTGCAATGCCTTAATAAGTTTGTCTTCTATTTCTATAAAGCTCTCAAGCATCCCTTATTACCTCCATCCTCCCGGAATTTTCCTTGATATACTTAAGTGCATCCCTTGTTTGCACCGGCTCGCCGTTAACGCTTATGTACAATACTCCCACGGGTTTCTTCTTGATGAATTCTATACGTCCGTGCAGGATGTTTATCCTAACTCCGAACTCCTCTATGGCTTCCGCTATGAGGGCCCGCTCGGCATTCTCATCAAAGTAATCAATCCTTATGATCTTGCCCTGCGCATTTTCCAGAACGTTGCCGGGTATCACGAATTTGTTCTCCTTCCTGATAAGCGTTTTCGTGAATTCGCTTTCGGGTCTTGTGAACACTTCATATACATCACCTATCTCAACGACCCTGCCTTCATCCATGACCACCACCCTGTCGCATATCTCCTTCACGACATCAAGTTCATGGGTTATAAGGACTATCGTGATATTAAGTTCTCTGTTTATCTGCTTAAGGAGGTTAAGGACCGCCTCCGTTGTCTCCGTATCCAGCGCCGAAGTAGGCTCATCGCACAGGAGGATCTTCGCATTGTTTGCAAGGGCTCTTGCAATCGCAACCCTCTGCTTCTGACCTCCTGATAACTGGGCCGGGTATGCATGTTTCTTATCCTCTATCCCCACGTATTTAAGAAGCTCATCGATCCTCTTTCCCGCCTCTTCCTTTGACTTTCCGTTTTCAAGAAGAACGAATTCGATATTCGAATAAACATTCTTGCTTCCTATGAGGTTGAAGTGCTGGAATATCATTCCGATATTGCTCCTGAGTTCGCGAAGTTCTCTGGAATTCAGGGCCCCTATGCTCTTACCCTCGACTGTGACTTCTCCTTCGCTTACTGCCTGAAGCCTGTTAATTGTCCTAAGTAATGTACTCTTTCCTGCTCCCGATGATCCGATTATGCCTAAGATCTCTCCTTCCCGTACCGAGAAGGTAACATCCCTCACGGCTTCGATCCTTTTTTTCTTCTGTCTGAAGCTTACGCTTACTTCCTTAAAATCGATCAGCTTATCCGATCCTGTCTGCTCACTCATTTCTTCCTCTCTCCATATCTGTTTTCCAACGGTATGTAAATTATTTAAGAACAGTTGCGCGATCTTTCGTATAAATAAACTGGAGGCTACAGATACGGGCTAATGAAACCCTCTTTCTGCAACCTCCGGTTTACCGGTCAGTCATATCCGTATTGCGTTTTATAACCTGTGTTTCTCCGTCTTGTCTATCTGGATGATCTTGCCGTCCTGAACTATGATGGTCACTGTCCCGTAACGCATTCCCTTCATCAGGTCGTTAAGCTTTTTAACATTTTCAGGAGATAACGAAGTCTTGTCTGTCTGATTGTCC
>JAILCT010000223.1 GCA_024690425.1 Lachnospiraceae bacterium | reverse complement strand
TCTAATCTGATACTGTAATTCTACCATACGTTATCCCCAATATCAGCATGTCTTTTCCTGCAGGCTTAGGATAGCGATGAGTTTCTATGTCGGGTATGATACAATACATCTATGGACATGATAACTAAAGTATTCCCTGTATTCTATACCTGCATATGCTTTCTGATGCTCTATTCTGTGATCGGCTGGATCGCGGTCTTCATCACAGATAGAAAAGATATTAAGAGGCGCAAAAAATATGCCTGGATATGCCTTGCATGCATGGGTATTATGATCTTTGCCTTGCTTGCGGGCTTCATCATCACCTTTAAGCGTAACACGATGTAAATGTTATCATCCCACAAAAGAGATTGAACACTATGGATAGAATCAGAGCAAAAACGGCTTTTAAGGCATATGTTGAAAAGTATAATATCGAAAATATTAATATCCGGCTTAAGATAGACCATACCTACCGTGTGGCACAATTCTGTGAACGTATATCCAAAAGCCTCACAGAAAATGCATCTGATATCGAATTAGCCTGGCTGTTAGGGCTTCTGCATGATATAGGACGTTTTGAACAGCTCAAACGATATAATACCTTCGTAGATAAGGACTCGATTGACCATGCAGACCTTGGTGCCGATATTCTCTTCTCCAATGGTCTGATATATGAGTTCATAGATGAACAAGAGGTATTTCCACTTATCGAGGCAGCTATACGGTTTCATAATAAACTCAAAGTTCCCGAAGATCTTGATGAGAATACTCTTGCTTTTACTAATATCCTTCGCGATGCAGACAAATGTGATATTTTCCGTGTGATCTGTGAACCGCCATTTAATGGACGTGCCAGAGCAATACTCGCAAGCCCTGAACCAGCAAGGGATCTTGTAATGAATTGCATAAAAGAGCACAGATGTGTTCCTCGAACGTTTACTACTACTCCTTTTGAATCATTGCTTTCTCAATGCTGTCTGGCATTTGAACTTGTCTTTGAAGAGAGCCGGGGTATAGTCAAAGAGCAGGGATATCTGAACAGGCTGATGAACATACATTTAATGTCACCATTAAGAGAACAGATGGACTTTTTGAGGGAAGAGTTACGGGAATATATTTAAAGGATCCTTACAAACGGATATTTCCCGATTTCCGTCTGAATAGCTTTACCGGTCAGATTGTACCACGATCTGCAGTTATCAAGTATTATCGCATCTGAGGTTATGACATTTTCCTTGTCATACAGGCTCTTATCAACATCATAAATGACCCCACACTCTGCCTTTACGCTTGATCCTTCAAACATATCCTCTATCTTGCTGCTTAACCTGCCGGAATTGGATATGGGTGCATCGATCAGAAAATGAGCTTCCTTTACACCTTCGGCCTCCAGAACCTTTCTTATAGACTCCACGGCCAAGTCGGTCTTATCGATGATCCTGTAAGTTCCCCTTAATCCTGCCAGATCCCTTATGGTACCGTCCATGCAGTAAAGCAGGGTCGATCCGGAAAAGGCGATCTCCAATGTTATAACAGTATTGAATGTATCTATATATACTACAGAATCCTTTAGTTCATGGACTTCTTTTGCGACACGTTCCTCAATACTGCCTTTGGGAGAAATACTCCTTACAAGTGCCAGTCTCTGCCTTTCTGAAAGCAGATGATGATTTCCCACAAAGGTGGATGCAGGTTTTATCTGATAACCACGATTGATAAGATAATACAGTTCCTCTCCTGCTTCTCTCAGTTTTTCTATCTGATCTATGAATTCCTTATCATCGGAAGGCATATAGCCCCGTTTTACTACATCCGGCACTCCTAATACCTCCGCTTATATACTTATTTTATACGATACATTGAACTCTTCTTCCGCACACAGTTTCTGTTCGTATTCCCGCTCTGAAAGCTCTCCGTCAAAACTTTCTTTATCGCAGCGTCCGTACCACGGTTCTATACAAACAAACGGAGCATTCTTATGAGGCGGTGACCACAGTCCTACCAGCGGTGATGTGAACATGACAGATACCATGGGCTTATCTGACTTTTCAGATATTATCTCAACCAGGCCAAGCTGGTTATCCTCTAACACCAGTGCATCACCGTCAAACAGATGCTCTGTGATCGGGAGTTTTCCATCCGAAGTATCAATAACCTGTATCTTATCTGTCACGCAGCCGCCTTCTCCGAATATCCTGTTCTTTATTGACTTAACAGGCATTCCGTTGCCATCAAAAAGCCTGAAGTATGTTTTATCGCCTTCCGGGAGCATGAATCCCGGATGAGCCCCGATCGAAAAGTACAAAGCTCCGTCATTTGTATTCTTTACTCTCCAAAGAACGGTAATTGTCCTTCCTTCAAGCTTGTAACCAATATTCAGGTGGAATTTAAAGGGATATCTTGCTATGGTCTCTTCTGATTCCCTGAGTTCAAACCACATCTCGTTTTCACTGCTGTTCTTTACAGCAAATTCCATATCCCTGGCAAACCCATGCTGCCCGATATTATATGTCTTACCGTTATGATTGTATTTCTTGTCCTTAACAGCTCCGACAAAGGGGAAAAGCACCGGTGATGTCCTGTTCCAGTACATGGGATCTGCATTCCATAAGTATTCCCGTCCTGTTTTCTTGTCTTTTATGCTCTTAAGCTCTGCTCCGTGTGTTTCGATCTCGCATATGAGCTCTTCGTTCTTTACAGTGTATAACATGCTCATCCTCCTAATGGATATACTCAATCTCTATCTCTTTGGCTCTTCTGTTTAAATACCTGTTCACAGGTACAAGTATGCAGTGTTTCTCAGCCAATTCTATGAGGGCTCCTGAAAATGCATCTACCTCGCTTGGCTTCTTATTGACACGGTCCTGTGCCATTGAGGGCATAAGCTTAGGATCCAAAGTCCCCGTTAACCTAACATACATGCTAAGTTCATCTTCTGTTAAGATTATTCCCTCTTCTCTTGCAACCGCGATGACTTCCCGCATGGCTGATACAAATATATAATTGGGCTCCCCTTCCGAGACAAGACCACCATAAGTAGTCCCATACACCATTGCAGTCTGGTTTGCGCCTACATTTAGCATGAACTTGGCCCAGATGCGGTGCATGATGTCATCTTCCTCAATGAATTTAAGGTCAGCACGTTTTAGAACATCCTTAACATCATCAATGCTTTTCTGCCTGCCACCCTGACCAAGGCCTATATACAGTTCACCCATCTTGGTAAAGGTTAACTTATCACCAAACTTTCCTGCATCCATACCCTGGGCTACAGTATATATGAGCTTTTCTGCTCCGAACCGCTCTGCAAGGATTTTTTCACTTGATATGCCGTTCATAACAGACATTATGATAGTGTTATCACCAATGCTTGATGCCATGTCATCAAGTGCACCTAAAAGCCCCGGATATTTCACTGCAACAATAACAAGATCAGTCGGAACCGCTTCATCAACAGGCACCATATGAAACCTGTATTCCTCACCGTTGCAGACATATTTTCTGTCTTTATTCCTCTCATACCTTTCGCGGTTCATGATAAAAGTTACATTTTCATACCCTAACACTTCCGTTAAGTTCTTCCCATACATCATTCCCAGCGCGCCAAGGCCTATAATGCTCACTCTTTTGATCATCATTTTCTCCGTTCCGTCTTAACTACACAGCTTTGCAACTACCTCTGATATGATCTTTCCGTCTGCCTTTCCTTTAAGTTCCGGCATAACGGTCTTCATGATCACTCCCTTATTCTTCGAAGAGATAACTTCGGCAAACTTTTCTTTAAGAAGGTTTTCTACTTCATCCGCACTAAGCATCTTTGGCGCATATTCCTCAAAAACTGCCAGACGCGCCTTATACTCTTCCAAAAGTTCCGTCCGCTCGGCCGGGCAGGTCTCTATCTGTTCTTTCACGCTCTTTACTTCCTTAAGGATAGCCTGATCCACCATTTCCTCAGGTACATTATCACGGCATCCGTTATCTATACCCAGCTTCTTTGCTGCCGAGTACAGTACGGATATGGACTCCTTTCTTGCCTTGTCATGAGCCTTCATTGCCTTCATCATGTCTTTTTGTAGTTTTGCTAACTGCATCCTCGTTTCCTCCTTTAACTCTTTACATTATCATTAAAATCATATCTCTTAACTTCACAGTTCTTTATCCCAAACGATACGAATTCCTCATTGTCCATTTCCCTGAAATATGATTCTACGATCCTTGCTATCCCGTTGTGTGCTACCAGGATATATATCTTGTCTCCGGCTTTTATCTCATCCAATAAATTATATATCCTTTGTGCCAGATGAAGCATTGATTCCCCGGTCCCAAATCTGCTGGCCATATCTTTCTTTGCCTCATGGAACTCAACTCCATTCCTTGGCGTTGCTTCATATCTGCCAAAATTCTGCTCTATAAGCCTTTGCTCTAGCTTCATGGGTATCCCTGTAATCTCTGATATATGCCTGGCAGTTTCAGATGCCCTTACAAGCGGTGAGGTAAGTATCATATCGGCTTTTATGCCCATCGCAAGTATTTTCCTGCCTGTTTCTTCGGCCTGTTCATGGCCCTTTTGTGTGAGCTCTATGTCAGTCGCTCCACAGATCTTGTTTTCCACATTCCAGACGGTCTCGCCGTGCCTTACAAAATAGAAATGATCCATGATATCTCCCTAACCCTGCGGATTTATGTTTTTAAGAGCCTGCATAAGCTCTATATCCGACTGTTGCACCTTCATATTTGTTGTTACGGGCTCCTCTCCGGGCTTTGTGACCGTTATTTCAATAACACTTCCTTCCGGTATGCCTGATTTCATGACCATCCCTATGAAACCGGCGAACTTGGGATGGTTTGTTCTGAATGTGTTCAGTGCGCCCATGAACTGCATCATTGATTGTGGGTTCATTTCATTCCTCCTTAACTACAAAATATTGCATTTATCTTATATTGACTATATTGGTCAGCACAAATCGGCTAGTATTTTCTTACTATTTCCACTCGGATTTTTTTTACAAAAATACAACCTATTGTTGTGACTAAAAAAGTCACAGACTATATATGGTTTTATGCGATAGGAACAGGAAATTCCTTAAGATCATCAAGTCTTATAAAGATAGCTCCGCAGTTAACCCCGCTTCCAAGACCCATCGCACACCCTCCGTCTATACAGAGAAGGTTCCCATGCTTATGCATTTCAAGCCTGTTAAAGTCCTCATCACCTTCATAGAACATGTATATTTTCTGTACAGGCACATGACCGGTCACGAAAGTATAGTCATACCTATCATATATGTCTTCTGCATGGCTGTCATCCCCGTCCCTATATATGGAATTCCAGACTATTTCGTTTACCTGTTCATATGTAAGCTCATTATATCTACGATTCTCACACTCCGGCAGGTAGAATGAATGCGTCAGGCAGATTTTCTTACCGTTTATATCCAGGATCTTGATCACTTTCCGACTGCTTAGCCATTCCATAAGCTCTTTTTTTCGGCTTTTTCCAATGTTACCGTATTTCTCAAAGGTGGTTATACCGCCGTTAAAGAACAGCCAAAGATCAGCATCTATACCGTCACAGCCCGGGCCCCCGTCCATAGGGACAGAATTCAGCATCAAAAACTCGTGGTTTCCGAGTATAAGATCCATGTTTTCATGTTTCTTTATATATTCGAGTATTCTGATGCCGTCAGGGCCGCGGTCTATCGCATCTCCGATGACATAGAGCATATCCGAGTCTGAAAACCCTATCGATCTTAACCCTTTTTCAAAGGTCCTGTACTGCCCATGCAGATCTGAAACTGCGTAAATTGCCATTCTATACCCATACCGGAATTGGCACCGGTTACTATCGCGATCTTCTCGTCTAAACGTCCCATACTCATCCTTTACTCAACCCATGTTACAGGATTTCCTGTCCTGTCAAGCGGAGTCCTGTTAGGAAGGCCGGTATCTGCATAGCCCAGTATCAGTCCCCCTGTAATGGTCTCATTATCTTCAAGCCCATAAGGTCTCATGAATGTCCTTATCGCCTCATTTTCATCCAGCCAGTGAAGCTGGTTTATCCAGCATGACCCAAGGTCAAGCGCATTTGCGGCTATCATCATGTTTTCCAATGCGCAGGCACTGTCGGCCATTGCATTCCCGTAACCCTTCTTGTTTGCAACCACTATGAAAACAGGTGCATTATAGTGGAATACATACTCTCCCTTCCTGGAAGCATTGATCGAATGCTTAAGAGATACATATGTATCCTGATCTGCTTCCATCTTTGAGAACTCTTCAAATCCGGTTTCAAGTGTCTTCGCGTATATCTTTCCGGCTTCTTCCAAAGCAGGAAAGATATACTCTTTGTTGTATCTTACAACAGAGAGCCTGTCATATACCCGCATCCCCATATCCTCTGATGTTGTTCAAGTCCAAGGATCTCATCAAAGATACAGTACTTATTAAATATTTAAGGAGTTACACTATCTCGTCCGTAGAGCCATCTTTT
>JAILCT010000212.1 GCA_024690425.1 Lachnospiraceae bacterium | reverse complement strand
GGGCAGGATACTAAGTGGTGATCTTGGGATGTATAAAGGTGCTGTTTATGAAAACATCATTGCGGATGCTTTTTCAAAAAGCGGAAGGTCATTATTCTATTTTCATAAAGACAGTGGATTGGAAATAGATTTTATAACACCCATAGACGCAGAAGTTACGCTCGTTGAAGTAAAAGCGACAAACGGAAATGCCAAATCAGCCAATACTGTTTTGAAAAACAAAGACCAGTATGGAGTAAACAGGTGTATCAAATTGAGTTCAAATAATGTAGGACAGGTGGGCGAAAAACTGGCGTTGCCATACTATATGGTTTTCCTGCTCAAATAGCTTATTTTAGGCTGACCGTATGGAAGATGCAGATTAAAGCCTTTTCAGACCTGTTGGAAAAGTATCAAGACTATGATACAAGCCCAGCGGTTGAAAGTTTTGAAAAGATCATGGCAAGATATCAACAGCCCTGGACGACATACTATTTTATTACTACAGGCAATGAAATGGTTGTAATTACAAACAGTAAATATGAGATAAGGAGCATTATGATCATGGAACTTTTTGAAGGAAGACCCGAGAACGCTGCGGGAAGGTTATCGAGAGAGGTCAGGACATATGATTTTCTTGACGATCTTGGGATCGAATACAAGCGGACAGACCACGAGCCTGCGAATAATATGGAAGCCTGCAATGAGATAGATGCTGTATTGGGTGTGTTGATCTGCAAGAACCTTTTCCTATGCAACAGACAGAAAACAAACTTCTATCTGCTTATGATGCCGGGTGATAAGAAATTCAAGACCAAAGAACTTTCATCTCAGATCAATTCGGCAAGACTTTCATTTGCAGATCCTGAGGATATGCTGAAATATCTTGATATCGAACCGGGAGCGGTAAGCATCATGGGGCTTATGAATGATAGTGGTCATGATGTCCAGCTTTTGATAGACGAGGATGTGCTTAATGGTGATGAAATTGGCTGCCACCCTTGTGTATGTACGTCAAGCCTTAAGATGAAGACGAGGGATGTGATAGAGAAATTTCTGCCGGCAACAGGTCACGGATACCGTGTAGTGCATCTTGTAGGCGAAGATTGATGTTGGGCTCATCTTTTTAATCGTTTTCTGTTGCTTTTTCCATTATCATATCTGTCAGTGCATACGAAAGGAGATCCTCGGGTTTTGAATCAGGGCTGATCCATTCATCGATCTTATCTTCAGGCAGGATAAGCGGCATCCTGTCGTGTATTCTGCTAAGCTCTTCTGACGGTTTTCTTGTAAGCACCGTAAACACAGGAAACATATCCTCTATGCGGTAAAGTCCGCACAGCCAGGTGACCATCGATCCCATCGGCTGGATGATATACTTATCCCCGGTCTTTACCTTGCCATCGGGACTTTTAAAATGTTCCCACTCATAGTAAAAAGATGCAGGTATTATACAGCGGTGGGAATGCCAGGCGTCCTTAAAAGCAGGTTTTGCAGCGGCGGTCTCACATCTGGCATTCACAAGCGGTTTATCGCTCCCCGGCAGATGAAATCCCCACTGCATCGGGAAAACAGCCTTGGTCCCTCTGCTGTTTGGAGCGATCACCGGAACTACATCAGTAGGCCTTATCTCCCCATAGGTCTTAACGGGCTTTGCTCTTTCGTGTACAAGACGGTTGGCTAGCCTTGAATCGAGTGCTTCCTGTATTATATCTTTTAATTCCTGCGACTGGTATTGCAGGTAAAAGTGCGTACACATATCCCCAAAACTCCTTAATTCATTTAATGCCTATAACAGATTTTAACACAATGATCCCATATCTTAAAGGCAGTCACATTTGCAGCCGGTCAATAGGACATACCGGCCTGAATGTGTTATACTCAAAATCAAGGAATACAAGCTGCTTATATAGTGGTTGAGAAGTAAGACAAAGGAAGAAGATCATTTTGAGTAACAGGGGTATGCTTTCAAGAGAAGATATGCTGGAGCTTACGCGGCGGATGACACCTGCAAGGACCTGTTTTGACCGTATTGCGGGCAGTTACAGGGATGAAGACGGTATCGAGGATGGCTCCTTTAATATCCATTTTCTTAAGCTTTCGGACAAGGATAAAGCTGATAATTTAAGGATCGCCAAAACCATCCCGTTCTCCGAGACCAAGGTACAGCTTAAATCATATACTTTTCCGGCAAACAACACAAAGTCGAAGGAAATGGCAAAGCTCCTGTATGCGGTCAAGAGCTGTTCCCTAAAAAACGATGCTCTTCTTGAGACCTTCTACGAACTCATCGGAGACAGCTATTCAGCTGAGGGTGACTATGGCATATATCTGTTTCACGGTGCTTATGATGTTCCGGTAAAAGGAAAGGACAAGGAATGGCTCGAAGGCTCGGAAACAGTGTATGAGTTTATTATCTGTGCAATATGCCCTGTAACAGGGGATTATGAGGCGGGAGAGCCTGCATGGGGATTCTTATATCCCTCATTTGTAAACAGGTGTGAGGACAGAGAACATATAGCAATATATAATGTGGATCCTGATAATGAAGATATGGGATTTATGAACATGCTGGGATTATTATCAGAAACAACAAACTTATAGGGATAAAAAGCTTACGGAAAAAGCAGCATGGATGAAAAGGAGGGCGACGATGCAGTACTCAAAAACATGTGGAGAAGAAATATCGAGATTAGCATTCGGAACAATGAGACTTCCACTTAGAGATGATGGGAGTATAGATCAGGAACAGGTTAATAAGATGACTGATTAT
>JAILCT010000189.1 GCA_024690425.1 Lachnospiraceae bacterium | reverse complement strand
TGGTAGCATGCATAGGCACGATAATATGGATGCTTGTGGGCAGAAAGAAAAAGGCACTTGAAAAGTAAGCAGCAGTAAAATAAAATAATAGAAGCCGGCCGGTGATATGATCCGGCCGGCTTTTATAAATTTTCATTATTCAGGAGCTTTTTATGAATAGCAGGATTAAATGGCTGATAATAGCTTTGGCATCGGCAGGAGTGATAACAAGCCTTATATTGATCATTAAGACTACATCTGAATATATGAAGGCAGAAGCAGAGTATTCTGCCCTTGAAGAATATACTAATTCCGCAAATACAGAGGATATCCCGCTTCCTGAAGAGGAAAAGGAGGAGGTCAGGGAATTTAAGAATAATCCCAACAGGGATGACTTTCCGGATATGGAGATAGATTATGCTGGACTAAAAAAGAAGAACCGGGATTATATAGGATGGCTGTATGTTGGATCTGTCGGAATCAACTATCCGGTGGTGCAGGGAAGTGATAATGAATATTATCTCCATAATACCTTCGAAGGACAGCCTAATTTTGCAGGATGTATCTTTATGGATTGCCAGGATAAGGATGATCTTACCATGTTCAATACTTTCCTGTACGGACATGCGATGAAGAACGGATCCATGTTCGGAAACCTTAGGAAGCTTCGTAAGAACCCGTCGCTTATTAAGAACGATCCATATATCTACATGTTTATGAGGGATGGTATCTACAGATATCAGGTTTATTCATATTACATTGATAACAAGGATACCAGCATGTATTATTCGGCAGAGAATATCAAGGAATACAGGCAGTATATACGAACCGCAATGGATAAGTCCATGGCTGAATGCGAAGCTAAGCCGAATGAGGAAGAGCCGTCGATCACACTCGTTACATGTTCCGGGAGCGGCGCCCAGAAGCAGAGATTCTTCGTTCATGGAATATTCAGGGACAGATATCTGTGTAAGTAAAGTCACATATATGTGCATATATAACAATAATCCGAAGAAATCACCTTGAAAATCAGCCTTAAAACTATGCAAAAGTTACAAAAGTGTCATATATGGCCTGAAATGTGATATTTGGTATTGACTTTAACTGTTTCTCTGATATAATAAGACCATAAGATGAATTGAATATTGGCAAACTTATCGAAAGGTAAGGACGCAAAGCTATAGGGTCTGATCCGTAGGCCGCTGTCAATGCAGGAGCTGTTGTTTCGAGGGTTCGAATAAGTTCCCAAAAGGGTAAGTCGAAGGCGAAGAATCACCGGGTGTTTTGCCACCGAGGTGAAGAAGACGGAGAGATGTAGATGCGAGATATCAGCAGGCATAAGGCCGGACACCGTAGGCCGATTTGATCGGGACGGTGTGGGTGGCTGAATACGCGCAGGCGGTGAGAGGCGGTTTGGGGAAGATAGCCAGTTGCCGGATCAAGCTTGTACGGTTAGTGTTTGACCTTGACTTAGGATTACATGAGCCGTTGGAGATGGCGAAGAACTTGACCTTGACTTAGGAGGGTTTCAGCCGATCAGGTGAGCAGATTCGAATTTGTCGCAAATTGACCAATATGAGATGAAATCTTATCATCCTATAACAGATACATGTTACACAGAACAGCCGGGCCTCCCACCCCGGCTGTTTTGGGTTCGGAAAACAACATTTCTCTTGACTTTACATCCTTTTATACTTATAATCATTAGGAAACTAGGGCGGTTCAAGCAGAACCGCCATCTTTTTTAAGAAACTGAACAGGTTTCAAAGGAGGAGATTTATTATGAAAAAGAAGTTACTTGCACTACTTATGTCGGCAGTAATGGTTTGCTCACTTGCTGCTTGTTCTCAGGGACAGGCTTCAGCTCCTGCCACAGGAGATGCTGCAGCGGCTCCTGCTGAAGGAGGAAGCGGTTCGGGAGCACTTACCGGTACACTTAAGGTAGGTATGATAGGCCCTCTTACAGGAGCAGCGGCTCTGTATGGTAATGCAGTTACCAACGGAACCAAGATCGCAGTTGATGAGATCAACGAGATAAGCGGCGATTTCAAGATGGAATATCAGCCTGAGGATGATGAACATGATGCTGAGAAGTCAGTTAATGCATACAATAAGTTAAAGGACTGGAAGGTTCAGGCTATCGTAGGATGTGTAACTACAACTCCCTGTGTTGCGGTAGCGGCTGAAGCCAACAATGACCGCGTGTTCATGCTGACACCTTCAGCTTCTGCAACATCTGTTACGGAGCAGGGCGATGATATCTTCCAGCTGTGCTTCTCGGATCCCAACCAGGGTTCTGCATCAGCGCAGTATATCAAGGATAATAATCTTGGAAGCAAGATCGCGATCATCTATAACAATTCGGATGTTTATTCAACCGGAATCTATCAGACATTCTCAAGCAAGGCTTCTGAAGTAGGCCTTGAGGTTGTATCGACCACTACCTTTACAGATGATACGGCCAACGACTTCTCCGTACAGCTTACAGATGCCAAGGATAAGGGAGCTGACCTTATATTCCTTCCCATCTACTACACACCTGCGTCACTTATCCTTCAGCAGGCTGACAAGATGGGTTATAAGGTTCCCATGTTCGGCGTTGACGGAATGGACGGTATCCTTGGTCTTGAAGGCTTTGACACCAAGCTCGCAGAGGGCGTAATGCTTCTTACTCCTTTCTCGGCTGATGCCAAGGATGAGAAGACAGTCAATTTTGTTAAGAAGTATCAGGACAGCTTTAAGGAAGTACCCATCCAGTTCGCAGCTGACGGTTATGACTGCCCTTATGCTATATACGAGGCACTCAAGTTCTATGCTGACAAGAACGGCGGCCTGGATGTAACAGACAAGTCCAACGAGGAGATATGCGATATCCTTGTATCCGTATTCTCGGATCCGTCATTCTCGGTTGATGGTATTACCGGTGAGGGTATGACCTGGACAGCTAACGGTGAGGTAAACAAGGCGCCTAAGGCTGTAGTGATCAAGGACGGAGTATACGTAGGATTATAATCACTGTTTTAAGTTTGCGATCATTCGGTATATGATAAAAAGGAGCTGTGATCTAACGGCTCCTTGAATCATGTACTGAATACAGAGTAAGGAGTATTTGGAATATGTTATCATATCTTATCAACGGGATCAGTCTCGGAAGCGTATATGCGATAATCGCTCTCGGCTATACAATGGTATATGGTATTGCCAAGATGCTCAACTTTGCTCACGGAGACGTTATCATGATAGGAGGCTATATGGCCTTTTGTTCAACATCCTATCTTGGATGGCCTGTGGTTCCGTCTGTACTCTTTTCCGTATTTGTATGCACGGTTCTCGGAATAATAATAGAGCGCCTCGCATATAAGCCTTTGAGGGAAGCATCTTCGCTTGCAGTTCTCATTACGGCAATAGGTGTTTCTTATTTCCTGCAGAACGCAGCTCTTCTTATATGGTCAAGTAATCCCAAGGCATTCCCTTCGATGGTAGATCTGCCGAATCTTATAATAGGTGATATCCAGATATCATCGGTTGCGATAGTCACAATAATAGCCTGCATTATCATTATGATAGCCCTTACCCTTTTTACTACAAGGACCAGGCTTGGCAAGGCCATGCGTGCCGTATCTGAGGACAAGGGTGCAGCCCAGCTCATGGGTATCAATGTTAATGCGACCATTTCTATGACCTTTGCGATAGGTTCGGGACTTGCAGCCATAGCGGGAGTCCTTCTGTGTTCTGCATATCCCACCCTGATGCCGACAACCGGTGCAATGCCGGGTATCAAGGCTTTCACAGCAGCTGTGTTCGGAGGCATTGGTTCAATTCCGGGTGCGATGCTTGGCGGTATCCTGCTGGGTATAATCGAGATATTTGCCAAGGCGTATATTTCCACCCAGTTAAGCGATGCTATCGTTTTTGCAGTGCTTATTATAGTTCTTATAGTCAAGCCTACCGGTCTTCTGGGCAAGAAGATGGCAGAGAAGGTTTAATGAAAAGGGCAGAGGAAATACAAATATGAAAAATATATCAAAAAGTCGAAGATCAGCCTTTATAAACTACGGGATAATCGTGTGTTTCTTTATCCTTTTTCAGATACTTGCTTCAACCGGACATCTGGGAAGCTCTCTTAAGGGTCAGCTTATTCCTATATGTTCCTATATCATCATGGCCCTGTCGCTTAACCTTGTTGTAGGTATTTCGGGAGAGTTAAGTCTCGGACATGCAGGCTTTATGTCAGTAGGTGCCTTTACCGGTGTTGTTGTTGCCCAGAGCCTTGCAGGATCAGTACCTAACGGTCTTATAAGGCTTATACTTGCACTTGTCATCGGAGCTTTTATGGCGGGTATAGCCGGAATCGTCATAGGTATTCCAGTACTCCGCTTAAGGGGCGATTATCTTGCAATAGTAACGTTGGCTTTCGGAGAGATAATAAAGAACGTGCTCAACTGCCTATATGTCGGTATTGATGCAAGGGGACTTCATTTTTCAATCATAGATGAGCCTTCACTCCATCTTGAACCGGGCGGCAAGACGATCCTGTCAGGTCCTATGGGTGCGCTCGGTATCACCAAGCTGTCCACTTTTTTTATCGGGATAGTCCTTATTCTTTTAGTTCTCTTCTACATACAGAATCTTGTTAATTCCCGTCCCGGACGTGCCATAGCGGCGATAAGGGACAATAGGATAGCAGCAGAGGCCTGCGGTATCCCGGTCACCAAGTATAAGCTGATGGCCTTTGTGACATCGGCCGCGATGGCAGGAGCGGCAGGAGCTCTTTATGCACTTAACTATTCAACGGTAGTGCCCAAGAAATTCGATTTCAATACATCCATACTGGTGCTTGTGTTCGTGGTACTCGGTGGTATCGGTAATCTCAGGGGATCCATTATCGCGGCAGCTCTTCTTACAGTACTTCCTGAGCTCCTTCGCCAGTTCCAGGACTACAGGATGCTCGTATATGCGATAGTACTGATCCTTGTAATGCTTATAACCAACAATGAGAAGGCCATGACCTATATACGGGGAATGGTAAAGAGATTTGTGAAGAAGACACGGAAGGAGGCGGTATAGCATGAGTAATAAAGATATAAAGCTGGTACAGCTTCCAAGCCCCAATTTCGTTCCGGAAAGAGATAAGGATAAGCCGCTTATGCTCGAAGTATCTCATCTGGGTATAGATTTTGGCGGGCTTACAGCCGTTAATGAGTTCAATATAGGAATGAGCCCGACCGAGATATCGGGACTCATAGGCCCGAACGGTGCCGGTAAGACAACAGTGTTCAACCTGCTCACCAAGGTATATGAACCGACAAGGGGAACCATTCTTCTTGACGGCAAGGATACACATGGAATGAACACGATACAGGTCAACCAGGCCGGAATAGCAAGGACGTTCCAGAATATAAGGCTCTTTGATAAACTGACAGTTGAAGACAACGTAAAGATTGGTTTACATAATAATATCAATTACCATATGCCCACAGGAGTGTTCAGGCTTCCCAAATACTGGAAGGAGGAGAAGAGAGCTCACGACAGGGCAATGGAACTTCTGTCAATCTTCGATATGGAAGGGATGGCATCATATGTTGCCGGTTCACTCCCATACGGAGCGCAGCGCCGCCTTGAGATAGTAAGGGCTCTGGCAACAGGTCCTAAGCTGCTTCTTCTTGATGAGCCTGCAGCCGGAATGAATCCGTCCGAGACTTCGGAACTAATGGAGAATATTGAGAAGATAAGGGATGAGTTCAAGATAGCCATTCTTCTTATCGAGCATGATATGAACCTGGTAATGGGAGTGTGCGAATCCATTGCCGTACTGAACTTCGGTGAGATAATAGCAAAGGGAACGCCTTCCGATATACAGAACAATGAGAAGGTAATAGAGGCATATCTGGGTTCACAGAAGAAGGATAAGGAGGGGGCATAAATGGCATTGCTCAGTGTTAACGATCTTCATGTATATTACGGAAGCATACATGCCATAAAGGGAATATCGTTTGAGGTTAACGAAGGAGAGGTTGTTACCCTTATCGGGGCCAACGGAGCAGGTAAGTCTACAACACTTAATACAGTTGCAGGCCTTCTGAAGCCAAGGAGCGGAAGCGTAACCCTTAATGATTCCGATATAATCGGTATTCCGGCTCACAGAATAGTAGGCATGGGAATGGCTTTATGTCCTGAAGGCAGGAGGATATTTCAGCAGCTTACCGTTCGGGAGAACCTGGAAATGGGTGCATATACAAGGGATGGAAGCACTCTTGAGAATGACCTTGAGATGGTATATGAACTTTTTCCAAGGCTTAAGGAGAGGTTTAAACAGATAGCAGGGACCCTGTCGGGAGGTGAACAGCAGATGCTTGCCATGGGAAGAGCCCTGATGTCTCATCCCAAGATCCTTATGCTTGACGAGCCTTCAATGGGACTTGCCCCCATACTTGTCGATCAGATATTTGATATAATAAAGAAGCTCCATGAGAAGGGAAAGACCATACTTTTGGTTGAACAGAACGCCCAGATGGCTCTGTCAGTGGCTGACAGAGGTTATGTACTGGAAACGGGAAGGATAGTAATAACAGGAACAGGAAGAGAGCTTCTCAATAATGACATGGTCCGCAAGGCCTATCTGGGAGGCTGACAGAGGCTAAAATAAGCCTTGAAATCCATGTGTGTTTATGCTAATATATAGCGTATCTGCGAGATTTGTGTATTAAATGTGGAGGAATTTAAGATGAGAACCTTTTTAACCATATTATTTGTACTTATATGCATAGCATTATCGGTTATCGTACTTGCTCAGGAAGGTAAGTCTGCAGGACTTGGAGCAATAAGCGGTGCTGCTGAGACATATTGGGGTAAGAATAAGGGACGTTCAATGGAAGGCAAGCTTGTTAAGATCACGAGGATACTTGCCGTTGCATTTATGATATTAGCGGTTCTGCTTAACCTTAAGCGGTTCTAGTAAGTTAACGAATACGGATCATGACGCCCTTGGTATATCTGAGGGCGTTTATTTGTTTTAAGGATAATGAAGGAAAAGAAAAAGAAAAAAACAACAAGTGAATATGAAAAGCGCAAAAAGGTGCTTCTTAAGCTGATGGCCGAGGATGGCTATGTGCCCATGAAGGAAAAAGAACTTGCCGTAATCCTTCAGGTCAGGAAGAAGGACAGAGAAGCCCTGCATGTTATTCTGGAAGAACTTCTTTCGGAGGGTAAGATATGGGCTTCGAAAAGGGGCAAGTATTCACTTCCGAAGGACAGATACCTGTCAGGTGTCTTCAGGGCCACACAGCACGGATTCGGCTTTGTTGAAGTTGAAGGGGTAAGCGAAGAGTTTTTCATACCTGAGAGTGAAGTACATGGCGCCATGCATCTTGATACAGTAAGCATTGAGGTGATCAAGGGAGGCCGTGGACGACGCGTTGAAGCCAGGGTAGTGGAAGTACTTGAGAGGGCAACCGGTGTTGTGGTCGGAACATACGATAAAGCCAAGACGCACTATGGCTTTGTCATACCCGATAATACAAGGTTCACACAGGACATATTTATCCCTGCCGAGAAGTCTATGGGGGCAGTGGACGGACATAAGGTTGTAGTTGAGATCACCGATTACGGTTCGAGGTTTAAGAGTCCTGAAGGCCGTATAATAGAAATACTGGGGCATACCAATGATCCGGGTGTTGATATCCTGTCAATAATCCGTGGATATGATCTTCCCGTTGAATTTCCGGAGAAAGTAATGAAGCAGGCCGGGAAGGTCAGGGATGAGGTGACCGCTGATGAGCTTTCGGGCAGGACAGACTTACGGGATCTTAAGATGGTAACCATTGATTCGGAAGAAGCCAAGGATCTTGATGATGCTGTAAGCCTCTATAAAGATGGTGATAACTATGTTCTTGGAGTACATATTGCCGATGTGACTCATTATGTTCAGGAGAACTCGGCTCTTGACAGGGAGGCACTTAAACGGGGCACAAGCGTATATCTGGTTGACAGGGTGATTCCCATGCTTCCTCATCGCTTAAGCAACGGGATATGTTCGCTTAACGAGAATGTGGACAGGCTCACGTTGAGCTGTATCATGACCTTTGATCCGGCGGGGACCCTTATCGACCATGATATCGTCGAAAGCGTGATAAAAACTGATAAACGCATGACTTACACTGCGGTTAACGGTATAATAGAAGATAAGGATGAGTCTCTTATGAAGGAATATGAGGATCTTGTACCCATGTTTCTTCTGATGAAGGAACTCGCCGATATCCTCAGGGAAAGGAGAAGGAAGAGAGGCTCGATCGACTTTGACCTTCCTGAGACCATGATCATCCTTGATGAAGACGGAAGGCCGGTCGATGTTAAGCCATACGACAGAAATTCAGCCACGCGCCTTATAGAGGACTTTATGCTTGCCGCCAATGAAACGGTAGCCGAGCATTTCTTCAAAAAAGAGATCCCTTTCGTATACAGGGTACATGAGGAGCCGGATCCGGAGAAGATCCGTAAGCTGGAGATGTTCATCAGGAATTTCGGTTACGGGATAAAGGTGAGGAACGATGAGGTGCATCCGGGCGAATTGCAGAAGCTGCTTGAACGCATAGGAGGCACACCCCAGGAGTCGCTGATAAGCTCTCTTACCTTAAGGTCCATGCAGAGGGCGGCATATTCCACGGAATGCAAGGGGCATTTCGGACTTGCCTGCAGGTATTACTGCCACTTTACATCACCCATAAGGCGATATCCCGATCTTCAGGTCCACAGGATAATAAAGGAGAGCCTTCACGGGAAGCTGAAGGGTGAGAGGCTTGCCCATTATGAAAAGATACTGGACGAAGTTGCCAAGCATTCCGGCAGCAGGGAACGGCTGGCAGACGAAGCGGAGAGGGAGACTGACAAGCTTAAGAAGGCTGAATACATGGCAGGCCACGTAGGCGATACCTACACCGGAGTGATATCCGGAGTTACAGGTTGGGGAATATATGTGGAACTGGCCAACACCGTTGAAGGACTTGTTCACATCTCTAAGATTGAAGGCGACTATTACTATTTTAACGAGGATAATTACGAGCTTGTGGGTGAGCGCACTGGGAAGCGTTATGTTTTGGGCCAGACCGTTAAGGTAAGGGTGAATGCGGTTGATATGGCTATGCGGGCAGTTGATTTTGTCCTGGATGAGTAAACAGGATCCGCGGCCATTGCAAATAATAAGATAAAGGATAAGAGATGAGTAAGGATAATTCATCATTTAAACTGATCGCGAATAATAAAAAGGCTTATCATGATTACTTCATAGAGGACAAATACGAGGCCGGCATTGCACTGTTCGGGACTGAGATCAAGTCCTTAAGACAGGGTAAGTGCTCGGTAAAGGAGTCCTATATCAGGATAGAGAACGGAGAAGTGTATATTGTCGGAATGCATATAAGTCCCTATGAGAAGGGCAATATATTCAACAAGGATCCGCTTCGCACACGTAAGCTCCTTCTCCATAAGCAGGAGATAAGAAAGCTGACGGGTAAGCTTACCGAACAGGGATATACGATCGTTCCACTGCAGGTATACCTTAAGGGAAGCCTTATCAAGGTGGAGATCGGTCTTGCAAAGGGTAAGAAGCTCTATGACAAGAGGCAGGATATCGCCAAGAAGGATGCAAGACGTGAGGCAGAGCGTGACTTCAAGGTTCGCAATCTCTAAATGAAGACAGTAGAACCGTCCCCGTGTCTTCATTTGACCGTACTTCGGTCGTATGATATATTTTATAATACTAAGGGCTTGTACCGGTTTCGACGGGGGTCTAGCAGTTAGGATAGCCATCCGTGGTCCCATTCCACGTTAAACCTGGGAACTAAATATAAACGCTAAACCTAATTTAGCTTTAGCAGCCTAGTTGCTGCTTGTCCTTCCCGGGTAACCCGCTGCGCGGGGTAAGGGCATCAAAGAGGCGGGGAACTCTTGCACCAAAGCTTTGAGGCGTAAGAAGCACTGATGAAGCTACCGACGCGGTAAGCCTGTCATTGGGCGTATCGAAGGGGGAATCAACATACAATGACTGTGATGGAAGAAGTCTTAATGAAAGGGCTTTCGGACAGGGGTTCGACTCCCCTCAGGTCCACTTAACTTCCGTGTATCGAACCCCAGTCGTTGGATCACGGATTTGAATGTGGCTCACTCAGGTCCACTTGACCGCGAAGTACAGAACGGATTCGTGCTGTTTACTTCGCGGCTTTTAAGGAGAACAGTTTATGAATGCCGAAGGTGTTAAGCTGAACCGGAAGAGAACAGGAGCATTACTGTTATTTATATTTTCAGTTCTTATGGTACTGTATTATATTCTTGCCAAGGAAAGGATCGAGTTTGATTCTGACTTTACCGATACCATATTGTGGGCTGAAGCGATGCTTACGGGTAATGGCCTGTTCGATCACGAAATGTACTACGCATATACACTTCCCTTTGGCGGATCTCTTCTGATGATGCCGTTTGTGGCCCTCTTCGGTGTCGGCTATACGGCTCATGCCCTGGGATTCATATTATTTCTTGCGATCTTTGTTTTTTCTTTATACAGGTTTTTCAGATCCATGGATTTTTCTGCGGAACATACCATGATCGCGGTTGCATTTATCCTGCTTCTGAGTCTTCCCACCAAGGATACCCGTATGATCATGTGGGGACACGTCATACACTACAGCCTGGGTATGCTGTTTGTTATAATAGCCATGGCTGTATATTCCGGAATAGATACAGGTATCCCGGTTTTTTCAAAGGAAAACAGAAAAAACCTGTTGCTTTTGTTCATTCTTACAGCTCTTTTCTGCACTAATGGCCTTACGACGATCCTGTTTTTTGCCATACCCTTTTACGGAGCTGTCATCCTGGAGAGATTTGTAAGTATAAAGGATGAAATCCTCTGCAAAGAAAACAGGAACACAGCACTGATAAGCATTCTCGGACTGGGCGCAGGGGGAGCGGGTTTTGTCCTGTCCGCGGTAGTACAGCGGCTTTCAGGGGTGCAGACTGTATATGAGGAACTGTTCAAGACCATACCGATGTGGCAGGAATGGATCTGGGACTTCGAAGAGAGGCTCCGGGTCATGATGGTATGTATGGCAGGTGAACTTCCTTCGGAGACCCCAATGGAATCCACGACAGGTATCAGGGTCATGTATATGGCCTTTGTATGTCTGATCATCATCATTACGCCGCTCGTGTCTTTTGCCGCATATAAGAAGATAGAGAATAAGACCATCAGGATATATATGCTTGCATACATCATACTTCTTACATCCACCCTGTTTATTTATGATTTCAGCCAGGCCAGAGGAACGGCGCACAGAATGGTAGGACTCTATATGACTGCTGTGACAGTGACTGTGATCTTTATGATGTGGTTGTTAAAACAGGGAAGCCTGTCGCGGTTCGGAGCGGTTTTGGCTATCATATTGTCCATAGCCTGTGTGTTCAGCGTATACAGCGTCACAGCCCTGAGGGGTCAGAACAGGTATGACAGTCTGGTTGGCGTGCTCAGGGAGAATGGTCTCCACAGGGGCTATGCCGAATATTGGTCGGCCCAGGTGACCACTGTATTGTCGGATGCCGATATAACGGTTGCTCCGGTTCTTGTATCTGAGAGCGGAGAGGTCAGACCCAGGATGTACAATTCGAGGAATGATCAGTTTGAGCCGGAAGATGGTATTGAACGGTACTTCGCTTTTTTCACCGCCTGGGAGTATGAAGCCACCCGGGATACGGTTTGTAAGGATGCTTTGGATGTCATTCCTTTTGATGAGGATGGATATATAGTTATTTTCGATCACAATCTTTTCTGATGATGTAGAGAGGATACAGGCTTGAAGAGTGCTGCTGGCAGTTTTATAAAAGAGAGTTACCAAAAGATAGAGAGAAGGTACAGGATATGCTTTTACACCGGGCTTATATGCGGTCTCATGGCGCATATATATGCCCTTACGAACCACCTCTATAATTATGACGAGCTCTGGCATACGCCCACTGGCTTTGGTACCGGTACAGAAGTGGGAAGGTGGGCTTTGTCAGTTACGGTGTGGCTGCAGAAGCTTTTTTTTGATGACTGTTTCACGATACCTTTCATTAACGGCTTCGTAACCATAATCCTGTATGCTCTTGCCGCCTGTTTTGCAGTGGCGGTACTTGATATAGACGATGAGTTTTATGCAGGTATCACCGGGGCACTCATGACCACGTTTCCGGCCCTGGTATCCAGAATGTTCTATATGTTCACAACCCATTATTATGCAATAGGTATTGCAATGACTGCAGCGGGCATTTGGATACTTGTTAGGTCTGGCAGGAGAGAGCGGACATTAACGAAGGTGATAAGCGTTCTTGTATCGGCAGCATTTGTCATATACGGGATGGCCATATATCAGGCTAATTTTGTCACGGCGGTGTGCCTGCTGGTGGGTTATCTGCTGATCATGTTCATGCGTAAGGATCCGGACCTTAAGGATTCGATCTCAAGGTGTGTATTTTATGTTGTTTACCTGGGTGTGTGCATGGCCTTGTTTCTGCTTGGCAGCAAGCTGGCGCTGGCTGTTACCGGGAAAAAGATGGAGACATACGAGAACCTTGACAGTATGGGTAAATTAAGCCCGCAGCAGCTTGCAGAAGGACTGTTAAGATGCTATAAGACTTTTTTCAAGATTCCCTTTAGGGATGTACATTCCATGAATCCCAATGTGATCGTGCGCGCTGCCTTCCTCGTTTCAATCCTGATCCTTTTCTATACCCTGTTGAGGATATGGTTATCCGGGAAAAAGCTTTATCTTAAGCTTCTGATCACCTCCATAATGGCAGTGCTGCCTGTGGCGGTGAACCTTATCATAGTAATGGCTATTTCATCAGGTACCATGTATTCCATAATGGTATATGAGATCGTATATATGCTGGTGATCCCTATGGCGTGCCTGACAGCCCTTTATGCCATGGCTTCTTCTGCGGAATCGGATAAAAACAGCGGCGGACGGATCATGAAGGCTGCGGATGTTGTGACATCTGTTACGCTGATAGCTGCGGTTATAACATACATATGGTTTGCCAACGGCAATTATCTGGCAATGGAGTATACCAATATGCATGATAATGCGTATTTTACCGTGCTCATGACACAGATCAAGAGTATTGACGGGTACAGGGATGATATGCCGGTGGCACTTATAGGGACTCCGAGAGAGGACGCATCTGACAGCAGACATGCAATGATCGATAAGACATTTGATATTGCCGGCAAATCAACTACCAATATAGGTGCATACTCATATTGGAATATAATGACCAGGGTTTTGGGCTTTGATCCTATAGTAAGAAATTCTGATGAGGATGAGAAGTATTTTTACGATCATCCCGAGGTGGCAGCAATGCCTGTGTATCCTGATGCCGGTTCGATCAAAGTGATAGATGATACCATAGTGATAAAGTTTCAGGATATTGAGAATATAGACAGACATTAAGACGAAAGTAAGATCAGCCTGCGACGGTAAAGTCACGGGAATATCGGTCTGAGGATAAGAAGTTGGAGATCAAACGTCCGGTGATCAAATCGGAAAACATACGTATAATCATATATATCATATTCATGTTCGTTGTTTCCCGCGTGAGTATGTATCTGCTGTACATGCATGAGTTTACTGATCCGGGTGTGCTTGACTGCATTCATAAATTCAATCTTTGGGACACGGGATGGTATGAGGGGTATGCCAGGGGCATTATAGACGGCAACTATCCGTGGAATTATGACGGGCAGCAGGCCTGGGCCTTCTTTCCCCTGTATCCGCTTATACTTGCAGCATGTTACAGGCTGCTTCGCTTTAAACTCGATATAATGGTGATAGGGACGCTTGTCAGCAATGCGTGCTTTCTCCTGACGGAATACATTGCTTACAAGTACATTATGCTGACGCGTAAGTCTCTTAAGATTGCCTATGCATTCATCGCATTCATGTCTCTTGGCGTGTATACCTTTTACTTTACGATAACATATACGGAAGCCCTCTACATTTTCCTTATGGCCCTGTCATTTTATTTCATGAAGAAGGAAAGCTATATTGCCATGGGGGCAGCAGGGGCACTACTGTCGGCATCTAGAAATACAGGAGTCCTTTTCGTGTTTGTTATCCTTGTATGGAGGATCATGGTATATGTGTCAGAACATGGTAAAGAGGGAAGAATAGGTGATTTTATCATTTTGAACCTTAAGAATGAAAGGCTGGTGCTTGGGACTGTTATGGTGCCGGCCGGTATTTTTGCATACATTGCGTTCCTTACACGAAAGGTGGGGGACGGTTTTGCCTTTGTCCATGTCCAAAGGTCGTGGGGACGGGACTATAAGGGCTTCTTTCATGTGCTTTATAACAGCTTTGTAGATGTTTTCCCTCCGGATTACCTTGGGGTGGCTACGCTCATTGCATTTCTTCTTATAATTTATCTTACAATAAGGTACAGGAATTACGATGAGATGATACTTCCCGTGTTTGTTCTGTTCATGGGAGGCTCTTCGGGTTTTATGTCTGTTCCGCGTTTTATGATAGGATCATACACTCTGATGCTTGGCTTTTGCGAGGAATATGCCGGCATGAACAGAACTGCCAGGATACTTATATCGGCATGTGCTTTCCTGTTTGAACTGGTTCTGATACGACAATGGCTTTTGGAAAATGCTGTTTTATGGTGAAGATATGAGAGAAGCTTTTAAGGGAAAAATCATTTTCTACGCAATAACGATAATACTGCTTGCCGCATATCTGCTCATATTGATCAGAGGAAGCATATATGCAGGAAATGATGATGCATATTATAAGTTTTATATAAGTAAGGATCTTGCTTATTATTCAAGACCTGATGAATTTAAGGATTACAGGGAAGGTAACATGCTTGAGTATAATGCTTCCGGGAATTACAGGAACCAGGGCAGGGGATGGTCCCCGGTTGATGATGAAGGTACCTGGTGTGTAGGCAATGAATCAGACTTTTATCTTTATATTGATGATCCGGAAGGCAGATACTGCCTCACGATAAAAGTCAGAGAGCAGCCGGCCTATAAGAACTATATCAGAGCTAACGGTGAATATCAGGGTGATGTTGTTTTTGGTGATGATGATACGGCTTCCGTAACGATCACCTCCGGGCTGAGGGAAGGACTTAACAGATTCTCAATCTGTACGGATGATGAGGTGTATGATACTAACGAGAACAGGATGTATGGTGATTATGACGGGCGTTTCAACATGTATGTTGAGAATATGACACTTAACAGGGAGGGTGGTATAAATGAGAAGACTTTTTAAGATGGCTTTTACAACGGTTATTTGTCTTATGGTA
This sequence comes from Lachnospiraceae bacterium, assembly GCA_024690425.1. The sequence goes on along the minus strand of JAILCT010000189.1, from coordinate 398 downwards.
AGTGTGGGTTATGCCAGGGAGGCGTATGCAACAGACATACTGATGCCTTCGGATTCCCAGGATATACTGTCGGTTGATCCTTCGTATAATGTAACGACAGTCGCAGATACGACATATACACCGGCAACCAATCTTACCTATATAGATATAAGCATCGATAATCAGGTTCTTGCTTACTATGTTAACGGTACTCCGGTGCTTATCACACCCTGTGTTACCGGAAGCCCCGGAAGAAGCACGCCGAGAGGTGTTTTTCAGATCAATTCCTGCATTCCCGGCAAGCGCCTTAAGGGTCCCACCTGGGATGTCCGGGTAGACAGGTGGATGAGGTTCTGTGGTAACTGCGGTATACATGATGCCAAGTGGCGCAAGAGCTTCGGCGGTGATATATATAAGAA
>JAILCT010000173.1 GCA_024690425.1 Lachnospiraceae bacterium | reverse complement strand
AATACCTGAAAGTATCAATTGTACCGATGCCTTGGCATAAAGGATAAGCTTCGGATCTATGGGCAGCGACTGGGGCAGCCACAGGTTCTTGCCTTCAAGGGAAACCGAAGGCGCAGCCATGTCATTCATTGTCGCCACAAGACAGACCATAGTGCATATGAGTATGGCTCCCGCATTCGTAATGCCTGATGAGCTGAATACATTATCCAGTATAGCTGGAACGGCATCATATATGAGCAGATAAACCCCCATAGCCGGGAGGAGCAAGGTACCCAGACCGCAATTTAACATATAGGCTGAACTTGAAGTAAACCTGCCAAACTCCTTTGAAAGCACAGCCATAAAGATACTCTTTTCCTTAACAGCCTTCTCTCTATATTTTATCCTTCCGGTTCTTCCCGTCGATGTTGCGATATTTATGAAACTCTTAAGCATCACATTCCATATAAGTGCTGTTAAAACGCCTAAGACAGCCGTGAAAAGAAGTGCATTTAATACATTGCCTTCTCCGATACTTCCGAATACATACAGAGGATATGCACCTGACTTTATCCTGCTTCCATAAATATGTGAATTTGCAAGGATATCCCTGATCATGCCACTGGCTCTGAAATAAAAGAAATAATATCCTCCGATAAAGAGAAGTGATACGATCACGGTTACTATATTCTTATTCTTAAGTTTTAGACTTATCCTGGCAACACACCACCCCAGGACACATGAAAGGATAAGGATAATAAGTGAGATAATAAAGAACATCAACACTTCGCATATCAACACCTCTGCCCGTATCCCGTTCACGATACAGTAAACAATAATTGCGGGTATGAAAACAGCCGCCTCGTACATGGTTCCCATCAGGTATACACTTACAAGACGAGCCGCAACTATATCACGTACCGGAATTGGCAGTGAAAGGAGCAGATCATTGTCCTTCGACAGATACAGAGCAGAAAATGTGTTAAAGACGCTTCCGAAAGCGCCCAGTACAATTGATATGCCGCCAAGCATAAGGAAATACATCCATCCAAGATCATTTTCGCAAAGCGGTCCGCACAGGGTAAGGGAAAGGCTCGAAAACATACCGCCAAGCATTACGACCATTATCATGAAAAAGAGGATGAAATAAGCAACTATACCGGCCTTGGAACGCATCTTATTCTTCTTGGCGCTGTAAAAGTATCCTCTGAACCATTCTGCGAATTGTCTTTTAACAAGTATCTTAAACATTTATTCTGCCTCCAATTCAAGGAAAACTTCTTCAAGGCTGTCGTCACCCTTAACTTCATCCATAGTGCCGGACTTAATAAGCCTGCCCTGTTTGATTATGGCCACCTTATCGCACAGTTTCTCCGCCACCTCAAGTACATGGGTTGAGAAAAAGATGGCGCCGCCCCTGTCGCAGTGATCGCGCATCATTTCCTTAAGGATATGTGCCGCCTTGGGATCAAGGCCTACAAAGGGCTCATCCATTATTATAAGCTTCGGATCATGCATCCAGGCCGATATAACCGCAAGCTTCTGCTTCATGCCGTGTGAATATGATGATATCGGCTGGGCAAGATCGTCAGTCAGCTCAAAAAGATCGGCATACTTATGTATCTTCTCCATCCTCTCATCTGCCGGAACCTTAAATACATCGGCAATGAAATTAAGATACTTGATCCCGCTCATAAAATCGTACATGTCGGGATTATCGGGTATATATGCAAGCTCCTTCTTACACTTTAAGGGGTCATCCTTAATTGATGCTCCGTTTATAAATATCTTTCCTTCATCATATTTGAGTATACCGACCGCACTCTTAAGAGTAGTACTCTTGCCTGCCCCGTTATGTCCGATAAAACCGAATATCTCACCGGCCTTTATATGCAGGCTAAGATCGTCTACCGCCTTTTTCTCATCATATGACTTTGTCAAATGCTCGATCCTTAACATCTTATCTCTCCTTTTAGTATTTTCACACTTTTTCTTATGATCATAAACTATCACAGCAAAAGAAAACAGATAAAAATCACACTGATTTAGCCCCCTTTTACACTTATATAAGCTCATATCTTTACAAACCCGTGTAAAACGAACTCAAATCAGTGCAGCTTGACTCTCCCCCGGGTGAGGACTGTATAATGTAGGAACCGACCCCGGAGGTGGACGAATGTCATCAACAGATAAAGAAAAACTGTCATTAGGTGTTACCATGAAAAATGCATGGTATGCAATGACCCTGGCATCACAGATATGTCCGGGTATAATTGTGCACTCATTTTTTCTGTGGCTTATAGGTCATGGGGAATGGGTGTTTTTTGACGGCGTCTTTATGAGGGTTATCGTCAACGGACTTGATAAGGAGCTGGGCTTTGAGCATATCATAAAGTTCATCATAATAAGCGGTATAGTATTTGCGATGACCGCCATATATTCGAATTATGTCGAGAATGTAGTTTATCCCCTTGAAACAAACAGACTCTTTGGAGGCATATACAAGAAGCTTTATGCCAAGGCGAAGAATGTCGAACTTAAGTGTTACGAGGATTCTGATTTTTACAACCGCTATACCATGGCGATGGATGGCGCAGAAGAAAAGATAACAGCCATAATAAGGGGAACACTTGGTGCGGGCATAGGAGCGGTTGCCGCTGTAGTTGTATTTTATCTTATGTATGAGATAGATCATTATGCCATGCTATTCATTATCTCACCGCTCCTTGGCAACTTCCTGTTCGGTAATCTTAAGAACATGTATGAGTTCAAACGCTATCAGGATCAGGCACCTAATGATAAGGTGCTTAACTATGTCAGCCGTATGATGTATCTGCCGGACGGAGCCAAAGAAATAAGGCTGTCGGAGGTCTTTTCGCTTTTCAAAAAGCAGTACAGGGAGGCAACCGACAAAAATGTCAGGGTTGCTGTTAAGTATGCATTTGCCAACTGTTCATACAGCTTCCTGCGGATCATGTTTACCTTCACGATCATCTTCGAAGGTGTTCTCCTGTACGCCATCTACAGAAACAGAGTAACCGGAAGCGTAAACCTGCCGGAACTGACCATTATGACAAGCCTTATGGTTGCCATGGCATGGATCCTTATAAGGGTCTTTGAGAATGTCATGCAGGTATTAAAGAACGGTATGTTCATAAATAATCTCAGAAGTTTTCTTGAATATAAGGAAACACTTCCCGAGGACCAGGATGGTATAAAGCCTGATCCCGAATTTGTTTCGCTCGAATTTAAGAACGTATCCTTTTCTTATGGAACAAAGGAAACCATCAGTGATCTGTCCTTTACTATAAAGAAGGATCAGACGGCAGCACTTGTCGGACATAACGGAGCGGGTAAGACAACAATAATTAAACTTATGCTTCGTCTGTATGATCCGGATTCCGGAGTTATCCTTTATAACGGCAGGGATATTAAGGAATACAATCTTCGGGCATATCGTGAGATATTTGCAACAACCTTCCAGGATTTCATGCTCTTTGGCATGACTGTTAAAGAAAATATCCTTATGGGAAGGAAATATGACAATGAAACGACACTGGTTACCGATGCCCTGAAAAAGGCAGGGGTTTATGATAAGGTCATGACCCTTGATAAGGGCATCGATACCATGATGACCAGGGAATTCGATGACAAGGGTGCTGTCCTTTCCGGAGGTGAGAACCAGAAGATAGCGGTTGCAAGGACCTTCGTTAAGAACGCCCCCATGAAGATATTTGACGAACCCTCAAGTGCCCTTGATCCCATAGCCGAGTACGAACTATTTAAGAATATCCTTAAGGAAGCCAGGGATCATACCATGCTCTTTATCTCCCACAGGCTCTCTTCCGTAAAGGACTGCGATAAGGTCTTTATGCTTGAAAGGGGCAAGCTCATTGAAGGGGGAACTCATGCCGAGCTTATGAAATTAAACGGAAATTATGCGGCCATGTATAAAAAGCAGGCTATGAACTACCTGGCTTTAGAAAATGAAGGGGAGGTGGTCCTGTGAACGATCAAGATCAGGCAAAGACCAAACAGTCCATCAAACAGGTCTTTTCAAACAACCTCTTTCTTCTGAAACTGATATTTAATGCATCGCCGTCTCTTGTATTGTATCAGGCCATTGATTCCATGAGGAATCAGGTGTCGATATTTGTGGAACATACCCTTCTTATAGGTTATGTTCTGGAAGCGGCCGAATTCGGGTATCCTTTCAAGAAAGTCGCAGCAATAATACTCATTATTGCGGGTG
>JAILCT010000155.1 GCA_024690425.1 Lachnospiraceae bacterium | reverse complement strand
TTCAAGTTCCTTATCTGATTTTTGTTTTTGAGTATTACGGCCTGCCGGCCATGAACAGATCGGTATGTGGACCAGATTTGAGTTATCTGCTGATCAATCCGTGTTTTGAACTATAGCACTAACATTTTTAAAAAGCAAGGGTCTTTTACAACTTTGTGACATTATCACAAAGTTGCAGTAATAAATTTGTAATAATTTGAGGCGGATTTAATCCGCCTCGCATCATATGTATTGCATGAAACCTTTTCGGTGACAGATTTAATTTGTCATTTTATCGGGTTTCCTCATCCTGAATTGTCCGTCTTCACCGGCCGGTCTTTCCGGACGCTCAAAGCCGTCCATTTCCCTTGGGGCACCCATTTCACCCGGAGCACCCATTTCGCCTGGATCACCCATTTCACCACGGTTGCCCCTTCCACCGGGACCTCCCATCATCTGGTTGGTTATGGTATTTGTTTCCTTACCGTTTTCAATGATGGTTCCTCCGTTATACTGGGCCGTACCGTCGTAATCGAAGGTTGACTGTCCGGTAATGTTTATCGTTCCGCCGTTTATGGTGATATCGCCGTTGGAATCCACACCGTCCGTGTCTCCTGCTCCCATCGTGATCGTGACTGTTCCTCCGTTCTGTTCATACAGCGGGGTAAGTGATGATGACTTGCGTCCTACGTTGATGCCGTCATCCGATGCATTTATCGTAAGCTCTCCGCCGTTTATGCTGATCTGTGTTCCTTCTATACCCTCACCGCCTGTAAGGGTGATCTTTCCGTCATCGATCTTTACGACCGTCGTTGCATGGATCGCATCATCTTCTGCCTCAATGGTCAGGCTGCCTCCGAGTATATATATGTACCCAGTAGTATCATCATCGTCATCCTCGGCATGAAGTCCGTCATAGCATTTGGGGATACTGATCTCTCCCTTTTCTATCGTTATGGACTCCTTGGCTTCGATCGCACTGCCTTCACACTCTATGTTGAGCACGGAACCTGTGATCTTAATGTTGTCCTTGCCTGCTATCCCGTTATCGGTCGAGGATATCGTAAGGCTGCCCGTACCGTCAAGCACCAGATCGTCTTTTGCAAAGATGACCGCATCCGTTTTGGTATCCCCATCACTTTCGAAGGAACCGGTAACGCCAAGGTCATTCTCTGATGATACGGTAACAAAAACCTCATCTGCATTTTTAACATAGATGCAGGGCTTGCTGTCATTACTGATGCTGAGTCCGTCAAGAACAAGCGATACCTTATCCTCATCCCCTGCATCCACACACACGGAAGCATTTTTCGCGCTGCCGCTCAGTACATAGGTCCCTTCCTTATCGATATTTATATCCTCACCATCCGAAACCGTCAGGCTTGTCGCCCCGGACAGATCCGGGGACTGCTGCTCCTCAGTGTCCGCAGACGGCTCATCAGGTGTATTCTGCGGCTGCGTTTGTGTAACGGAAGCCTCCGTCTGTGAAGACGCTGCGCTTTCCTTCCCTGATATACTCTCTTCAATGCCTGTATTCGTGCAGGCAGTCATTGTCATGGTCATTATCGCAAGTATTGATATTATCACTCTGTTTCTCATATATTTTTCCTCCTCGGTCTTATACCTGTTACCTGTTTGTTAATGTATGACGGATATCCCTACAATGCATCTGCGGATTCTGTCATCCTTCCAAGGCTTAAATCAAGATTACCGTTACGCGTACGCAGTTCATCCAGGAACTTTTTTGATGATGCATTGTCTTTCATTGTCACGCTGAGCGTCAACCTGTATAAGCTTCCCATGTTGGTCGTACGCACTTCATCGAATGTATAATTCTTAAGGTACTTTTTAAATATATCATCAAAACGTCCTTCATAGTCAAGATCTTCGGGTATCGTTATCTTAAGCTGTCTTATTCCCCCATCCGTTGTGCCGAAATGAAGCACATTCAGCGCCACATTTATGCCGGATACAAGGACCGTGAACAGGACTGCGACTCCAAGATATCCCATGCCGGCGGCCAGTCCGACAGCCATGGCCAGAAAGATCCCCGTGATCTCACGGCCGCGCCCCGGAGCCGATCTGAAGCGTACCAGGCTGAAGGCTCCGGCCACTGCCACACCAGCTCCTATGTTTCCGTTCACCAGGATGATCACCAGCTCCACTATAGCCGGAAGAAGCACAAGGGTGGTTGCAAAGCTTTTGGAGCACCGGTCTGTATATGTGTATGCTCCCGCTATGATGAACCCGCATATAAAGGCTGTTATCACGGCCGCCGCCAATGTGGTTGCTGTGAATGTACCGTTTGTCATTATCGATGTAAAAATATTGTTAAGCATAAGCTGCCACTCCTTTCATTCTATCATTTATCCTTATGACTCTGGTATTATCATTTTCTTCCGTGGTTCCGCATATTGAAGTCTTTACCATTTCCATATATCCTGCACCGTATTTTGAAAACGATATCGGAAAGATCTTAAGCCTTCCCAGTTCCCCTGCAAGCTCCAACGGCATGGCCCCCGGTACCTTTATCTCCATCAGATACTGTCCGGGCTGCAGCAGCTTCCTGCCGGGCTTTATCTTTCTTAAGTCATCGCACCTTTCATTCCATTCTATGTTGCTGTCAAAAGTCACTCTCAGGTCCTTGTCCTCTGTCCCTGCCAGCGCTATCCTGTCATAGCATATACTCATTGCAGGAACGAGTTCCCCGTACAGATCAACAAAGGCTCTTATCTCATCCGCTATCTGCGATGTCCCTATATCCGCGCTCTTGTCCTTAAGATAACCGTACAGATCCTTATACACTCCCGGGATGCGTCTTTTATAAACGATCCCCTGATACTTTTTCTTTATCTCTATGAATGCGTTGGAGTATGTATCTGTGTCTCCGTAGGTTCTAAGCCTGAGCTTCTCCTTATAAACGGGTTTCTCCAGCGATCTTCTTACAAGCCTGTGATCCGGCGTATCATAGTAGATATTGTTTATCCTGGACAGACCGTACTCATCCTTTTTTGCTATCGTCTCAAGAAAACACATCAGGTCTTCATACTGTTGGGTGTTGATCAGATACTTGATCTCTTTTCTCTTGAATACTTCCCTGAAGTCAGACATATCCGCCACTTCCTTTCATCCTGTTCACTTTTCATGGTTGCAGTTTATTCCCCCAATCTTAAATGAACATTAAAAAAACACCGCAATAAAAAATTATTGCGATGTTTTCAGGGTAACCAGGAATACGGTGTCTCCGTTTTCCGAGTCAGCCCGGATATCTCCGTTATGGTTGTTGGCGATCCGTCTTGCTATCGCCAGCCCCAGCCCGTATCTGTTATCGTCTCTGCCTCTGGCCTTGTCTCCTCTGTAGAAGCGTTCAAATATCTTCTCCCTGTCTTCTTTCGGTATGGGATCGCCTGAATTTATCACGCGGATGCTTATGCTGTTCTTACCCTTGACGCTCCCGGCAATGACTCTGACTGCTGTATCCGGATAACTGTGGCGGACCGCGTTATCCAAAAGCGTTGCCGTCATCTGTTCTATTTCTTCCCTGCTGCACTTAAGGTGAAGACCTTCCTCTATATCCGTCTGTATCGTAACCCCCTGTTCATAAGCCACACCCTCATAAACAAGGCAGGTTTTGTTAAGTATACGGGACAGATCTTCATCCTTATAACCTGCCGTATCCTCTCCGTCCTCAAGACGTGACAGATTGAGCAATCCGGTTATAAGCCTGTTCATCCTGTCGGACTCATATCGTATGTTCTCGATATATTTCCGGTTTTCGTCTTTTTCCTTTATCTCATCGGCGGAAGCCATGATAACGGCAAGGGGCGTCTTCAGTTCATGGGAAGCATCCGCTATGAATTCCTTCTGCCTTGCAAAAGCACTTTCCGCAGGTTCGGTGATCCATTTCGTTATTTTCCCCGAAGCCACAATGATCACAAGCTCAAGTAGGATAAAGATCAGCAGCGACTGACCCAGCAGTTCCCATAACTTGTTTTTGACCTCCTTATTGTTCAGGATGACAATGGAATCCATATACCGGTATCTGTAGGAATAATCCCTGCTGTAAAGATTCCCCACCTTAATGCTGTCCGACGATTCGCCTGCGATGATCTCACGGGCTGCGGCTTCTGCGTCAAAGTCATCCGATTCGTTTCCGTGGCTTAAGATTTCGGATATCTCACCGTTCTGCAGCTGGACCGTATAGAGCTCATAGTTCATGATCATCATATTCTTAAGCTTGTCACGGTCCATCATTTTTCCATCCGGAGGGCCCGGTGCCGGTTCACCTGCATCACGGCGGAATCCACCCCTGTCATCAAGGATACCAAGGTTTCTCCGTATGCCCTCGCTCTCCCTGCTATAGCTTCTCACATTCAGCAGGATCATAGTCGAAAGCAGGATTAAACTCAGCAGGATAAGGATAGTCCAAAATGTTTTCTTTCTTAATTCCTTCATAGGCACTCACTCTTCATATTCAAGCCTGTAACCCATATTACGGATGGTCTTTATCGATACACCCGAGCCTAAGAGCTTAAGCTTCTTGCGGACAAATGACATATATGCCTCAAGGTTATTGGATACAGCCTCCGAATCCATTCCCCATATCCTGTCATATATCTGTTCTCTTGAAAGTATACGTTCCGGGTTGTTCATCAGGTATTCTATAAGCTGGAATTCCTTATTGTTGATGCTTATGTCCTCGTCATTTTTCCTGCATCTGAGCTTTGATGCATCATAATCAAGAATGATATCACCGAATTCCAGAAAGTTGTCCACAGCCCGCCCTATATTAAGCTGAGCATTGACCCTGGCTGCTAGTTCGTCAATATGAAAAGGCTTGGGGACATAATCATTGGCTCCGCTCCCGAATCCCAGAAGACGGTCTTCCAGCTGCACCCTTGCCGTCAGCATGATCACCTTGACCTCCCTGTCCGATCTGCGGACCTCTTTAAGGATCTCTATACCGCCCATCTTGGGCAGCATTATATCCAGGATGATCAGATCGTACATACCCGACAGGGCATTGTAGAGACCTTCTTCCCCATCATGCGATATATCCACGATATAATGTTCCCGTCTCAGCCTCTCTGCCACGAGCTCGGCCAATGATACCTCATCTTCAACGATCAGTATTCTCATCTGCAGCTGTTACCTCTTACTCATTTTTGTGATTTTAGCTTACTTATACACTTCGAAAAGATGATTGTCAACGTTATCGAAAAAAGATAT
>JAILCT010000147.1 GCA_024690425.1 Lachnospiraceae bacterium | reverse complement strand
CTGCGCACTGTTCCACTGATCGTCCGTCCACACATCGCAGGCTCCGCCGGTCGCAACTATCTGCGGATCCTCATCTCCTATGACGATAAAATCCCAGCGCTTATGATCATCATATGTGCCGATCCATGCAGGCTTTCCTGCGATTACTGTCTCTTCCTGCTTAAGCTCTGTTCCACATACTCCAAAGTTTGTGGCGCAGAATATCGCGATTATTCCGTCATCTACATCCTTCGGATGTATGGTAAACCCGTAATATCCATATAACATCTCGTCATTATCGAGAGGACAGATCTTGCATTCAAAATCATCCGGAACAGCAATGCTAAGCTGCCCATAAGGTCCTGCAATGCTCTTTTCCTGTTCATCCGCCGTCTGCGGCTTGGTATCGGTATTTACCGTGACATTAATATTTGCACATCCCGCCAGCGTAAGGGCTGTCATAAGGGATGCTGCCATTACCGTTATCTTTCTCATTTCCATTCCTTCCATGCATCCGGCTGATAACCAAGAGTCGCCTGTTTTCCGTTTCGGACGACAGGAGTCTTTATCACCTGCTGATTCTCAAGGATCTTCTCAAGCCTGTCATCTCCTGACATATGCGCTATAAGCGCGACCATGTCTTTATCTTTTGCGTTTTCGTTTATGATCTTGTCAACACCACCGACGGCAGAGGCTACGGATGTTAGCTCACCTTTGCTCATGCCCTTTTCCTTCATGTCTATGAACTGGAACTTTATGTTCCGCTCCTTGAAGAACCGCTCTGCTTTCTTTGTGTCGTTGCACTTTTTTGTCCCAAACACCTGTATCATATGGCCTCTTCTCGTTTCATTCCGCTTTTTTAATCATGTCTGCAAGTTTCTGTGCGTTCTTATCCTTTTCAACCATCAGGATAAGGGGCTTTTCAGTGCCATATTCAATCTTCAGTTTCTTGACCGGTATTCCTCTTCCGCAGCAGCAGTGCGGGTTATACACACTGTCATGGATACTGACTGATTCAATAAGGTATAAGGGAAGGTACTTGCCTTCATAGTACAGCGCGTTGTCTGAGACAAGGTACTGCTCCACTCTTTTGGCAGTCTTTTTATCTGCTTTTACATCCTCTATCTCTTTTCCGTGTACTACACACTCCCAGGCCATTTCCTACTCCTTATCGTTTCATTTTGGTTTTGATATCTGCGAGCCTATCCAAAGCTTCTTTCAGTGTTTCATCCTTCTTCGCAAAATGAAGCCTTATGAGATGATTGATATCTTCCCTGAAAAAGCTTGATCCCGGAACCGCTCCCACTCCGACTTTTTCAGCCAGTTTTTCGCAGAAATCCAGATCACTTTCATATCCGAATTCCATTATATCAAGCATTACATAATATGCTCCCTGCGGATCTGTATGTATGATACCGATATCATCAAGACCTTTCATGAAGAGGTTCTTTTTCCGGGTATATGTTTCTTTAAGGCCGTCATAGTACTCCTGACCGAACTTAAGTCCCGGTATGACCGCCTCCTGAAGAGGTGCCGCAGCTCCCACCGTCAGAAAATCATGTACCTTCTTGATCCTGTCGGTAATCTCAAGCGGCGCTATCGTATATCCAAGCCTCCAGCCGGTTATGGAATAAGTCTTTGACAGCGATGAACAGCATATGGTCCGCTCTCTCATTCCCGGAAGGGTTGAAATATAGACATGATCATAAGGATCATAGACTATGTGCTCATATACCTCATCCGTTATCACATATGTATCGTACTTTATGGCAAGATCAGCTATCATCTGAAGCTCGCTTCGTGAGAATACCTTTCCGCTCGGATTGGATGGATTGCAAAGAATAAGGGCCTTTACATCCTGTCTGAATGCATTTTCAAGCACTTCAGGATCAAAAGTGAAGTCAGGCGGGTTAAGGGGGACATATATCGGTTCTGCACCCGACAGGATTGTATCCGCGCCATAATTCTCATAAAACGGAGAAAAGACAATGACCTTGTCACCGGGATTTGCAACAGTCATCATTGCTGCCATCATCGCCTCTGTGCTTCCGCAGGTAACAACTATTTCTGTATCGGGATTTATCTCAATTCCCATAAATCGGCTCTGCTTGGATGCCAATGCTTCCCGGAAGTTCTGGGCTCCCCAGGTTATTGAATATTGATGAAAGTCCTCCTTAGATACCTGTGCAAGCCTTTCACGGATTTCTTTGGGAGGATCAAAATCAGGAAACCCCTGTGAAAGGTTAACCGCTCCGTACTTATTGGATATCCTTGTCATCCTTCTGATGACTGAATCAGTGAACTCATCTGTTCTGACTGATAGTCTTTTCATAGTGTTACCTCACAGTTCATGATAATATGGGCAGATATTCTCATAGTGTCCATCCTTCATCCTGAATCCACCTGGTATAGTGCCAAGCTGTGTAAACCCGAGTCTTTCATAGAGATGTCGTGCATGTACATTGCTCTCAACGACTGCATTGAACTGAAGCACCCTAAACCCAAGTTCTTTTCCCTTCTTCAGGCAATCCAATACCAGCTGTTCTCCGATATGTTTTCCTCTTGCATCCTTTGATACAGCATAGCTCGCATTACAGATATGTCCGCACCGGCCGATATTATTGGGATGAAGTATATAAAGGCCGAAAATCTTCCCATCCTCTTCCGCAACACCTGTGTAACTCTGAGATGCAAAGAATTCGGCACCCGATCTCATATTAAGCTCTTCTTCCTGAGGAAACGCGATGCCATCCTTAACAACTTCGTTCCATATCCTTATAAGTTCAGTAATATCCTGATCCGTATACTTTCTTACTGTCATTTATTTGCCCTGTTTCTTATAACAAAACCTGCCACTATCAATAATATGCCTATCGATCCCCATAAAATGATATTAATCGGGGAGACAACCGCCGCAATGATCACGATAAGGCCCAATATCCATAACAGTTTATGCATCTCTTATTCTTTCATTCCTTCTCTATCCTTTTTTCTGATGAAAAATGATATTACAAGAAGAACGGCCCCCGTAATACCAAAGCCCTTTGCCAGATTCTCACACAGTTCAACACGCCGGCCCATCTTATAGTAGAACTCACCCGGACCATCCATTAC
>JAILCT010000121.1 GCA_024690425.1 Lachnospiraceae bacterium | reverse complement strand
ACATCCTTCATCCCATGATACTGGGCAGTAAAAATGCCCGCTCCGGCAGTGGCACCAAAAAGGAGCAGGTAATATATGAACATCATCTGGTTGGCGATGGACACACCCGAAAGAGCGTTGGTCCCCAGCCTTCCGATCATTAAATTGTCAAGAAGTCCTACAAAATTGGATATCGCATTCTGAGCCATTATGGGAACGGTCAGCTTAAGAACATCCCTGTAGAACTTCTTATCTCCGATATATCTTTCTCTGAAACTCATGGCACTTGACAGGAGCCGCAGAACCGTCCCCGGCTCCATTATACTCAGAATCCAAGGTTATCGTTAACTAGGATCACATGTATCCTTCCTTCATGTTTTGAAAATCGTGTTATAAGAAACTGGCAGCATATGGTATCCGGTGATTTACAGTTCATGCATGAACCGGTCTTGGAACATGGTGTTGATAAGCCAAACCTCTGGGCATTTATGGGCGCAGCCACGTTCCTTGCCCTCTTCATGGCTCCGTCAACATCATCGCATACCTTGTTCATACCCACAATGAAGATCACCTTCTTCGGCCCGTAGGCAATACATGACACCCGGTTGGAATTCCCGTCAATGTTTACGAGAACACCGTCCTCGGTTATCGCATTGGCGCTTGCCAGGTATACATCGGCATCATATGCTTCAAGCTCGGCCGCATGCCTGTCGGGTGCCGCGTACCTGTCGATAAACTTATAGTCATCGTTCTTAACCGCATTGACAAGGCCGATCTCTACAGCGCTCATGCATCCGCCCATGGTCACGCTGCTTCCCCTCGGAATAAGTTCAAGCGCCTTCTCAAGGGCTTCCTCCTTGTCGGCTGCGTAGTAGCCCTTCATGTTCCTTGACTCAAGACCCTTTATGACCTTCTGTGCCAGCAGTTCATTTCTCTTAAATATATTCTCGTTCATGATCATCCTCCATTTGTAACTATTCAGAACAGCATAAGATTTTTAAAAATACGGAGTATTTTGAGCCTGTTCCGGATACTTACCTCCATATAAACATATCAACACAGGACTGATGATTTATTATAACACCGAACAGAAAATATAGGAATACGTGAATCCTTCCGCCAAGATCAAAAGAACTGCTTATATCCTCAGTGTTCCATGTTGACCGGCCGCCATATTCCTGTTATTATTTTACTGTCAAAGGGAGTAGCTTGCATGCTCGCAAAGAGTATGTGACATGCTTTCGTCAGTACGGGAAGATAAATCCCCGGAACGTGTCGTAAGAAGCGAGACTTTGCCACTTTTTGTGGCAGGGTCTTTTTTTGTTTCCGGTTGATCCCGGAGCCATCCGGTATGAACTGACCTTAACTATGCCGCAAGACGGCGAATGAAGCTTCCCGGAAACATTTTGAAAACTGAGAGGAACAGGCAACAATGCATTCTACAATGATTATCACCGCAATTCTGTCCATGCTTGCCGGAATAGGAATATTCCTGGTGGCGTGCTCCATGATGAGCTCCAATCTCGAGGCTTTAAGCTCAAGCAAGCTTCGATCTTTATTTCGCAGAGTATCCGGCCAAAAGCTGTTCGGCGTTGGCATCGGAGCGGTATCAACCGCGGCGATCCAGAGCTCGGGCGCAACGACTGTCATGATCATCGGTTTTGTAAATGCCGGCATCATGTCACTTTCACAGGCAGCGACCGTCATTTACGGGGCCAATATAGGTACCACCATCACCGGACAGATCGTGGCACTGGGTATGACCGGGAGCAACCGGATATCCACAACCGTGATATTTTCGGCGTTTGCCGGCATAGGTGCCATAATCACGCTGTTTTCGGAAAAAGACCACATGAAAAGATGGGGCGGTATTTTTTCCGGATTTGGAATGCTCTTCGTGGGCCTGTCCATGATGAGCTCCGCAATGGAGACATTCTCGGCCCTGGATGCGGTCAGGAATTTTCTTGCAAGGATCGATAATGTATTCGTACTTGTGATCGTCGGAGCGGTATTTACCGCGATAATCCAGAGTTCATCCGTTATGACATCCATAGCCATTACAATGGTCGTAACCGGTCTCATCACCCTTGATCAGGGCATATATCTTACCATGGGCTCCAATATAGGTTCCTGCGTTGTTGCCATGCTGGCGGGTGTGGGAAGCGGCAAGAATGCCAAAAGAGCCGCATTTATACATCTGTTCTTCAACGTCGGCGGTGTCGTGATCTTCATGACGGCCGGCCTGCTCCTGTCCCTTATAAGCATGGGCAGGCTTGATTACGGTATCATCTTTGAGCGCCTGTTCCCGAATGCTCCCCAGATCCAGCTGGCCATGTTCCATACGATCTTCAATGTCCTTACCGTATTGATCGTTCTGCCTCTTACGGATCTCCTTGTGAAGATCGTTTCAACGATCATACCCGACAGGAAATCGGAGGACGAAGGTGAAGAGAAGGCAAGGCTGTACTACGTTGACCGGAACATGCTGAAGACACCCCCCATAGCTGTGGCGCAGCTTAAGAAGGAGATCATCAACATGGCGGATATTGCGATGCGCAATTACACTTATTCGCTTGATGCCATATGCAGGCTTGATTTCTCCAAGACGGATCAGTTCAATAAGAATGAACAGGAGCTTGATTATATCAACAAGGAATTGGTAAGATTTGTTGTCGAGCTGTCCGGATTGCCGCTTAATGAGAAGGATCATAAATACGTATCCACCACGTTTCATACCATCAGCGACCTGGAAAGAGTAGGCGATTATGCGGAGAACATAATGGAATACGCCGATACATTAAGGAATGAGGATGAGGGCTTCTCCGAATCCGCTGTTTCCGAGGTAGCATACATGAAGGAGCATGTGGAAAAGCTGTTTGATGAAGTAATAAAAGCGTACACCTCAAAAGATGCGGATGCCCTGGCCGAAGCATACAAAACCGAAGACGAAGTAGACCGCATCACCACAAGGATGCAGGAGAATCATATCATACGCCTTAATCAGGGAATATGTACCGCGATAGTCGGCTCGCAGTACATGTCCCTTGCCTCCAACTCGGAGCGGGTGGCGGACCACTTCATCAATATGGGTAAAATGATAAATGAATGGTAGGGATGCTGCCGGACCCTAGTCAAGTATAGCGGCCGCTTCCTTCATAAGCCTGATTATCGGCAGGTGCTGCGGACACACCATCTCGCACTGGCCGCAGGCGATGCAATCCGATGCCTTACCGCTCCGCTGTATCAACCCTGAGTAAAAGTTCTTCGACCTCCAGTCATCCGGATATCTTCTGAGAGTGTTTATCGTCCTGAACACATCGGGTATGCTTATCTTCTTCGGGCACCCGTCGCAGCAGTACTTACATGCAGTACAGCCTATCTGCGGAATGGCCAGGACCTCCCCGGTAACCTCGTTTATTATCTTAAGTTCTTCATCAGATATCGGTTCAAAATCAGTAAATGTGGCTATATTGTCATCCATCTGTTCTTCACTTGACATGCCCGAGAGCACGGTCATCACGCCCGGAAGGGATGCGACGAACCGAAGGGCCCATGAGGCGACTGACTTTTCCGGGCGGGCAACCCTGAACTTCGTATTTATCTCCTCTCCAAGATCGGCTAACATACCGCCCCTTACGGGTTCCATTACAATGATGGGAATATTACGCTCATGTAGGATCTCATAAAGGGCCTGCGAGCGTACGACCGGGTTGGTCCTGTCAAGGTAATTAAGCTGAATCTGAACGAATTCCACCTCGGGGTGTTTATCAAGCACTTCCGTAAGAAGTTCAGGACTTCCATGGAAGGAAAAACCAAAATGCCTGATCCTGCCCTCCTTCTTCATCTTCAGGCCCCAGCTGAAGCAGTTATATTTCTCATAGGTATCGTAATTATTTCCTTCCTCAATGGAATGGAGAAGGTAAAAATCAAAATAATCGACACCGGCCTTCTCAAGCTGATGATCAAAGATCCTCTGTACATCAGCCTCCGACTTCGTCTCCCAGGCTGGAAGCTTGGTCGCAAGCATAAAGGAATCCCGGGGATATCTCTTTACAAGAGCATCCCGGGCGGCCGTCTCCGACTTACCGCCATGGTATATGTAGGCCGTGTCAAAGTAATTCATCCCTGCCTTCATATATTTATCCACCATCCGGCAGACATGCCCGTGGTCTATAACACCGTCAGTCTCCGGAAGCCGCATCAATCCAAAACCGAGTTTAGGCATCTTGCTTAAGTCAATACTCATTCAGGTCTCCTTTCAAACCATCGCCTACAGGTAAGTGTATATTATTATAACATTTCTTATATGATAATACTTTTTAAAATTTGTTTTGATCTTATCATTTTCTGAACGCTCATTCCTCTATTGACCCAAAAATCACCTTCTGCTACTGTAAATATTGGAATTTCCGTCAACTGCAACCACAGGTTGACAGATTGAAAAAGCGGCTTTATGGAATGCAACCGGTCCGGGTGGTACTATCAGCTTGTTCGAACAAGACAGGTTGGATGATTTTGCAGGCCGGAAACAATAAGGCCGGAAAGGAAGAAAAATGATTTTAGCAGACAAGATTATCAATGAAAGAAAGAAAAACGGATGGTCGCAGGAAGAACTGGCAGACATGCTGGGGGTTTCCAGGCAGTCGGTTTCCAAGTGGGAAGGAGCCCAGAGTGTTCCCGATCTTCAGAAGATACTAAAGCTGGCCGAGATATTCGGGGTGAGCACGGATTACCTTCTTAAGGATGAGATCGAGCCGGAGGGAAATCCTTCATATTATAATTCCGAGTCCGTGGATGCTCGTCCGGTCACCAGGGTGACGATGGAGGATGCCAGCGAATATATTGAATTAAGGAAGACCCTGCTTCCCAAGATCGGGATAGGCGTATTCCTGTGCATAACATGTCCCGTACTCCTTATATTCCTTGCCGGACTGAGTTCGACCGGTCTGGTCAAGATCAGTGAGAACGCCGCTGCGGCTCTGGGACTCATAGCCCTCTTTGCCCATGTCGGCACTGCCGTATATCTCTTTATCACAAACGGGGGCAAGCTTGGAAAGTACGATTTTCTTGAAAAAGAGGATTTCGAGACCGATTATGGTGTGGACGGTATGGCACGAGCAAAGCTTAATGAGAGTGAAAGCGCCAACAGCCGCGCATTGGTCACCGGGGTGCTCCTGTGTATCCTTGGTGTGGTTCCCCTTGTTGTATGTTCCGTCCTCGGTCTTCCCGAAATTATCATTATAACCATGGTATGCCTGCTCCTCATCGCGGTTGCCTGCGGGGTATATATGTTTATTGCCATATGCGGCGTGACCACTTCATACAAGATCCTTCTTCAGATGGATGACTATACTTCCAGGGCCAAGAGAACAAATGACAGGCTCGAACCTTTATCAAGGGTTTACTGGCTTCTTGTAGTCGCAATTTATCTGGCTGTCAGCTTTATAACGATGAGATGGGACAGGACCTGGATCATCTGGGCAGTGTCAGGTGTATTCTTCGCACTTGTGAGAGCCATAGCCACCACCCTCGTAGGCGAAAAATGAAACTTAAGATGGTACATCTTTAAAAAATGGGCGGCATGGAGGAGTAAACCATGCCGCCCGGACAAAGGATTTATGGTATAGGGGCATTCCCTTTACCAACTTATTCAGAAGACACGGGGACGGTTCTAGTGTCTTCATTTTGAAGACACAGGGACGGTTCCGGCGTCTTCATTTTTTATTCGACGTCCTTAAGAGCCTCGAGATCTTCTTCTCCTGTCCTGATCTTGATGACCTTCTCAACAGGATATACGAATATCTTACCGTCTCCGATATGACCGGTGTAAAGTGCCTTCTTGGCTGCATCGATGACATCCTGAACAGGAACGTTACCGATAACGACCTCAACTTTGACCTTAGGAGTCAATGTTGCATCGACTTCAACTCCACGGTACTTAGCACCGCCGCCCTTCTGGATACCACAACCCATAACCTGAGTAACGGTCATGCCGGTAATACCTGTTTCATTGAGCATTTTCTTAAGTATGTCGTACCTTGCCAGCTTAGCAATGATGACAACCTTACACATACCGGTGTCAACAAACGGCTGGGTAACAACGGGTACTGCCGCATTGATCTTGGCCTGTGAAGCCTGCTCGTATTCGCCGACACCAAGGTCTGTGTTCTCGTTGACTTCCATGGTCATTGTGTTTGCTATATCCATGATGGCGAAACCCGAATAAGCAGAGTCAAGTCCATGCTCGCAAGAATCCAGACCACCGATCTCTTCTTCTTACGAAACACGTAAGCCTATTGTCTTCTTGATTATCGTATAAGCGATTATTATAGTAACTACTGTCCAGGCGATCGTAACAAACATACCGCCGAGCTGCTTGATGAGCTGTGATACACCGCCGCCGTAGAAGAGGCCTTCCTCAATACCCGCTACTGCAAAGCCGGGAGCCGAAGCTGTTGCGAAAAGACCTACTGCTATGGTACCCCAGATACCGTTGAACATATGAACCGCAACGGCACCGACGGGATCGTCTACGTGTACTACATTATCTGTGAACCATACTCCAAATACTACCAGAAGGCCTGCAACAATACCTATAATGGCTGCGCCTGCACAGTCGGTAACATCGCAGGGAGCCGTAATGGCTACAAGGCCTGCAAGGGATGCGTTCAGACACATCGAAACATCGGGTTTACCGAACTTGAGCCATGTAAAGATCATACAGGTTACGGTTGCAACTGCGGGAGCTACCGTTGTTGTAAGGAATACAGAACCAAGTGTGGGGATATCTGTTGCTGCCGCGCCGTTGAAGCCGTACCATCCGAACCAGAGGATGAACACGCCGAGGGCTGCTATAACAAGGTTGTGGCCCGGGAAAGCATTGACTTTGACTATCTTGCCTGACTTATCTTTGGTGAACTTACCAATCCTGGGTCCAAGCATCCATGCACCGATCAGGGCGCAGATACCGCCGACCATATGAATACAGTTGCTGCCTGCGTAATCATGGAATCCCCACTGAGCCAGGAAGCCGCCGCCCCATGTCCAGTGTGCCTCGATCGGATAGATGATGGCTGAGATTATTGCGGAATATACGCAGTAGGCCGAAAACTTGGTCCTCTCTGCCATGGATCCCGAAACGATCGTTGCCGTCGTTGCACAGAACACAAGGTTGAAAACAAATGATGAATAATCAAACTCTGCAAAGTTCGTGAAAACATCGAAGGTGAACCTGCCTGAAAAACCGCCCAGCATGTTCTCGCCGAGCATGATGGATGCACCGCAGATGAACCACATCACTGTTCCTATACAGAAGTCCATAAGGTTCTTCATGATGATGTTACCTGCGTTCTTGGCCCTCGTGAAGCCTGACTCGCACATTGCGAAGCCTGCCTGCATCCAGAACACCAGCGCCGCTCCTATCAGGAACCAGACGCCAAATATCTTACCGTCTACTAAACTCATGATTTCTTCCATAATATCTCTCCTCCTTTTATGTCCTTTTATATGAAAAGGCGCCAGCCTGTTTGGTTGACGCCTTTGTCATCTTACTGACACATTTGGTTCTGAACTGAATGTGTCACTTTATACGTAGAATAATATTTCCTCATACTTAGGATAAGGAAGTACTCCGTCGGGAAGGTATCCTTCCAGGGGATCCGCAACCTTACGGATCTGCTCCATATCCGCGATTATCGTTTCGTGGTAGAACTTAGCCTGCGCAAGGGAATCATCCATAGCTTCAGCCTTTTCGGTATCTTCGGCCAGCTTGCTGACAAGATCAAAGAGCTTGTCGTATCCGTCGCTTAAGAGCCGTATAAGCTTCATGTCGGCCTTGCTTCCAAGGTGAGAATCAAGTGCACTCTTGGCTGTTACCGATGCTGTCAGCTGGTCTGCGTACTCTCCTACTGCCGGCAGGAACTGGGTGAGCACCATATCCTTTAAGGTAAGGCTCTCGATATGGATGGTCTTTGAGTAATTCTCAAGAAGGATCTCATATCTTGATTCAAGCTCGCTCTCTGTGAAGATGTGATGCTTCGAGAAGAGTTCCTTGTTCTTATCTGCAATGAATGCAGGTAATGCATCCGGAGTTGACTTTAAGTTGTAAAGTCCTCTCTTCTCTGCTTCCTTAACCCATTCATCGGTATAGCCGTTTCCGTTAAAGATCACGCGCTCATGGGCTGTGATAGATTCCTTAACGAGCTCATGTACCGCTGCTTCCATACCGTCCTCGGAAACATCCTTAAGCTTCTCGTAGAAGCGGGAAAGTACCTCGGCAACCGCCGTATTGAGGATAACGTTGGGTCCCGATACCGACAGGGATGAACCAAGAGACCTGAACTCGAACTTATTACCCGTGAAGGCAAAAGGCGATGTCCTGTTTCGGTCCGTATTATCCTTGGTAAAGTGAGGAAGAACCGTGGTACCTATATTCATCTTGGTGGTTCCCGACTTTTCGAAGAAGGTATCGTTCTTTATCGATTCTACAACCTTCTGAAGTTCCTCACCGAGGAATATCGAGATGATAGCCGGAGGTGCCTCGTTGGCGCCAAGCCTGTGATCGTTTCCGGGGCTTGCTACGGATACACGAAGAAGGTCTGCATACTCGTCAACCGCTTCGATTATAGCAGCTAAGATCACCAGAAACTGGGTATTGTCTGCCGGTGTCTTGCCGGGATCAAGAAGGTTTACGCCCGTATTGGTTATCATGGACCAGTTGTTGTGCTTACCGGAACCATTGATGCCTGCGAAGGGCTTCTCGTGAAGGAGACATACAAGGTCATGCTTCTCGGCAACCTTCTTCATGATCTCCATTGTCAGCTGGTTGTGATCGACCGCGATATTGGTCGTATCAAATACCGGTGCAAGCTCATGCTGGCAGGGAGCAACCTCGTTGTGCTTGGTCTTGGCGGGAATGCCTAACTTCCACAGCTCAAGATCAAGGTCATGCATGTAAGCCGCAACTCTCGGCTTGATATTTCCAAAGTAATGGTCTTCCATCTCCTGACCCTTGGGAGGAAGCGCTCCGAGTAATGTCCTTCCGGTAAAGATCAGGTCCTTACGCTGTTTATATGCTTCCTTCTCAATAAGGAAATATTCCTGCTCGGGACCTACCGTTGTTGATACGCCGGTAACATCCGTCTGTCCTAATATATTAAGCACCTTTGTGGCTGCGGATGAAAGAGCATCCATGGACCTAAGCAGAGGTGTCTTCTTATCAAGTGCCTCGCCTGTGTATGAGCAGAAGGCTGTGGGAATGTATAATGTCCCATCCTTAATGAAGGCAGGTGACGTGGGATCCCATGCTGTATAGCCTCTTGCTTCGAATGTTGCCCGAAGGCCTCCCGAAGGAAAACTTGAAGCATCGGGTTCACCCTTTACGAGTTCCTTGCCGGAGAAATCCATGATCACTTCACCGTTACCGATGGGAGTTACGAAAGAATCATGTTTCTCGGCGGTGAAGCCGGTCATGGGCTGGAACCAGTGAGTGTAATGCGTTGCCCCGTTTTCAACTGCCCATTCCTTCATTGCAACAGCGACCGAATTGGCTACATCGAGCTCTAAGTGGGTATTATTCTCTATCGTCTTCCTCAGTGCCTTGTAGATGTCCTTGGGAAGCTTGTCGCGCATGACTTTGTCATTAAATACGAGACTTCCGTACAGTTCAGGTATTTTGTTCTCCATTAATGTGTCCTCCTTTTGTTTTTATAAAATAAAAAGCGCCTGCCGATCATAGCAGACACCTTTGTCTCAGGAAATAAAAAAGGCCGTTTCGATATAAATCGAAGCGACCTCGCTTATGTCTGTAATTATAATCGAATTATCTGTAAAGTCAATACAATATTCCGCTACAAAAAATATTGATTTTTTTATAAAATTTTGTAAATATTGCTATATCCCGGAGTAGCCCATAAGGGATTCGTCGACTTCTCTTGCGGCCCGCCTGCCTTCGTTGATCGCACGGACTACAAGTGACTGACCACTGTGCATATCGCCGGCCGTGAAGATATTCTCACGGCTTGTTTTATAAGAATCATCTTCCGTTGCAACGTTGGTACGCCCGTTTACATCAACCTTGAAGGCCTTGGTGACGTATTCCTGGGAACCGAGGAAGCCGGCTGCTATAAGAACAAGATC
>JAILCT010000105.1 GCA_024690425.1 Lachnospiraceae bacterium | reverse complement strand
TATAGCGGTCATCGATGAGGCGGATAAAACCGCCAGTATCGAGGAGATCCTCCCCAGGAAAAACGAACTGTACCGGCCTGCGGTGGCAAATGTGGACCAGGCGCTTTTGATTTTTGCCCTGGAGAATCCCAAACCGAACCTGCAGGTGCTGGACCGGTTCCTCATCCAGATGGAAAGGCAGAACCTGCCGGTTATTATCTGCTTCAATAAAAACGACCTGGTGCCGAAGGAAGAGGCGCAGCATCTGGTGGACGTCTATACGGACGCGGGATATGAGGCTTTCTCCTGCAGTACGAGGTCGGAAGACGATATCGCCCGTATCCGTACCCTGGTGAAGGGGAAAACCACCGTGCTGGCAGGCCCCTCCGGCGTGGGCAAGTCCTCCGCCGTAAATGCCCTCTACGGCCGGCAGATGATGCAGACCGGGGAAATCAGCAGAAAACTGAAAAAAGGCCGTCACACTACCCGGCACTCCGAGCTTTTCATGCCGGAGGAAGGCACTTATCTGTGCGACACGCCGGGCTTTACCTCCTTCCTTTCCGAAGAAATGGAAAAGGAAGACTTGAGGAACTGCTATCCGGAATTTGCGGCTTATGAAGGAAAATGCCGGTTTTCCGGCTGCGTCCATGTGGACGAACCGGACTGTGCGGTGAAAGAAGCCCTTAAGGAAGGCCGTATCCATCAGGAACGCTACGACACCTACACGGCGCTTTACAGGGAATTAAAGGAAGCGGAGAAGAACAGATACTGACCGTTTTCGTAAAAAGACAATTACATTGCAGGAAATAAGGAAGGAGATACAAGATGCAGTATGAGATAGCACCGTCCATTCTTTCGGCGGACTTTATGATTCTGGGAGAACAGCTGAAATCCTTGGAGGATGCAGGCTGCAAATGGCTGCACATCGACGTGATCGACGGCCTTTTCGCTCCCAGCATCTCTTTCGGCATGCCGGTTATTACCTGCATGCGCAAAAAATGCGGCCTTTTCTTTGACGTCCATATGATGGTGACCGATCCGGGCCGCTATGTGGAAGCCATGAAGGAAGCCGGCGCGGATCTCATCTGCGTACACGCGGAAGCCTGCATCCATCTGGACCGGGTTCTGCAGCAGATCCGGGATCTGGGCCTGAAAAGCGCGGTAGCCCTGAATCCGGCTACACCTCTTTCCGTCATCGATTATGTGATGGACAAGGTGGATATGGTGCTCCTCATGAGCGTCAACCCCGGTTTCGGCGGACAGAGCTATATCCCGGTTGTCACACAGAAAATCCGCGCCTTAAGGGAGAAACTGGACGCGGCCGGACATCCGGAGGTGTTGATTGAAGTGGACGGCGGCGTCAAGCCGGAAAATGCGGAGGAGGTGCTTTCAGCCGGGGCAAATATCCTGGTGGCCGGCTCTGCAGTTTTCAAGGGCGATGTGGCCGGTAATTTCAGGACACTGGATGAAATCGCGGGAAAACACAGGTAAATAAAGAGAAATCTCCCGCAGGATAAGCGGAGAGGAATAGTTCTTGCATTTTTTTCGCGGATCATTTATAATATTTGCTTGTCAGGAATGACTGGCATATGGATGGTTTCCCGAGTGGCCAAAGGGGACAGACTGTAAATCTGCTGGCAACGCCTTCGGTGGTTCGAATCCACCTCCGCCCATTACATATTATCGCGGGGTGGAGCAGTCTGGAAGCTCGTCGGGCTCATAACCCGAAGGTCGATGGTTCAAATCCATCCCCCGCTACTCAAACAATCCGGTTTCGGATTGTTTTTTGTTTTCCGGAAAATAGAAAAATATGAATGAAATATTAGACATTCAACTCATAAGTGCATTTATAAGCGAAAAAGTCAATGAGATAAGATGGATATCAACAGGACATATAAACAAAAGCTTCCTTGTAAGGGGTGATGATACATATATCCTACAGGAAATCAATGAACATCTGTACAGAGACTTTCAGGATATACTTACGTTTAATTATTTAAGCTATCGTGATGCCTGTTGTAACTTTAATGAAGGAAGTTCAGATCCTTTTGAATATCCGAACTGGCTTACAGATAAGGAAGGCAGTTTCTTTCATCGTGATGTTTTTGGAAACCTATACAGGATGTACAGGTATATTCCATCAGACGAAATAAATGATGAAAAAGCTGACAGATATGAAATTGGAAGAGGCCTCGGTAAGCTCCATTCCATCCTTAGAACCTGTAAAGATATAAAGAATATAAAGACAACTGCCCATCTTCATGATCTTTCCCATCATTACAGGGAATACCTTGATCAAAATGATAATGAAACGGAGAGGATCGGGGAGATAGATACACGGATAAAGGATGATATTGATAAATATCTTGAAATGACAGTTCCTGGAGGAAGCATAATACACGGGGATGCCAAGATTGGAAATATGATCATAAGAAATGGAAAAGTGACCGGTTTTATAGATCTAGATACTATAATGACAGGGTCTGTCTTTGATGATATTGCCGACTGTGTCCGCTCATGCTGTCTTAATGATGAAGGAAATATTGAAAACACGGAATTTATGGATTTGATCAGGGGATATGAAGAAACATCAGGTACCGTATTCACACTTTCGCAAAAGGATCTTATAAGAAAAAACATAGAAAAGAACTGTTTTTTATTGGGACTGAGGTACTATACGGACTATCTGTCAGGGAGCGGATACTTTTCTGAAAAATATCCCGGTCAGACCCTGAAAAAGGCACGTAAGTTGCTTTTAAGTTGATTTAAAGGTATAATATTAAAGACTATGTGCATAAATAAGGAGCCTTCATGAAGTATTTGATCCTGGGTGCAGGGCCTTCAGGCCTTGCCTTTGCAAACAGACTGCTTCAGAATGATATAGATGATTTTCTGGTTCTTGAGAAAGAAGGAGAAGCAGGAGGTCTGTGCAGGAGTAGGATTGTGGGCGGAGCTCCCCTTGATATAGGAGGCGGACACTTTCTTGATGTAAGAAACCCTAAGGTACTTGATTTTCTGTTTCCCTTTATGGATGAGGGATCATGGGATAAGTATGAGAGGGATTCAAGGATAGTTGTCAACGGGAATACTATAAACAGTCCTATCGAAGCCAATATCTGGCAGATGAAGCTTGAAGATCAGGTGGAATACCTTAAAGCGATAGCGGTTGCCGGCTGTAACCTTAACAAACCAATGCCGGATAAGTTCGTTGACTGGATCTTCTGGAAGCTGGGCGATAAGATAGCTAAGGATTATATGATCCCGTATAATCAGAAGATGTTCGGTGAAGAGCTTGATGAGCTCGGTACTTATTGGCTTGATAAGCTTCCCAATGTTTCTTTTGAAGAAACTCTTATAAGCTGTCTTGAGAAGAAGGCTTACGGAACCCAGCCGGGACATGCACAGTTTTATTATCCCAAGGAATTCGGGTACGGAGAATTATGGTTAAGGCTTGCAGAGGCCCTGGGAGACAGGATCATATACAATGAGCCAGTCAAAGAGCTGGATCTTGATAAAAAGAAGGTCAATGATAAATATAGTGCCGATATCATCATAAATACCGTTCCGTTAACGGGAATCGGAAAAATAAGAGGTATGGAAGATAAATACCTTAAGGATATAGGAAAGCTTAAGCATTCATCGGTAGTGATCGAGTACGTGGATGAGAATCTTGATACCGGGGCTCACTGGATATACTATCCGGATCCTTCACTTTCATACCACAGGATACTCGTAAGACATAATTTCTGTCCGGATTCAAAAGGTTACTGGACAGAGACAAACCTTACAAGGTTTGATAAACAGGGTAAGAATGAGAGTGATTTTTACATAAATGAATATGCTTATCCGCTTAACACGATCGGCAAGAATGAGATAATGCAGGATCTTCTTTACTACATGAAAGGAAAAGGTATCTACGGTCTCGGAAGATGGGGTGAATGGCAGCATTATAACTCGGATGTTGTCGTTGCAAGAGCACTTGATCTTGCGGATGAGCTGAGTAAGTAACCGCAAGACGGTTATTATGATGATACACAGGTGTGTATCAGGTGAGGTATATAGATTAATGAAAAAAACAATAATAGTAATGCCCGTGGCAAATGAAGAGACAACTATGGAGGGCGTACTTAAGCAGATAATGGACCTTCCTTATGATAATCTTTATGTTTATCCGGTCATCGATTCCTATTCCAAGGACCGTACAGAGGAGATCATCAGGGATATGGAGAAGAAATATGACAGAATAAAGCTCATATTTCACGCAGAATCAAAGGGAGTCATTACCTGCTATTTATATGGGTTTAAAATGGCCCTTAAAGATGGGGCTGAACAGATAATAGAAATGGATGGGGGAGGATCACACCTTCCCAGGGAGATACCTCAGTTTATCGAGAAGCTTGACGAAGGCTACGACTGTGTCTGGGGATCAAGATTCATGCCGGGCGGGGATATCACCAATCAGCCCCTTTACAGAAGGATACTAAGCTCCGGAGGAACCATACTTGCCAATCTGGTACTCGGTACAAGGCTTAAGGACATGACCAGCGGCTTCGAGGCCTTTAAAAGAAAAGTACTTGAGAGCATGGACCTAGATGCCTTTATGTCAAGGGGTCATATGTACCAGACCGAAATGCGGTATTACTGCAGGAATCTTAATACGATAGAGGTACCTATCAATTATATCGGGTCTAAATCAAGCATAAAGTTTAAATCCGTAACGGAAGCATTGAAGCTTCTTTTCAAGCTCAAGAAGAACGAGAAAAATATATTTGTTAAGAAACAGAGTAAAGAATGAGCCTTAATTCCGGAATAAGAAATCTCAAAAAGGACATGGAAGATTACCTGTCCGACAGGGTAAACAAGTATAAATTCATATCGGCAGTGATTTTTTTGATCATAATAACGGCTCTTGCCTGGCAGAGCGATGATGCATATCATGCATACATTATGGCTAAGAACCTGGTACTGGGCAGAGGCTTTGTATACAACGTCGGAGAAAGGGCAACAGCATCTTCCTGCCCGCTCTTTACACTGGTCATTGCCTGCGGATACTTTATATTCCGGAACATGTTTTTATGCTCCCTGCTTATATGTATCATCTTTTCGACCATGGCTTATGTTATTGTGGTAAATAACTTCTGCCATACAAGAAGGCATGTTTTTATGGCTTTTTTTACCATGGTGGGAAGCCTGTGTTTTATCAGTTATACGACAAGCGGACTTGAGAACTGTATGCTCTTTTTCCTCACAGCCCTCTTTCTTAAGTATTTCTTTATGGACAGGCTTTATAATGCAAGGAGGATGTTTCTTCTTGCGATCCTTATCTCCCTTATAGCCATGACCAGGATGGATGCCGTACTTATGTTCATTCCCATGATCCTGTATGTATTTCTTGCAAGAAGGGATAAGGTTACGTTTTTAAGAGCGGTACCGATCGGCTTTGCCGGTCTGCTGCCCTTTATCGGTTGGGAGATTTTTTCAATAATATATTACGGATTTCCCTTTCCGAATACAGCTTACGTCAAGCTGGGTACGGATATCCCCGAGAGGGAATACCTTACGAGGGGGGTTCAGTATCTGCTAACTTCCCTAAGCTTTGATCCGATACTGATAATCGTGCCGGTCATAGCGGTTTTTCTGGTTCTAAGGATAAAAAAGAGCAGCTATTTGGTATGCATGCTGGGAGTTATTCTGTATATCTGTTATGTATGCTACATAGGCGGCGATTTCATGGTGGGCCGGCATTTTACCGTACTCTTTCTTATATCCCTTATCTGCGCGCTTAAGTACATGGAGGATGAGAATGAGCCGGGCATGCTGCGTAAGAGGTTCGAAAAGATATACATTGTCCTTGTATCTGCAGCGATCGTATGCTCATATTCTTTCAAGCCGGTGACCAATCAGTACCTCTTCGGTTACGGGACATCACCCATTGCAGATGAGAGAGGGGGATATTTTCAATATACAAGCCTCTACAATAATGCGGTCTCATACCTAAAAACCGGTAATATGGTCATAAGAAATGCCTGGAATGAGGATGGCATAAGGGAACTGAGGGATGCAGGATACAGATCCGGCCTGCTTATCATGGTTCCGGGTATATCGATTTACTATAATTCCGACCTTTATCTTAACGACCTGTATGCCCTGGGAGATCCCTTCCTATCCAAGCTTCCGGCGGTAAGGGAAGATAACTGGCGGATAGGCCATATGTGGCGTGAGGCTCCGGTTGGATATGACGAGACCGTGATCAGCGGCGAGAACAGGATAGAAAATGAGAGCCTAAGGGAATATTACGAAGTCATAAAGCTGATAACAAGGGCTCCTGTCTGGGATAAGGACAGGCTTAAAGCCGTAATTGATATGAACCTTGGAAAGTACGACCATCTTATCGAGGAATACAAGGCCTCACTTGATGAAAACAATCATCAGGTAACGGATAAATATATCCTTAAAAGAGATTAAAGACGGCAGGGTACGGATTTGAAGAGACTGTATGAGGCACTTTACAAATATCCCGGGAAAGGTTATTATCCCGCTCATATGCCCGGTCACAAAGGGCGTATAGATAATGGATTCCTTAAAGAGGCATTAAGATATGACATTACCGAGATAGACGGATTTGATAACCTGCATGATGCAAAAGGCCTGATAGCAGAGTCCGAGAAATATGCCGCCGGCCTTTATGGGTCTTCCGAGACCCATTACCTTGTGGGCGGGTCAACTTCAGGTATATTAAGTGCAATACTGGGAGTTACGAAGCCGGGAGGAAAGATAATAGCGGGCAGGAACTGCCACAGATCTGTTTATAATGCGGTCTGTGAAGGAAGGCTTGAGTGCAGATACCTTTATCCTGAATATATGAAGGGGCCGGGTATTCTGGGCGGGATAAGCCCGCATTCAGTTGAGGAAGCGATAAAGAAGGATCCGGATGCGGCAGCTGTGGTCATTACATCCCCTACCTATGAAGGAGTATGCTCGGATATAAGGGAGATAGCCGCAATATGCCGCAGGTATGAAAAGATTCTTATAACAGACGGGGCACACGGAGCCCATTTCGGTTTCGATGACCGCTTTCCGCAATCGGCTGTAAGAGAAGGTGCTGACATTGTGATCCACAGTGTTCATAAGACACTTCCTTCCCCTACACAGACAGCGCTTTTACATATAAACGGAGAACTTGTAAACAGGGACAGGATAAGAAGAAAGCTTAAGATATATCAGTCAAGTTCCCCGTCTTATCTGCTTATGGCGGGTATAGACTATTGCATGACCATTATCGGGGATGGCGGAAACGACCTTTTCAATGACTTTTACTTAAGGGCCTGTAAGCTTTCTGAGGGACTTAAGGATCTTAAATGTTTAAGACATATAAGCAGGGACATGCTCCGCTCCCTGGAGGGGATTTATGATGCAGATCCCGGAAAGCTTATAATATCAACAAGAGGAGCGGGAATTACCGGAAGGGAACTGTACGATATCCTGAGGAAGGAATACCGGATCCAGCCGGAGATGGCAACCGATGAGCACTGTCTTCTTATACTTACGATAATGGACACACAAGAGGGCTTTGAGAGGATAGAAAATGCTATAAAATGCATCGATGAGAAGCTTTTTGAGAAAAATGGATGCAGAAGCATGTCTGCTGATCCGGATATTTGTGTATACAGTCTGTATTCAAGGGAAGCCAGAGAGGCAGTACCTTTATATGAGGCGGTCGACGCAGACAGTCATATCCTGGGACTTGACCATGCAGCAGGATGCATAAGTGCAGGATTCATATCCCTATATCCGCCCGGAATACCCCTGCTTGTTCCGGGAGAAGAAATAGAAGAAGAACATATAGGGATCATAGAGAAAGCTCTGGATATGGGACTTAACATTCAGGGGCTGTCAAATGAAAATGAAGTGGAAATACAGGTATTGTAAGAGATGGGTAAGATCTTTTATATAATAGGCAAGAGTGCTACCGGAAAAGATACAATATATAAAAAGCTCCTGGAAAAATATCCAGGGACCCTTAAAAATGTAGTTCTTTATACCACAAGGCCAAGGCGCGAGGGAGAGATAGACGGAGTTACCTACAATTACGTCACCGAAGCGGAATATGAAAAGCTTAAGAAAGACGGGTCCATAATCGAGGAACGCTCATATGACACGGTCCATGGAATATGGAGATATTTTACGGTAAAGGATGAAAAGCTTGACCTTGAAAACAGCAATTACCTTATTTCGGGAGTCCTTAAGTCATACGTCGCTACCAGAGATTATTTCGGAAAAGATCTTGTGATACCGATATATATAGAAGTAGAGGACGGAGAGAGGCTGAGCAGGGCCTTAAAAAGGGAGAGAAAACCCGGGAACAGGAAATATGCCGAGATGTGCAGAAGGTTCCTGTCTGATACGGATGACTTTTCCGAGGAGAAGCTGAACGAGGCGGGAATAAGGAAACGATTCAATAATACCGAGCTTTATGCATGCATGAGTGAGATTGAAGGCTGTATTCTAAAAGAATTGGGGGAATGATCAGTATATGGATATGAAGATCAACCAGATGCTTCCAACCCAGTCGGTAAGCGAGCATACGGATAAGGCCCAGCAGGTGGATGACCAGTTCAGGTTCACCCTTATGAGCCGTATAGATGATGAGGGCTTACAGGAACGTCTTAACCTGATGTTCCAGGACATTACCATGCAGGGCAAGAAAATAGGCAAGCACATGGATGTCCGGGACATGAAAAGGTACAGGACCCTGATCAAGGATTTCTTAAATGAAGTTGTTAACAGATCCCATAAGTTCTCAAGAGAGAACTTCCTTGACAGGAGGGGACGTCACAGGGTATACGGCATAATACGGCTGATAGACGAGAACCTTGATTCCCTTGCCGAAGAGCTAATGAAGGAAGAGAAGGACCATCTGGCCATTCTTGACAGAATAGATGAGATCAGGGGGATGCTTCTTGATATATTTACCTGAAGGGTGAGATATGGCTAAATTCAGCGACATAATAGGACAAGACCATATTAAGGAGCACTTGAAAAGTGCGATCGAGAGCAAAAAGGTATCACATGCCTACATAATTCATGGGGAAAAGAACGCAGGTAAGGAGTTTATTGCGGAGACATTCGCCATGGCGCTAGAGTGTGAGGATGAAAGCAGTACAGAGCCCTGCATGGAATGCCATTCATGTAAGCAGGCGATAACCAGGAACCATCCGGATATAATCACGCTCATACATGAAAAACCGGGAACTATAGGTGTAGAAGATATAAGAAAGAGCATTGTATCGGATGTATCCGTAAGGCCCTACAACGGCAAATGGAAGATATATCTGATAAATGATGCCGAAAAGATGAGTGTACAGGCACAGAACGCCCTGCTGAAAACACTTGAGGAACCGCCGGATTATGTAGTGATAATGCTGCTTACAAGCAATATTTCGGCCCTGCTTCCTACTATCATATCAAGGAGCACGGTCCTTAATATGAGGCCTGTTGATGATAAGACGGTAAGGAAGTACCTAATGGAGAGGATACACGTACCCGATTATCAGGCCGACATATGCGTGGCCTTTGCCAGAGGCAATATAGGAAAGGCCAAGCACCTTGCAACAAGCGAGGACTTTGACAACATCAAGAACGATGCCGTGAGGGTGCTGAAATATGCTCACGAGATGGAAATGTCAGAATTCGTGTCCGCGCTCAACCAGATAAGCGCCTACAAGATCAATATAGAAGATTATCTCGATATCCTCCTCATCTGGTACAGGGATGTCCTGATGTTCAAGGCAACAGGCGATCTTGACAGCCTTGTGTTTAAGGAAGAGATAAGATCGATACGTGAAAGGGCAGGCAGGAGCTCTTATGAGGCGGTTGAGAGGATAATAGAAGCTATAGAAAAAACCAAGGTCAGGCTTAAGGCAAATGTCAATTTTGAATTGGCTATGGAACTTTTGCTTCTGGCCATAAAGGAGGAATAATGGTAAAGGTTATCGGTATACGCTTCAGGACTGCGGGTAAGATATACTATTTTGACCCAAAGGACATAGAACTGAAAAGAGGCGACCATGTTATAGTAGAGACTGCAAGAGGGGTAGAATACGGAACGGTTGTCATGCCGCCCTCGGAATTAAAGGATAAGGAATTCAATTCACCCCTTAAGCCCGTTACGAGAAAAGCTACCGCTGAAGACAGTGAAAAGGAAAAGAAGAACCGGGAAAAGGAAAGGGAAGCCTTTAAGATCTGCAAGGAAAAAATAGCAAAGCACGGTCTTGAGATGAAACTGATAGATGCGGAGTATACCTTTGACAATAATAAGGTCCTCTTCTATTTTACGGCAGACGGACGCGTGGATTTCAGGGAACTGGTCAAGGATCTGGCATCGGTTTTCAAAACACGTATCGAACTTCGCCAGATAGGAGTAAGGGATGAGACCAAGATCCTGGGCGGTATCGGTTTCTGCGGAAGGCCTCTTTGCTGCCACACCTATCTGTCTGATTTTGCGCCGGTATCGATAAAAATGGCCAAGGAACAGAACCTGTCCCTTAATCCGACCAAGATATCGGGTATCTGCGGAAGGCTGATGTGCTGCCTCAAGAATGAGGAAGAGACCTATGAGGAGTTAAATAAGAAGCTTCCGAATCCGGGAGACAGCGTAACGACAAATGACGGCTTTAAGGGAGAAGTCGCAAGCGTTAATGTGTTAAGACAGCTTGTCAAGGTAGTCATCGAAGAAGGTGATGAGAAGGAGATAAAGGAATATAAGGCGGAAGACCTTAAGTTCAAGCCCCGTCACAGGAAAGACAGGAAGGGGGATAAGGCGGACAAAGCGGAGGAAGCCGATCTTAAGGCACTTGAGCAGCTGGAGAAAAAGGATGGAAAATCAAAGCTTGACGATGATTGAGCTTAAGGATAACGAAAGAATAGATGACCTTCAGAGGAACGGATATAAGATAATTCAAAATGAAAAGAAATTCTGTTTCGGCATGGATGCAGTACTCCTGTCAGGCTTTGCACAGGTCAGACAGGGAGAGGTTCTTCTTGATATAGGAACCGGAACGGGTATAATCCCTATACTGCTGGAAGCAAAATCAGCCGGGGAGCACTTTACAGGCCTTGAGATCCAGGAAGAGAGCGCTGATATGGCCTTAAGGAGTGTCAAGCTTAACGGACTGGAGGATAAGATAGATATTGTATGCGGCGATATAAATGATGCTCCTGCCTTTTTTAAGCCTTCGGCTTTTGATGTGGTGACCACCAATCCGCCATATATGATAGGAAAGCACGGACTTACGGGGAACAACAGGGAGAAGGCAATAGCAAGGCATGAGATATACTGTACTCTTGAAGATATAGCAAGGGAAACAGCCGGCCTGCTCAAGGATAAGGGCAGGTTCTATATGGTACACAGACCTTTCAGGCTGGTTGAGATATTTGAAGTTCTTACAAGATACCGGTTAGAACCCAAACGGCTTAAGCTGGTATACCCTTTTGCGGATAAGGAGCCCAATATGGTCCTTATAGAAGCCTTGAAGGGGGGTAACAGAAGGCTAACGGTTGAAAAACCCCTTATAGTATATAAAGAACCGGGTGTTTATACAGACGAGATTTACGATATCTATGGTTATTAAACATATAACACATGTTATTGGTTGTTTATAAATTTAAATCCTGATTTAACATATTACTAAAATTGAACAAAAACTTGGAAAACGGACTGGAAAGATGCAGGGTACACTGTACTTATGTGCAACACCTATAGGAAATCTTAAGGATATTACCGAAAGGGTGATAAGCACATTAAAAGAAGTAGATCTGATAGCGGCAGAGGACACAAGGAATTCCATAAAGCTCCTCAACCATTTCGGGATAAAGACCCCGATGACCAGTTATCATGAGTATAACAGGTATGATAAGGCCGCCGTACTTTTAGAAAAGCTTAAGGAAGGCAAGGATATCGCGCTTATAACCGATGCTGGCACTCCGGGTATATCCGATCCCGGAGAAGTATTTGTCAGTATGTGCAAGGAAGAAGGTATAAGGGTGACTTCACTGCCCGGTGCCTGTGCCCTTATCACTGCACTTACGATGTCGGGCCTCAAAACGGGAAGGTTCTGCTTTGAAGCCTTTCTGCCTTCGGATAAGAAAGAACGTAAGGAGATCCTTGAAGAATTAAGATCCGAAACAAGGACCATTATAATATATGAAGCCCCGCACCACTTAAGGAAGACTCTTAAAGAGCTTAGGGATGCTCTCGGAAACAGAAATATGGCCATATGCCGGGAACTTACCAAGCAATTTGAAGAAGTATTGCACTTTACGGTGAGTGAAGCAGAGGAGTATTATGATGTAAATGAGCCCAGGGGTGAATATGTTCTGTGCATTGAAGGAAGGGACAGGGAAGAAGTAAGGCAGGAGGAGCAGCTGTCCTGGCAGGAACTGACCATAGAGGAGCATATGAAGCTTTATGAGGACAGGGGCATGGATCGCAAGGAATGCATGAAGAAGGTAGCAAAGGACCGAGGAATAAGCAAACGCGAAGTGTATGATGCTCTTCTGGCAGAAGTTAAATGAAAAATTAATTTTTAGAAATAAAGTAATAAGGAGCGAAAATGGAAAATAAGGGAAAGTACTACATTACAACAGCAATAACCTATACTTCGGGCAAGCCTCACATAGGAAATACGTATGAAGCTATACTGGCTGACTCTATAGCAAGATATAAGAGGCAGGAAGGATATGAGGTTTTCTTCCAGACAGGTACCGATGAACACGGCCAGAAGATTGAAGAAAAAGCATCGGCTGCAGGTGTGACGCCCAAGGAGTTTGTGGATAATGTCGCAGGAGTGGTCAAGGGTCTGTGGGATATGATGGGAACTTCATATGACAGGTTTATAAGAACGACGGATGCCGACCACGAAAAACAGATCCAGAAGATATTCAAAAAGCTCTATGAACAGGGAGATATCTATAAGAGTACCTATGAAGGATTATACTGCACACCCTGTGAGTCCTTCTGGACGGAATCACAGCTTGTGGATGGAAAGTGCCCTGACTGCGGCAGGGAGGTAAAGCCCGCTAAGGAAGAAGCCTACTTCTTTAAGATGAGCAAGTATGCCGACAGGCTTATAGATCATATTAATACCCATCCTGAGTTTATACAGCCGGTTTCGAGGAAGAACGAGATGATGAACAACTTCCTCCTGCCCGGACTTCAGGACCTGTGTGTTTCCCGTACTTCCTTTAAATGGGGTATTCCTGTTGACTTTGATGAAAAACATGTTGTTTACGTATGGCTTGATGCCCTTTCGAACTACATTACCGGTATAGGCTATGATGCAGACGGGAATTCCAGCGATCTGTATAAGAAGTTCTGGCCTGCAGACCTTCATCTTATAGGTAAAGACATAGTCAGGTTCCATACAATATACTGGCCTATTTTCCTGATGGCCCTTGGTGAGCCCCTTCCAAAGCAGGTATTCGGACATCCGTGGCTGCTTCAGGGTGGTGAGAAGATGAGCAAGTCAAGAGGAAATGTCATATATGCCGATGACCTTGTAAGATTGTTCGGCGTCGACGCGACCAGGTTCTTTGTACTTCATGAGATGCCTTATGACAACGACGGTATAATCACCTGGGAGCTGGTTGTTGAAAGATACAACACAGAGCTTGCCAATGTCCTCGGAAATCTTGTTAACCGTACAATATCCATGACAAATAAGTATTTTGACGGTTTTGTGAGCAGGACCGGAGTCACAGAAGCGGTTGATGATGATCTTAAGGCTCTTGTCACGGGCTGCAGGGACAGGGTAAATACGAAGATGGAAACCCTTAGGGTGGCTGACGCGATTACCGAGATATTCGCACTTTTCAGAAGATGCAATAAATATATAGATGAAACCGAGCCCTGGGTACTTGCAAAGTCAGAGGATAAGAAGGAGAGGCTCTCAGAGGTTATGTACAATCTGGTTGAATCCATCTGTATAGGAGCCAACCTCTTAAAACCCTTTATGCCGGAGACGGCTGACAAGATACTCATGCAGCTGCACGGAACTGAGAGGGATTACGATCTCCTTGCCGATTACGGGCTGACAGCCCCCGGAACCAGAGTCACGGATAAGCCGGAAATGCTCTTTGCCCGTCTTGATGTAAATGAGATAATAGCAGAGGTCGATAAGATAAGGGCAGCCCAGAAGGCCGAGTATGAACGGGAAAACGGGATAAATCCGGAAGAAAAGGAAGAAGAACCTGTTATAGATATCGAAGCAAAGCCAGAGATCGCATATGATGATTTTGCCAAGATGCAATTTCAGGTAGGAAAGATACTCGAATGTGAAGAAGTCAAGAAAAGCAAGAAGCTCCTTGTGAGCAAGGTACAGATAGGAAGTGAGGTCAGGCAGATCGTTTCGGGAATAAAGGCTTATTATAAGCCTGAAGAGATGGTAGGCAGGACGGTCATGGTACTTACAAATCTTAAACCGGCTACACTTGCGGGTATTGTATCCGAGGGAATGATATTATGTGCCGAGGATGCAGACGGTAATCTTGCTTTAATGACCCCTGATAAGGCTATGCCGGCAGGGGCAGAGATCTGCTGAGGCGGATTTGATATGTAACTAAGGGAGTATTAGATAATGAAGGGAGAGGATATTATGAAGAAGATCACATCATTAATACTCATTACGGTAATGACCATGTCGATGACAGTCAGTGCCTATGCAACAGATGTAATAGTAGTGGATAATTCGGCTGTATCGGGAAATACGGTAACAGCGACGCCCACACCAACACCGGAACCTACAGTCACACCGACACCTACCCCGGCACCCACAGCCGGTGCAACGGCAGATACGGCAGTCCAGTCAAATACTGCAGTAACCGTAACATCCAACAAAACCTATCTTGCCCTGGGATCTGACCTGACTGCAGACCAGAGGAGCACGGTTCTGGCTCTGATGGGCATAGCAGAGGCGGATCTTCCTAATTATGATGTCGTATACGTAACAAATGCCGAAGAACATCAGAGGCTTGATTCCTATATTGCTTCTTCTGTCATCGGAACAAAATCACTGTCATCGGTTGTTGTAAGACCGGCCGAAGCGGGACACGGTGTAACAGTAACGACAAAGAATATAAACTACTGTACGGAAAACATGTACAGGAATGCTCTTATCACCGCAGGTGTTGAAAATGCAGATATCATCGTTGTAGGACCTTCACCTATCTCCGGAACGGCAGCACTTATCGGAGCCCTTAAGGCTTATGAGAGAATGTCGGGTACATCCGTAAGCGACAAGGCTCTTGATACGGCCCTCAATGAGCTCGTGACAACAGGTGAGCTCAAACAGGCTGTCGGCAATGATGCCAAGGCAGAAGAGATAATTTCCTATGTTAAGGCACAGATAGCAGCAAACCACCTTGAGACGGAAGAAGAGATCGAAGCCGCAATACGTAAGGGCATGGTTGACCTGGATGTCCAGCTGTCGGAGGAAGATATAAAGAAGACGGTATCTCTGATGATGAAGATAAAGGCCATGGGTATTGACTTTAATGTGCTTGCTGAACAGGCAGATGATATCTATGCCAAGTATAAGGACAAGATAAATGCGGGAACCTTCAATATCGATGATGTCAATATCGAAGACCTGGGACTGGGAAAACTTGTTAAGAATGCAGTAGGAGGCTTCTTTAAGGAAGTGGGAGATACGGTTAAGGAGTTCTTCGGAGGATTTTTCTCCAAGTTTAAGAAATGATAAAAGATAAAGACACAGTTAACATCCGGCCGATAATGAATGATGAATGGGATGATGCCATGCGGCTTGCATGGGATACATTCCTCATCTTCGAAGCACCGGATTACTCCTTAAGAGGAGTCTACAATTTCAAGAATTTCGTCAGGGACCCTCTTCTCAAGAAAATGCACACCTGTGGCGAGTATATCGCCATAGGTGCATTTATAAATGAGAGGATGGTAGGTATCCTGGGCGTCAGGAATGTAAATCATATTTCACTTCTGTTTGTTGACAGGGACTTCCATCGCCAAGGAATAGCTTCCTTACTGGTGAACAGTTTCTTCAAGAATGCAAGAAAAGATGGAATAACACACGTAACCGTTAACTCTTCACCATACGCGGTCGGCTTTTATCACAGGTTAGGTTTTATGGATGTGAAGGAGGAGATCGAGAAGGACGGAATACGATTTACACCCATGAGGATGGAACTGTAATTGTCTTGCAATTTACACAATTATAAGATAAAATTAAAAAGGATTTGTCTACATTTTTGACATAGACGGATCAACTAAAAGGAACAGAGGTTATTTACATAGATGGGGAAGATATTCAGTTTAGACAGCCCTTTTGTGCAATTCATGAACAAAGTTGCGGATATTATGTGGCTGAATATCCTTTTTGTTATATGCTGCATTCCTGTAATAACCATCGGAGCATCGATCACGGCAATGTATTATGTCACGCTTAAGATGGTAAGGAATGAGGAAGCCTACATCACCAAAAGCTTTTTTAAATCATTCAGACTTAATTTCAAACAGGCTACTGCCATTTGGCTTATCCTGCTTGCAGCCGGAGGTCTGCTTGCGATAGATTATGCGATAATGTCAGGAAGGATGGGTGTAGAGATAGGAAACGGTACTGTTGCGACAGTTATGCAGGTACTTCTTATTACAGTGTCTGTTTTTTATATTTTTACCGCTACATTTGTATTCCCGGTATTATCCAAGTTCTACAATTCGATAAAGAACACTGTCAAGAATGCCTTCATTATGAGTATAAGGCATTTCCCGGTAACACTTGCCTGTATAGCCGTTATGATAGTGGTTGCCCTGCTTATTATATATGTACCGATAATGTTGATGTTATCGATATTTTTGCTATTTTCGCTTGCGGCTTATGCCAATTCCTTTATGTTCGTAAGGGTCTTTGATTCCTATATACCCGCGGAAGAAGGAAAGGATGAAGAAGACGGGAGCGGCTCCGATACGGGAGAAACAGTTACGCCGGTAACTGACGAAGATACAGAGGCCATGAAATCAGAAGTACCCACAGGGAGAATCAGCGAATGAGTGCACAAAAGAAGAATGGCCAGAATATGCTCCAATGGTTGATACCTACGGCTATCCTGGTAATTATCATTCTTTTTACTCTAATTACATATAAGTCTGACATTCTCACCAAAGAGAAGAATAAGAAGCTTGATGAGTACAGTAATAAGGCTCGTGAGATGGCGGATTATTATTCATCTGAAATATATATGATAAGTCAGATAGCAAGGATGCTTTCAACAAGGGTTTCGGCAGATCTTGACTTTTTCTGTGATGATAATGTAGATCTTTTAACTTCAGCAGTAACACAATTGAACATAGATGCAGGCTATATATTAAGAAATGACGGTATAGTGATGAACAACAAGGGTGTGGAATATCCTGATCTGATATCTGCGACAGGCGGAGACCTTTCCAATGATCCCGACAGCACGGATGAGTATATCGTCAATTCAAGCGGTGACTGTGTCCACTATGTTTCCGCCACCTATGCCGAGGGTAAGGTGATCCTTAAATATTCACCCAAGGAAATAAGCGATCTGGAGCTTTTCTTAAGCTCAAATGCCAAGACATCAACCTACCTGCTTATCAATTCGGATGGTCTGGTCCTTGACAGTGCAGGAGTGGATTCGAAGTCATTTAAGGAAGGAAGCAGCCTTTTTGACTATCTTGAAGGAGCTACATATACGGGAGCTACCAGAAAAGACGAGTTCCTGAAGAACCTTGAGCAGCAGAACAAGGGTAAGCTTCTTGTAACGAACAGGGATGATGTTACCAAATATTTTGTTTATCAGCCTATCGGTGATTACAAGACCTTTATCATGATAGTTGTTGATGAAAATCAGATACTCCAGTCGGCCAAGAAGGAGAGCGCATCAACAACGCAGATGTTCTGGAGGATAGTTATCCTGATCCTCGTCTTCGTAGCGATACTTATGGTCATAAGTATCATGAATGCCGCCAATTACAGGAAGAGTAACCGGGAACTGCGTGAACAGGCTGAAACAGACCTTCTTACCGACCTGTACAATAAGGTGGCTACCGAGACCAAGATAAAGGAATATCTTGCAAACGAAGGTAAGAACAAGAAATCCATCATGTTTGTCCTTGATATAGATAATTTCAAGAAGATCAATGATACGATGGGACATGCATTTGGTGATGAAGTATTAAGTACTCTGGGCCATCAGCTTAAGAGCGAGTTCAGGATAAACGATATCATCGGAAGAACCGGTGGTGATGAATTCATAATCTTTCTTAAAGACCTGAAAGATGATGCGGCACTTAAGAGAGAGGCCGAAAGGGTCAATACATTCTTTAAGAACTTTAAGGTAGGCGAGTATACCAAATATTCGGCAACAGCATCTATCGGAGCAGTAGAGATCCCGACAGACGGAACAGAATTTGATGCCCTCTACAAGTCTGCTGATAAGGCTCTGTACCTTGCCAAGAAACGTGGAAAGAATCAGATGGCCTTCTATAAAGATACCAAGGATATCAAGATCGAGCCTGAAAAACCTGTTCTTAATGTTTCCGAAGAGGCTAAAAAGGCGGAAGAAAAACGCTCGCCGGCAGAAGTAAAGGTAACAGAAGAAGTAAAGGCTGATATTAAGAAGGATATAAAAGAAGAGAAGAGACCGGAACCCCTTCCTACTATAAAGGAAGTATTTACAGCCGGGAATAAAACAGAAGAGACTACTGTGAAGCCAGCTGAGAAGACACCTGAAAGAACACCTGAGAAGGCGGCGAATGACCAGAAGGTAGTAAAGAAGGTAGTTAAAAGGGTAGTAAAAAAGGCTGAAGCAGGTAATGAAGAAAAGCAGCCGGTAAAGCCTGAAATAAAACCTGAAGCGAAATCTGAAATAAAGACAGGAATAAAACCTGAGGCGAAACAGGAAATAAAGCAGGAAACAAAACCACCGGTTAAGAAAGTTGTAAGGAAGGTAGTAAAAAAGCAGCCGGTAAAGGCTGAAATAAAACCAGAAGCACAACCTGAGGTAAAGGCGGAGATAAAACCTGAAGCGAAACAGGATGCAAAGCCCGAAGTAAAACCGGAAAAGAAACCCGAAGCAAAGCCTGAGGGAAAACAGGAAATAAAAGCCGAGAAGAAACCTGAAGCAAAGCAGGAAACAGGGGATGCGGCAAAATCAAACACAGAAGTAAAACAAAAAGAAGAAAAGTTCAGTTTTTTTAATTAGGAGGGAGCAAGATACAGCTCCCTCTTAATATTTGGGCAGAATGTATATGAACGGGAAAAATATTTGGGCAATCATGGTATTACATATTGTCAGCCTCTTTGATATACTTCAGTTCAGGTAGTGCATAAGCACATAGTATATTATTTTAGGAGGGTTACCCAAATGGCAAGTTTATCACTTAAGAACATTTGTAAGGTTTATCCCAACGGCTTCCAAGCTGTTAAGGATTTCAACCTTGAGATCGAGGACCAGGAGTTCATCATCTTCGTTGGACCTTCAGGATGCGGTAAATCTACCACACTCCGTATGATAGCAGGTCTTGAAGAGATATCATCCGGTGAGCTTAAGATCGGTGACAAGGTAGTCAACGATGTAGAGCCCAAGGACAGGGATATCGCAATGGTATTCCAGAACTACGCTCTGTATCCTCATATGACAGTTTACGATAACATGGCTTTCGGACTTAAGTTAAGGAAGGTTCCGAAGGATGAGATAGATAAGATGGTTAAGGAAGCAGCTAAGATCCTCGATCTTACAGCACTTCTTGAGCGTAAGCCCAAGGCCCTGTCAGGTGGTCAGAGGCAGCGTGTTGCCATGGGTCGTGCTATCGTTCGTAACCCCAAGGTATTCCTTATGGACGAGCCTCTTTCTAACCTTGATGCAAAGCTTCGTGTACAGATGCGTATAGAGATCGCCAAGCTTCATCAGAGACTGGGAACCACTATCATTTACGTTACTCATGACCAGACAGAGGCCATGACACTCGGTACCAGGATCGTAGTTATGAAGGATGGTGTTGTTCAGCAGGTAGATACACCCCAGAACCTTTATGATAAGCCGGCTAACCTCTTCGTTGCAGGTTTCATGGGATCACCTCAGATGAACTTCCTTGATGCTGAGGTTGAGGTTAACGGAGATGTTGCTTCTTTGAAGGTTGCAGGAAGGTCGATACCTCTTCCTCCCGCTAAGTCCAAGAAGCTTATCGAAGGCGGTTATAACGGTAAGGTTGTTACTTTCGGTATCCGCCCTGAGGATGTATATGATTCAGAGATGTTCATCGAAGCTTCACCTAACAGCGTATTTGAGTCAACAGTTAAGGTTTACGAGCTTCTCGGTGCTGAAGTTTACCTTTACTTTGATCTTGAGGAGTTCCCTATTACAGCAAGGGTAGATCCTCGTACAACAGCTCGCCCGGGCGATAACATCAAGTTTGCCCTCGATGTTGAGAAGATCCATATCTTCGATAAGGATACCGAGCAGACTATTACCAACTAGTATCCGGAATTTATAAAGGGATAGCTCTATTTAAGAATGACCCCTTGCTGATCTTAAGATTTTCAAGGGGTTATTCTATTGAATGAACATGAATTGCATGATAAAATATGCATGTTAATAAATTTTTAGGAGGGACTGTATGGATACAAAAGCTACATCTATCATTGCCTATATTACATGGATAGGATTCATCATTGCATTGGTTGCAGGAGACAGGGAGGGTGCAAGGTTCCACATTAACCAGGCACTTGTGATCAACCTTTTCGCTCTGCTTGGAATGATTCCTTTCGTTGGATGGATATGGAGTATTTTTATTCTGGTATGCTGGATAATGGGACTTATCGCAGCGATCAACCAGGAAGAGAAGCAGGTTCCGCTTATCGGAGGAATCACGCTCATCAAGTAATTTAAGGAAGATTAAAGGGGGAGCTGGGAAACAGCTCCCTTTTTATTTTGTCTTAAGATCAAGATAAAGACTAGGAGAAATGAGGAAGAGAAATTGATTTCTAATCAGGTTATTTATAACTGCATCAATGAAGCAAGAGAGATTAGCAAGACTGAATTTGCCGTATCCGAT
Organism: Lachnospiraceae bacterium; assembly: GCA_024690425.1. Next base: position 7,863 of record JAILCT010000105.1, on the reverse strand, counting down.
TCAATCGGCAACTGCATCGCCCAGACAGAAAATGCTGATATTATCGATAAAAAGATCATTTTAAGCTTTATTCAATCGAGTGCAGAGACACAGGAAGTGAATGGAGCCCTGCTTTTTAAGGTTTACGAGGATTATCAGCCGGGATATGTCCTTGCAGCCAGGGGTTCGGGAGATACCTTCCTTGTTGGTAAGCTGGTTGTATCACAGCTGCAGAGCCTTATAACGGCCTATAAGGAAAAAGTTGATAAAAACAGCTTTTACCAGAATCTTTTATTGGATAACCTGCTTCTGGTAGATATATTTAACAGGTCTCAGAAGCTTCATATAGACGTTGTAAAGAAGAGATGTGTATTTGTTATAGAAACACACTCGGAAAACGATATAAATGCATTGGAGATGGTCAGGGAACTCTTCCACAATCAGAAAGGGGACTATGTTACCTCTGTAAATGAGAAGAATATAATAGTTATAAAGGCTTTGTCGGAAGAAGAAGGATATGAGGAATTAAATGATACGGCACGTATGCTGTTGGATATGCTCAATTCGGAAGCCATGTCGAATGCAAGGATAGCATATGGCTCGATCGTCAATGAGATCAAGGGATTATCCAAATCATATAAGGAAGCGAACATGGCATTGGATGTCGGAAAGATATTTTATTCTGAAAAGAATATAATATCATATGTTTCTCTTGGAATAGGAAGACTGATCTACCAACTTCCGGTCAATCTGTGTGAGATGTTCATTGAAGAAATTTTCGGTGAAAACATACCGGATGAAATTGATGATGAGATACTTCTGACAGTCGGAAAATTTTTCGATAACAGCCTGAACGTTTCAGAAACGTCTCGCCAGCTCTTTATTCACAGAAATACACTGATATACAGGATAGAAAAACTCCAAAAAGCGACCGGTTTGGACGTAAGAGTGTTTGATGATGCCCTGACCCTGAAAATAGCCCTTATGGTGGTCAATTATATCAAATATATGAAAGATTATAACTAGTTATATCGTGATTAAATAAAGTGGTATTTTTTGGTCAGTCGATACCTCTGATCCCGACGGTTTTTATCTTCTGCGAGAGTATGTCAGCGAACCTTAACAGGCTCTCTTTTGGATAGGCATGAAGGCCTTTATCCGGCACAAAATCTGAACATACGAAGGATTGGAGATAGTATGCTTCAGCACCGCTTAGCATGTCTGAGATGAGGACGAATTCATTCTCATCATGATACTCCCTTACAACAGTAGTCCGGAACTCATATGGTACAGAATCCTGGTTTTTTACCATAAAAATGGACTTTTCGACATTATTAATTAGGGATTTAACCTCATCAGGGTCATTGCCAGGACCGTCTAAACCACATACCAAAGGATACTTATTAAAAGAAGCCTTAACGTCAATCGCGATATAATCTAAGAGTTTTTTCTTCAATAAATCATTCAAAACAGCCGGTTGGGACCCATTTGAGTCCAGCTTTACAAGCAACCCTATGTTTTTTATTTCTTCTATAAAGGAGACCAGATCGGGTTGAAGGGTTGGTTCACCACCTGTTACACAGACGCCATCAATAACACCTTTCCGCAAATTCAGATGTTCAATAACACTCTTGTATGAAAGAGGTTCGATCTGATCGAGACCGGTTACCAGATCCATATTATGACAAAAAGGACACCTCATATTGCATCCTCCGAGAAAGATTGTTGAGGCAACCTTGCCCGGATAGTCCAAAAGAGTTGTCTTCATCAGTCCGTAAATCTTCATTTTTGTCTCCTTTTTTTAATAGAATCAATATATAATATACAAGATATGTATATATAATGCAAGTTTAATACCATATATTGTACTAATAAGTTATAATGATCATGTGTTATATTTTGAGGCTTCAGAAGGGTAAAGATTTAGATATTTTATTAATAAAAAATCAATGCAGGAATTAACAAATTCATGTAAACTGTATAAAAGGAATTGAGGTGGGAAATGAATACAAAAGATGAAAAATTCATGAAAAAGGCCATAGTGCAGGCGAAAAAAGCAGCAGCCTATGGGGAAGTGCCCATAGGTTGTGTTATAGTATACGAAGACAGGATAATCGGAAGAGGCTACAATAGAAGAAAAACCGAGAAAAATACCCTTGCACATGCTGAGCTTACGGCAATAAGGAAAGCAAGCAGATATATTGGAGACTGGCGGCTTGAGGGATGCACGATGTATGTTACCCTCGAACCCTGTCAGATGTGCGCCGGAGCAATAGTTCAGGCAAGGATCGACAGGGTTGTGATCGGCACAATGAGCCCTAAATCAGGATGCGCCGGATCTATCATCAATCTTCTTAATATGAAGGAATTCAATCATCAGGTGGAGATCACGCAAGGAATATGCGAAGATGAATGTTCGGAAATCCTATCAGGCTTTTTTACAGATCTAAGAAAGCGTTTAAAGGCGAAAAAAGATGATCAGATAAACGAAGAAATGGAAGAAGAAATATAGACCAAAGGAGTCAATGAATGATACATGAAATATACCCTAAAAAATATAATCCTCTCTATATAAATAGGAAAATAGAGGATAAAGATTATCTTCTCAGCTATAGGGAAGATGGTATTCTGGTCAAAAGAGAGGATGGAAAAATATCACTTCCAAGATGTGTAGATTATCAGGAAATATGCGGCTTTCAGCACGATGAATTAATAGATAGCGCATATTATTTATTTGAGATCAGCGGAGATTTCTTTTACGAAGAAACAAATATGTCAAAAAAGATAAAGGAAGATTTAACCTTCTTCAGAAAGCTTGAAGATCTGCCTGAAAAGCCGGAAAATGAAGAAAAGGAGTACTTCTATTTAAGGATTCACAGGTTCAGGGAACTTGATCCTGTATATATGGTATTTGCGGGCGCGACCGGCTATCATTTAAGAAACTGGAGAAAAGCGTCAGCCTATTGCGGATGCTGCGGTTCTCCGACGATCCCTTCGAAAATCGAAAGAGCCTTTGTATGCACAAAATGCGGACACTCTGCATATCCTCAGATAGCACCGGCAGTTATAGTTGCGATAACCAATGGAGATAAGATACTGCTTGTAAGAAACTTAAGAAGACCAAAGAATGTAAGACTGGAGCTTGTTTCTGGCTATGTTGAGGTTGGTGAATCATTTGAGCAGGCGGTTCACAGGGAAGTCCTTGAAGAGGTAGGCCTTAATGTAAAAAACTTAAGACCATATAAGGACCAGCCGTGGGGAATATCGGGTGCACATATGATAGGATATGTTGCCGAGGTTGACGGGGATGATACGGTAGTAAGGCAGGAAGATGAAATAAGCGAGGCCAGATGGTATACAAGGGATGAAGTTCCGGAATACAGGAACCGCTTAAGTGTAGGAAGTGAAATGATACTGAGCTTTAAGAAAGGAATCCTTTGATCAAAATGTCCGTGCGCACTGCCTCGAATATCATCAACATGCACGTTACCCGGACAGCCGGCTCAACCCAGGCTGCCTTGCGGCACCCGGGAGCTTCCGCTTAGTGCTGCTCCATTCCTGACCTGACACGGTTCGCGGATTCCCGCCGCGCAAGACCCGGATATCAACGCTGCTTATCCGGGGCAGCTGCATATGATAAATACCCTTAACAGTGCATCACCCCTGCTATAGCGGATTTCAGGTTCAGGGAGCCGCTGATTCCCCGGCTGCACGGACGTCTAATTATACTATTCATATGAAGGAAATGTCAACCACTTTGGTCAACGGACTCAAACGTTAAAGGAACATTTAATTTTATAAACAAAAACAACCTGATTTTAGGATTTATAACAGGAGTTATTATGAGTAACGATCAGAAAGAATATTTTGGTATATATGCGGCTTCTTTAGAAGAAACACTTAAGGAGATCAGTGATGAGCTTGAAAAGATACTTGATTCCCTTGCAGATGATCCGGAGCATTCACCGTATGAACACATAAGTTCCAGGATAAAGGATGTGAAGAGTGTTAAGGACAAGCTCTTAAGGAAGGGATATGAAACAGATGCACTCACTGGTATCAGGGAATTATCGGACGTTTTGGGTATCAGGATAGTAACACATTTTGTAGGCGATATATATATGATACTTGAAAGTATCAGAAAACATGAAAACTGGGAGATCCTTAGGGAAAAAGATTATATTGCGAAACCCAAGGAAAACGGGTACAGGTCTTACCATGTTATAATCCGGGTACCCTTTCATGCATCCGAACTGAACACGATAAAGGTAGAACTTCAGCTAAGGACAATCGCCATGGACTGCTGGGCTGCCCTGGAGCATCAGATGCGATACAAAAAGGATGTGAAGAACTCTGCACTTATAGCAGGTGAGCTGAAGAGGTGTTCCGATGAGATGGCTTCCACGGACCTTACCATGCAGACGATCAGGGATGTATTGATGGACTAAACCCGCATGAATAGTGGGGTTGTAATTAAATAACACACTTGAATCAGAATAAAATAACACTATAAAATAACATATATGAATGGTGACTGAATGAAGATACTTTATGCTGAAGATGAAAAGCAGCTGTCTGTGGCAGTGAGCGAAATACTGAAAATGGAAGGTTTTGATGTTGACCCTGTTTATGATGGTGAAGAAGCGCTTGCCCATATAAGGGAAGACAGATATGACCTTGTCATTATGGATATAATGATGCCACGACTTGATGGCATAAAGGTTTTATCCATCATGAGGAAAAATGAAATATATACCCCCGTGATCCTCCTCACCGCAAAGACTCAGGTAGAAGACAGAATAGAAGGTTTTAATGAAGGAGCGGATGATTATCTTACTAAACCATTTGAAATGGATGAACTTATTGCGCATATAAATGCACTTATGAGAAGAAATCAGGAGTATAAAGTAAAGATCATCGAATTCGCTGATCTTAAGCTTGACTGTGAGAGCAATGAGATCAAAACGGAAATGGGAAGCCTGATCCTTAGCCCTAAAGAGACAGAGGTTCTTGCGGAACTTATAAAAAACCGTAATAACCCGGTAAAGGATGAGATACTTCTTGATATAATAGGAAGCACGAAAGAGGAGGGAGCGGTAGACCTTTATATCGCATACCTTAAGAATAAACTCAGACAGATACATGCACATGCTGCTTTTGATAATACGGATGAAGGATATCTTATAAGGGAGGATACATGAAAAAGCTCCAGAGAAAAATGATAGCCGTTGCTTTTGTTTCCATAATCCTTGTTTTTTCGATACTTGTTGCTGGTATGTATTTCACGCTTGTATTATCGAATGCCAACAGGGCGGACGCGATCACACGCCTTATCAGCTATAACAATGGAAGGATGCCGGTCATTGGGGACTTCAATGAAGAAGAATTCGAGGCAAGGACAAGATATAAGATAGATCTTAATGAAGAAGCGGAGTTCAGGACAAGATATTTTACGGTAACAGTGACGGCAGAAGCGGATAATTATGATATAAAAATGGATCATATTGCATCCGTGAGTCAAACAGATGCCGTTGAAATGGCAAAAAATGTTCTGAACAAAAAAAGAGAAACAGGATATTACGGCAGATACAGATACAGGATCGCAAGTACAGATTCATCGGAAGAATATGTGATCTTTCTTGACTGCAGTGATTATTTCGATTCCCAGAAGGCCAGCCTTAATATTTCCATAGTGCTTTCCGTTATGTTTGCACTGCTGATATCGTTCATTTTTGCATCCCTTTCTTCTAAGATACTCAAGCCGTTTGAAAGAAACCAGAAAGCTCAGAAGCAGTTCATAACGGATGCTTCACATGAACTCAAGACACCTCTTGCGATCATATCAGCAAATGCAGAAGTACTTAAGTATAAATACGGTGAGAACGAGTGGACGGATAATATAGTTCAGCAGACCGGAAAGATGAGCTCTCTTATAAACCAGCTTCTGATACTTTCACGTATGGAAGAATTCAGCGATAACGATAAGAAGGAAATGCTTGATTACAGCAGCATCGTATCGGGTTCCCTTAACAGGTTCAGTGAAATGATAAACGAAAGGAATGTAACCGTTAAGAACGGTATTGATAAAGACATAATGATAACCGGTGTAAGAAATCAGATCGAAAATCTGGCGGATATCCTTATTGAAAATGCAGCAAAGTATGTAACAGAGGACGGTGATATAAGCATAAAGCTAAACAGATCCGGAAGAAAGACTGTATTAAGAATATATAACAGTGCAGATATACAGGAGGACATTGACCCTGAGAGGATATTCGACAGGTTTTACCGCACGGATGAATCACGGAACTCGACTACGGGGGGACATGGCATAGGACTGTCGATAGCGAAGAGGATCACCGAAGAGCATGGGGGAAAAATAGAAGCTGAATTAAAAGAAAACGGTATAGAATTTATAGTTACTATCTAATTAAATAACATATCTGTATAAATGTGACAGGATAAGGAAATGGCTTATTTATCACATTTCCAAGATAAAATAACATATATGTACAAAAGTGAAAATAATTAAATAACATATCTGAAAATATGGTTCTTTCCTTAATTTACTGAGTGAACTAATAATTGAAACACAAAATGCTATATGATATAATTAATCCCGCATTAACATCATATATATAGAAAGGAAGATTATCATGAACAAGTTGGAATTACAAAAGACAGCCAATGAGATCCGTAAGGGTATTGTTACGTCTGTTCATGCAGCTAAGGCCGGACATCCGGGCGGTTCTTTATCATGCGCGGATATCATGACCTATCTCTATTTTGTAGAGATGAACATTGATCCCAAGGATCCCAAGAAGAAGGACAGGGACAGGTTTGTATTGTCCAAGGGGCACTGCGCTCCGGCCCTTTATTCCGCACTCGCTCAGAGGGGTTACTTTCCTGTAGAGGAACTTACCACGCTCCGTAAGCTTGGTTCACACCTTCAGGGACATCCCTGCATGCAGCATACACCCGGTGTGGATATGAGCAGCGGTTCTCTGGGACAGGGTATTTCAGTAGCTGTCGGTATGGCTCTGTCAGCCAAGATGTTCAATGATGATTTCAGAGTATATACCTTACTTGGAGATGGTGAGATAGCAGAAGGACAGGTATGGGAAGCAGCAATGTTTGCAGGATTTAAGAAGCTGGATAATCTTGTTGTTATAGTTGATAATAATAATCTTCAGATCGATGGTCCTGTTACGGAAGTATGTGATCCGTATCCTATAGATGAGAAGTTTAAGGCCTTCAATTTCCATGTGATCAACTGTGATGCGCATGATTTTGACTCGCTTGAGGCTGCTTTTAAGGAAGCAAGGGCAACAAAGGGAATGCCCACAGCCATCATAGCAAAGAGCCTTAAGGGTAAGGGCGTGTCATTCATGGAAAACAATGTGGCATGGCATGGTACGGCTCCCAATGACGAGCAGTACGCTACCGCCATGGCGGATCTTGAGAAAGTAGGTGAAGCATTATGTCAGAAGTAAAGAAGATCGCAACAAGAGAGAGCTACGGTAACGCATTGGTAGAGCTTGGGAACGAGCATGACGATCTGGTTGTTCTGACGGCAGACCTTGCTGCAGCTACCAAGACAGGAGTATTTAAGAAGGCTCATCCCGATAAGCATATAAATGTAGGAATAGCAGAATCAAACATGACCGCTATAGCAGCCGGTATAGCAACAACCGGAAGGGTTCCGTTCTGTTCTTCATTTGCTATGTTTTCCGCAGGCCGTGCCTTTGAACAGGTACGTAACTCAATAGGGTATCCTCATCTTAACGTAAAGATTGGTGCCACACATGCGGGAATATCTGTAGGTGAGGATGGTGCATCACATCAGTGTAACGAAGATATCGCACTTATGAGGACTATCCCCGG
>JAILCT010000097.1 GCA_024690425.1 Lachnospiraceae bacterium | reverse complement strand
GGCAGGGGTTTCCTTACAGTAATGAACGGCATTGCTGAAAAAATTGGCAAAAACCGTCTCCGCCTTAAAAGGGTCGCCCCATACATAGTTTCCGTTCTTTTCATCATATATGATCTTCACACCGGCATCGGCTGCCAGCATGCCGGCACTCTGAAGATAGCTTGATATAACCTCCCCTATATCAAAACGCTCCAGATCTATCACATCTTCTCCGCTTTCAAGCTGGTCAAGATTAAGAAGATCCTTCACAAGCCTGTTCATCCTGGATGCTTCATCCATTATCACATCAAGGTAATAATCCCTGCTCTCGGCATCATCGGAGACCCCCTCCTTAAGTCCCTCCGCATATCCCTGTATAAGAGCGATGGGAGTTTTAAGTTCATGAGATACATTCGATATAAACTCACGATGCTCTTCCGCTGCTTTTTCCTTCTTCTCAATATCCCGCTTAAGTTCATTATTTGCAGTCTTAAGCTCTGATATGGAGCGTTCCAGTGACTCGGACATGGTGTTTATGTTATTGCCCAGAAGGCCTATCTCATTCCTGTCATTTCCCTGATATCTTGCATCAAAATCAAGATCCACCATCCTTGCCGATATATCGCTCAATCCGAGGATTGGATCGGACATTTTTTTTGATACGAAAAATATTATGACCGCACCGGCAACAATACCGCATACACCGATGAGCAGATAGAATCTTGCGGCATATCTTGCAGACTCAGTTATGCTTTCAAGAGGAGTCCTTACAAGAAATGTATATCCGTCATCCAGTTTTCCGTACATTTCAAGGAATACATCGTCTGACGATATGGTCTTACGTATCTCATAGTCATCCGTATGCTCTATAACCTCGAAACGTGTTGCTTCAGGAGGCATTCCAAGGATATAACCGATAAGGATCATATCAATGCCGCGTTCACCGTTTCTCGAGGAATAGACTATCCTGGAATCATCACCCAGAATGATGACTGACATATTATTTTTCAGGGACATATCGTCTATCTGTCTCCCGATCTCCTGATCATCACCGGAAAATGAACCCGCCCCCGATGCAATGAGAAGCTCCTCATATGCCTTGCGGATCATTTTTATCCTTGTAAATTCATAATATTTGGGTAAAAAAAGAGAACTGAGCAGTGTTGTAATACAGATTATCCCCGCCATTAATCCGGCGAAGATGAGTGTATACTGCCATTTAAGCGAAAAAATCCTGTTCTTTTTTACATCGGATCTTTCAGGAACCATCACTCTTCGAATTTATATCCCATTCCCCAGATGGTCTTGATCATCTCTCCGGCTTTAGGACCGAGCTTTGCACGAAGTTTTTTGACATGGGTGTCAATAGTCCTGGCTTCGCCAAAATAATCATAATCCCAGACATTATTGAGTATCTTTTCTCTGGAGAGGGCAATTCCTTTATTTTCTATGAAATAATTAAGCAGTTCGAATTCTTTAAAGCTGAGATCCACCGCATTTCCGTCAACGTAAACCTGGTGTGCCGACTTATCGAGCCTTATGCATCCTGCAGCAACAACATCGGATTCCGTGCCTTCGGAGGATTCTCTTCTTAGAAGTGCCTGCACCCTGGCAACAAGTATCTTGGGAGAAAAGGGCTTGGAAATATAATCATCAACCCCAAGGGAAAATCCTCTGAGCTCGTCCTTTTCCTCGGATTTTGCAGTGAGCATGATAATGGGAACTTTAGAATCCTTCCTTATCTCAGCCACCGCGGACCATCCGTCCATTACAGGCATCATCACATCCATTATCACAAGGGAAACGGAAGGATCCATCCTGCACTTATCAACGGCTTCAAGGCCATTGGAGCATTCATCCACCTGAAATCCTTCTTTTGCAAGGAAATCCCTTATGAGCTTTCTCATTCTCTCTTCATCATCAACAAGCAGTATCTTACCGCCCATCATGTTCATCTCCGATCGATCATTCGCCCTGATCCGTGCTCATCTCTTCAAGCTTAAGATCAAGTTCTCTTTCAGCCTCTCTTACAGCAGCTTCTCTTTCATTAAGCTCCTGGTCCCAGGCAGCATATCTGTTGGTTATGGCAGCTTCATAATTGATTATATTGGGATGGTCGGTATGAGTTGCGATCCAGAACATGACTATCACACCGATCAAAAGAGCAATGTTAAGTACTGCTGAGATAAAAAGAAGTCCCACACGTTCCTTCTTTTTCACCGGCTTCTCAACTGCTTTCTTATTGGCAGCAGTCGTATCATAGAAAAGGTACAGCGGTATGGCTCTTACTTCATCCTCTGAATAATCCAGGGTTCCGATCAGGTATTCCCTCATCTCCGTAAGAAAGCCTATCCCCACAGGTGTCTTGAAGAAC
>JAILCT010000096.1 GCA_024690425.1 Lachnospiraceae bacterium | reverse complement strand
GATATGACAAAGGACAGCAAGTATGCGGATAACAAGGAACTAATGATCATTCCTGATGCCGTACACACAGATCTGTATGACGGCGGAGACAAGGATTATATTCCGTTCGATAAGATAGAGAGTTTTATGAGTGAGCATCTTAAATAAAGGTGGATGAAGTCTCATTCCGTTTTATTTTCTTTTTGATCGGTATGATGGCTGGCTTATCAATATAATTGGGAACATAGCTATGTTCATACCTGTGGGAATAGTATGGCCAATCTGTTTCCGAAAACTTGACAGTATCAAAAAAACTGTTTTTGCAGGTATGGTGTTTATACTGTTTATCGAGCTTACTCAGCTGCTATGTCCGGAAAGACATACAGATATTGATGACCTGATATTAAATACGAGTGGGGTTTTAATCGGAGCGTGTATTATATTTGCAATACGAAAATAACGCAAGCTGCAGACCTTATATACTTTCAAAATGCATTTCGCGTGAATGATTTTGTCGATCATATGGTCAGGTGTAACAGCAGAGATCTCGCTCGTGCTGGCGCTTGCTTTTTCGATCGATGCTTTTACGGTCAGGAGAGACATCAGTTATATCAACGGGCATATCAGAAGAGACACTTAAGGAAAACAGGAGGCTTCAAGCAATGAGACTCTGACAGGTCTGAATCAGGATACTGGCTTACTTATTCTTAAGTACACCGGGTATTGTCCCCGGACATAAAGTGATGTAAAATCTACATATAGGTAAAATCTAGATTTACTGACGCCTTATGCAGTTCAGAGCATGTTGTGGGAGGACATATGCAATCTGATCTTGTGATCAAAGAGAATGAACTGATCGATCCATCGGACTATTCTGAAGAACAGCGCAGCCTGGTGGATGATTTTAATGCGCGTATACGGCGCCTGATGGGTATCATAACCGGGATCGGCAAGGAATACCATACGATCTGGGTCATCAACGCCAATACCAAGAAGATGTATCTGTACCGGTCGACCGGAGAGAATACGAACCATGATACAGTGGAACTGGGATTCCGCTTTGACAATTACGACCGCTTTATTGAGGAGTACGTAGACCGGTGCGCGGTAAAAAGCATAGAGAGCATCCAGAGGGATGTGAAGCTTGATGTCGTGTTTTCACGGATCAAGGACGGAGAGCTGTTCACGCTTGATTATATGCGCCTGGCTGATGACGGGAATATGTCATATCATCAGATGGCTTTCGCCCTGGCAGGAGAACCGGGAGAAACGGATAACTTCATCCTTGCCTTCCGGGATATCGACAGGTCCATCCGCAAGCACATTTCCGATAAGCGCTATTTAAGGGAACAGCTTGATATCGTGGAGACCCTAAGCCGCGATTACTACAATATATTCAAGATCAATTCCCAGACGGGAGGCGTGGTCATCCTTAAGCTTGACGGCTATGTTACGAAGGGTATGGAGGGCGCAGGCGAGAAGGTATATCCCTACGATGTGCTCTATAAGCAGTACGTGAAGGATCGTGTTTATTCCGAGGACCAGGAGTGGATGTATGAAGCCATATCCCTTGACACGGTTAAGAGCAGGCTTGTGAATAATCTGGAGTACGTTTCCAGTTACCGTGTTATGGATAATGGCGAGGTACATTATTATCAGTTCACCTATATCCCCATCAACGCCAATATTCCAAACAGCGATATCCTGGCAGCCTTTAAGAACGTAGATGATATCGTGGCCTCGGCAAAGGAGCGGCAGAACCTTGAGATACTGGCAAGCACCGATATAATGACCGGAATCTTGAACCGCGGCAGCGGAGAGCGCAAGGTGATCGACGCCATGGCGAATGACAAGACGGGAATGCTCTGTATCCTCGATGTTGACAGGTTCAAGGATATCAACGATGACTATGGCCATAATGTCGGTGACAAGGTGCTTCGCGGGATCGCGGATGTGCTGAAGCTTACCTTCAGGGATGAGGATATTATCTTCCGCTTAGGCGGTGATGAGTATGCCGCATATGTCATGAACTTAAGTGATGAAGAAGCCGGCAGGACGGTAATGGACCGCATCTTCAATGAAATCTCCAACATGGATATCCCGGAGCTTAAGGGCAGGGAGATATGCGTCAGCGCCGGTGCCGTGTTCTTCAGGGAAGGCGATAAGCGGTCGTTCGAAGAACTGTATAAGCTGGCTGACAGCGATGTATACGAGAGTAAGAAGGTCAAGGGAAGCGCAATTAACTTCAGCTGAAGATCACAGCCTGCTTGAATGCTGCTTCCTGTAGGCATCCAGGTTCTTGACGAACTGAATGGCTTGTTCAAGATTACGGGCGGTGCACTGCTCAAGGAACTCCATGCCATAAATGAGGGTATGATATATGATGACTGAGGATGAGTCATTATAATCACGGTTCTGCAGCTTCCAGCAGTGGCTCGTATTCTTCGATTGTAAGATTATGGAATTAGCATTCTGATCAAGTACGTCAAAATCATCCGGATCAATGTGTTCATTCAATTCACTGACAGTAAACATGCTCTAATACTCCCCTAAATGAAAATCAGCCGATGCTGAATATGCTAAGATACGACACCTAGAGTATAACATAATAGACGGTGATGCACAATATTAAATATACGATGTGACGAAGGACACTATATGTGATAAACTTATGAGACTATTCATTGCGATCGAACTGAATGACCGGGTAAAAGATGAACTGGGCATGATATATTCCCCGGTAGCTGAGTTTAACGTGGGTTGAGTAAAGGATTAATTGAAAGGTGTTAAATAGGAGATGAGGCATGAAGTTGTAAAGAAAGCCTTTGCTAAAACAATACCGGTTATGGCGGGATACCTGGTCTTAGGGATTGGCTTTGGTATCCTTCTGCATGATGCAGGGTATGGAACTCTTTGGGCTCTTGCGATGAGTCTTCTTATCTACGCGGGTTCAATGCAGTATTTAGGAGTGGGACTGCTAGCAGGGGGCGCTTCTGTAATAATGACATTGATAACAACGATCATGGTCAATGCAAGGCATCTGTTCTACAGCATTTCCATGATAAACCGATACAAGGATGAAAGGCGGTACAAGCCATATCTTATCTTTGCGTTGACAGATGAAACATATTCGCTTTTATGCAATGATGAGCCGTCTGCAACGGAAGACATTTCTCTATACCGCTTTCTTGTTTCTGTGTTTAACCAATGCTATTGGGTTATCGGGAGTGTTACAGGCAGTATTCTTGGCTCTTTTCTTCCTTTCTCGACAAAAGGTATCGAGTTTAGCATGACAGCGCTGTTCGTAGCCGCATTTGTTGAACAGTGGATCACAATGGATGATCATATACCGGCACTTACAGGCTTATTGAGTACATTGATATGCCTTATCATATTTGGTCCGGACAGCTTTCTGATCCCGTCAATGCTAGTAATCACTTTAGTTCTGACGATTTTTAGAAAACGTCTGGATAAGGAAAGTGAGGCGGGTACATGAATGATTTAAGATATGCTGCGATACTTGTTGCAGTGATGTCGGTTGGTACGATATTCCTTCGGTTCCTGCCTTTTCTGGTATTTAAGAAGAAGGTGCCATCATATATTGGTTACCTTGGGAAAGTGTTGCCACCTGCCATTATCGGCATGCTGGTAGTATACTGTTTGCGAAATACGGTTATTTTATTTTCACCATATGGAGTACCGGAACTCATTTCGATAATTGCCATAACTGTCTTACAGGCATGGAAACGGAATTCGTTAATAAGTATACTATCGGGAACAGTGATATATATGTTTCTGACAAGGATATATCCATAAAATCTTTAAAATGAAGCAGAGCAACAGCTTAGGAAGGGAGAAGAAAGGGCTGCAAAGATCAGTGAAAAAGGAAGATAAGGATAAGATATTTTAGAAGAATAGAATTTAATTAACTGCCAAAACCGCATGGATATCTGGGGTGGAGGCAGTTTTTTTGATGTTTTAAAAATTCTTTTAAAATACCCCCATTTTTTGAAAAGCCCATCCGTAATATATGTCAGAAGGGTAAAAA
>JAILCT010000082.1 GCA_024690425.1 Lachnospiraceae bacterium | reverse complement strand
TTGGTCACCTCATTGATCTTGACCTCAGCCTCTATGAAAGCATCGGGAAGAAATTCCTTGATCTTGTCGGCAACCTCTTTAACAAATTCTTTGAAATCCATCATACGCATTTCCTACCTTTCCACAGATTTATTCTTCTTGATATTGGCGATCTTTTTCGTTTCCCGGGACTCCTTAACCTTATCCGTCAGTTCATCCTTTATGGAACCCTTAACTTCAGGGGAGCCGGCGCTTACAGGCTCCCCATAATCAAAAGGGAGCTCGCCGGTCTCCTTCATCGCTTCCACTACAGCATCCGACAGAACATGATCCTGCCCGCCCTTTGATGTATCCATCATCACAGGCTTGCGCTCCTTGAAGCTCGTGAGGATCGCGTTAAACAGCCTCTCCCTAAATTCCTTCTTAACAGGAAAGCAGATATCCTTATAGATGTCCTTCCCGTTCTCATCCACCTGCTTCGTCTTATAGGAAGGCATCGACACAAACAGCTTTCCGTCATCCTTCCTCTCAACTATATTGATGTTATGAACGGCAAAGCATCCATCGAAGCACACTGTAGCGCTTCCCTTAAGCCCGTTCACCCCGTTCTCATATTCCTTTGCTCTAACTTCTATCTTCATGATCTCCTCCTTGTTTTTTACTCCTGGCAAGCAGTGGGTTTGTATTACAAACCCGTTTTTACAACACAGCCTGTGGCTGTGATCGTGTGGCAGAAGCATCCTTTAAGCCCATCATGAGTTCAATGTTCTCTCTTGCTATCAGATATTCTTTCGCTTCTTTTCTGGCAGACCAGTACTCAGAATAAGCTTGCTTCTTCTGTTGCCATAGTTCCTCATGCTCTGCCCTGAGTGTTTTCATTTTAGGCAGCTTACCCTTCGGAAATTTTTTAAATGCTGCCTTGGCATTTTCATCCCTGCCTTCACTTTTCGCATAATTTATGATGTGAGTCTGTAGTTCTTTGTTGGCAGTAAGCTTCTCTTCAAGTACAGATATACGTTCTTTATACTCTGCGATTTCATCCTTCATTGCCTCGGTGATCTTAACAAGTCCTTCGTAATCTTTAATCCCATGTTCCTGCAAGTACAGCAATGACTTTGCCATCTGCTTGACGTTAAACACTTTAGCCCATCTCTCATAACCGGGTCCTTTACCTTCGCGCATTGCCTTCTCCACATCGACAAGATTTGCAATGCTCCTGTCATTCACCGTCTTATGTCTGATTACGGATAATCCGTTCTCGATGCACAGAAGATCGGATATTTTCCTGACGGTCATAGCCGAGAATGAATAATCGTTAAACTTTCTCCTGCCGTCGATCGTAACGGAGTTGAATATTATATGATTATGGATATGCCGCTTGTCAGTATGAGTGCATACTGTAAACGCATAATATCCTTTCGTAAAACGCATCGCCAGTTCATATCCGATCTTATTTGCCAGTTCCGGCGATACCTCTCCTGGTTTAAAGGACTGACGTATCTGATATGCGATAACATCATTTTTTCTTAACTGCCGGTAACATTGTTCATATGTCCTCCGGCTCAACATAAACTCTTCATCAGCCGTCTTTACATCACAGGCATATGATGAAATATATAATCCGTCATTCGTCTTGTCCTTGTTCTCCGTATAATCTGTCCGTTCCTTAAGACATTCCGCAACAGTCTTTCCTTTATTCCTGTGCAATGGGATAAGTCGTGTCGCTGCCATCTTCTCCTCCAATTAAATAGCAGCCTATGCCATAGCATAAGCTGCCATCATATTTTTTTATTTGATTGGTTTAAGAAACCATAAACTTAAGCATCGCTCCCATCGCATCTTCAAGGAATACATTTATGAATCCGACTGCGAGGACTACGGCAATGCCTGCCGTTCCAAACAGTACCGCCATGCCGGAAGATCTTATATCGCCGTTGCGGATGCATATGATAAGAGAAGCGGTTAGTAACAAAAGTACCAGCCCGTTCACAAACACTGAACAATGAAGCAGGAGCCTCCCGAGAAGATTGACCGGTGTAAGGATCATTATCAACGGCAATACCATTATCTTTAAGATCATTTTCTTAAGCATCTTACCACCTCCCGTATTTAGATCTTTACTATAGTCTATCTTCCCTGCTCCCACTCGGCAATGATGTCGCCAGCCATCTGTCAGCTTATGGCTGCGAACTCCGACAGGATTCTTTTTGCCTTCTCCCAGACATCGTCAAGCCTCTTCTGTACATCTTCTATATCTTTTCTGAATATTTCACCATAACCATTGGCATGTTTCGCATACTGGTTAAGGTTATTGGAACACATCCTAAGAAGATGCACCATCTCCTTTAACGGTTCCGTATCCAGATGAACACAGTACCCGTCAAGGATCATCTTTCGGATATAGAGGCTCCGGTTCTCAATACCCATCTCATTCATCTTTGTCCTCAGCCTGGCATACTCGCTGTCACTCAGCCTCAGACATATGATCCTTGGTCTGCTCACCATCTGTCTGCTCCTTATCATTGCTTTCGGTCTTCTTAAGCGCCTGATACTTCGTGTAATACGCCATCAATCTTTCTTCCATGTTCATCGCCTCCTTACTCTGAAATATCTTCATCCAGTTCATCAGTATCAAAAAAATCTGTGTCCTTAACCTCCTCATTCTCTTCGGGCAGATCATAATAATCGTCATCTTCATAGTCTGCATCAGGATCGGGATATGCCGCCTGCTTATTCTTATCTGAACTGCCCTTTACGATCGCATAGACAGCTGCTCCTCCTC
>JAILCT010000072.1 GCA_024690425.1 Lachnospiraceae bacterium | reverse complement strand
AAAGAATGATATATTGGTATGTAAGTATACAGATCCCGAATGGACACCGCTTTTTGCCCTGGCAGCAGGCGTAGTAGTGGATACGGGAGGAACCCTGTCCCATGCGGCAATAGTTGCAAGGGAGTATAACATACCTGCGGTTCTTGCGGCAGGTGATGCGACACTTAAACTTAAAGACGGAGATACGGTTCTCGTAAATGCAGCGGAAGGCATTGTCACACTTCTTTCATGAAAAAGGGGGGATGGATCTTCACTCCGAAGGGACATCTGCTCTCGCAGCCTTTACATCCTATACACTCAGCTGCTTTATGCTTAAGTGCCTTATGGTGCAGGCAACACTTACATGAGCTGTAACTGCTTTAACGGTATTGACATAAGGACAGGCAGGTGTTATCATACATGGTTAGCAAGGACTAACCATCACGTTTGATCAAATAAGAGGAATTAAATGGGAAACATCGTAATAACCATGGCATTGATACTTATCGTGTCTATAGCAATATACGGAACGGTAAAAAGGATCCGTTTCGGATCGTCGTGCTGCGGAAGCAGAACTCCTGCCGATAAGAGAGTAAAAGTAAAGGACAGAAACAGAAACAATTATCCGTACAAATATACATTGAGCGTGGACGGAATGCATTGTTCGAATTGTGCACGCAGGGTTGAGAATGCCATTAATAAGACAGAGGGAAGATGGGCATCGGTGGATCTGGCCAATAAAGAAGTAAAGCTCCTTTCCAAGCGTGAAGAAACAGAAAGAGACCTTGCGGACATTATCTCATCGGCCGGCTATACATTGCTGTCGCTGCGGTGATTTTTTTTTGATGAAAAGTTAGCGAATGCTAACTTTTATATATGATTACCAATGACAGAGGAGGAAATGATGAAAAAACTATCAGAGATTGGGAAGGATTCGGTGGCAGTCATCAAAAGCCTTGACGGCGATCAGCGTTTTATGAGTAGGATCACGTCGATAGGCCTTACACCGGGAAGTACAGTGACAGTGATCAAGAACGAAAAGAACAGACCGCTTCTTGTATATTCCAGGGACACCATGATCGCGCTCAACAGGTCTGAGTGCGAAATGATCGGGGTTGAGATTGGAGGGAAAACGGCATGAGTGAAACAAGCGAAACAGTGATAGCGTTGCTCGGACAGCCCAATTCCGGAAAGTCGACACTTTTCAATGCGCTTACAGGGATGAAACAGCACGTAGGTAACTGGCCGGGCAAAACGGTTGAAAAGAAGGAGGGTAATTTCGAACACGGCGGAAGGAAATATCTGGTGGCCGATCTTCCGGGAACCTACAGCCTTTCGGCCAATTCGGATGAAGAGATGATAACACGCGACTATATCGCTTCGGGAAAGGCCGATGTGGTCTGCATTCTTGCTGACAGCTCACAGCTTGAAAGAAGCCTTTATATGCTGGCTGATTATGCAGGGATCACGGTCCCGTGTTTCCTTGTCCTTAATATGAGCGATGTGGCAAAAGAACAGGGAAAGTTGGTCGATGCCAAAGAACTTGAGAAGAAACTCGGCATTCCCGTTGTATCATTCTCGGCTCCGGACACCAAATCCTATGATATTTTTTATAAGACTCTTGAACGTGCGGTAAGCGAAAAGACCGTGCTGGATCCGGCAGATCTTGAAAAAAGGTATAACAGTATCGGGAACTATGACAGTATAAAGGCTATCATACCCGATAACGTGATCCCCGGGTATTCCAAAACATGGCTGGCAGCCAAGGCTGTCGAAGGGGATGCACCTGTTATTGCAAAGATCAGGACAGCGCTCACGGGAGAGAATGTAAAAGCCTTGGATGAATCGCTCTCCAAGGTTGATAAGGGTGTGGTCCTGACAGGAGAGTGCAAGTTCGAGTGGATAGATGAACTCCTGTCGGGCACGGTAAAGAATAAAGAGTCCGGGGTTTCACTTGGTAAATTTGACAGACTGATAACTCATCATATATGGGGCAAGCCCGTAGTCGTACTGATCATAATCCTGGGACTTATCGCTTCCTTCATACCCGCCCTTCCTCTTATGGGGGTAGGCCAGCTTATAGCCGCGATCCCGGATCCGCTTAATGAAGCCATGCTGTCTGCGGGCTGTCCGGCGTTTATCGCTGCACTTATCTGCGATGTACTTCTTAGATCTGTATCATTTATTGTACAGATGCTCGGCTTCGTATTCGGCGTAACGCTTGTATTCGGCCTGCTTGAAGAGATAGGCGTGATGGCACGTATATCATATGTGTTTGACAACACAATGGCCAGGTTTGGATTACAGGGAAAATCAGTCATGCCGTTTCTTATAAGTTTTGGATGTACAATGGGCGGCGCTGCCGGTACAAGAGTTATCGACAACTGGGGCCAGAAGGTGCTGACTATCGCACTTGCATGGGCGGTTCCGTGCGGAGCCGCATGGGCAGTCATCCCAATGCTCTCAACCCTCTTTTTCGGAGCCTGGATGCCTGTGATCATATGCGTGATCCTGCTTGTTATGATCCTTCATATGTGGATAACGGCCAAGATATTCGGCGGCAGGCTTGTTAAGACAGAAGACAGATACGGAATGATCATGGAACTCCCGCCTTATCATAAACCCAAGTGGGGAGCCCTTTTAAGATATGTTTTCGGCCGCACCAAGGATACTTTTGTAAGGGCATTAAAGGTAGTGCTTATCGTTGCTCTTGCATTCTGGCTCTTGTCCTATACATCGTCCGGAGATATTACAGCTTCTATCCTTTACAAGGTAGGGCACTTTATAGAACCCGTCACCAGATTCTTCGGTATGGGATGGCAGACTTTCATGGCCTTTATCGCATCAAGCCTCGGTAAGGAAGGAGCCCTCGGAGTACTCAGCACGATCTTTACGGGTTCCGGTACCATATCTGTCGGTTCGGTCGTAAGCGGAGCCGCAGCGGAGAATATAAATGAATTGCTGGTTGCCAATGTTCCGAAACCGGAAGCGCTGGCTCTTGTTTTTGCAATGACCTTCAATATGCCCTGTATTGTTGCCCTGGCAGCCACATATCAGGAAACTCATTCCGCCAAGTGGACGGCAAGGATAGCCCTTTACTACACGGGAATGGCACTTGTCATAGCAGGGATCGCATATCGCATAGGCCTGCTCATTTGGTAAAGCATATGGAAGAATTGATAAGATTATTAAAAGACGGAAGATCGCGAACCCTTGAAATGCTCGCCATGGACCTTGGCACTTCGGTCGAAA
>JAILCT010000057.1 GCA_024690425.1 Lachnospiraceae bacterium | reverse complement strand
TTCCATCTCGATAAGCACATCCTTGGGAAGCCTTGCTACTTCAACGCAGCTCCTTGCGGGATAATCGCCCTTGAAGAATCCGGCATATACTTCATTGACCCTGGCAAAATCATTCATATCCTTGATAAATACCGTGGTCTTTATTACCTTGTCCATGCTGCTGCCTGCCGCTTCAAGAAGTGACTTCACATTGGTCAGGGCCTGCCTGGCCTGATCCTCAATGCCCTTTACTATCTCTCCTGTCTCGGGTATCACGGGTATCATTCCCGATGTATAAATAAGACCGTTCACTTCAACTGCCTGTGAATAAGGCCCTATTGCGGCCGGTGCCTTGTCAGTGCTGATGATCTTCCTGTCCATTCTTATCCTCCTAATGACACACACTATATAACATTTTATCTTTTTTGTAAAGGACTCAAACCTTACGGATGCTCTTATCCGTTATCTCTATGCGGCGCTCCTTGTATAGCCTGCCCACCGCTCTCTTGAATTCATTCTTGCTCATATTGAACTCACGCTTTATGGTTTCGGGGCTTGCCTTATCATTAAAGGGAAGGACTCCGTCGAAGGCTTCGATCACCTTCATCACCTTATCTGCATCTTCATCCATCTGCTCATGGGCCTTCTTGCGGATGCTCAGTGTCAGCTTGCCGTCCTCCTTAACTTCAGTCACCCTGGCCTTCAGGACACGGCCCACCTTTATATCGCCATACATCTCCCGGACCGGGATAAGTGCCGAATACTCATCATCCACGGCAACAAAGGCTCCGAAGTTATCGCTTATAAGATATACCCTGCCTTCGACCTCGTCGCCTGCCTTGTAGTTATGGTCAGTCGCAAGGTAATCATAAACATTCATCGTAAGGCACAGCCTTGAGCTCTTGTCTATGTACAGGGCCACAAGGCATTCCTCGCCTTCACGGACCCTCTTCGTCTGCTCTTTAAACGGAAGAAGGAGGTCCTTCTCAAGTCCCCAATCAATGAAAGCCCCTATCTTACCGACTTCCCTGACCCTTAGAAGAGCTATCCCGTTAAGTCTGATAAGGGGCTTGTTTACCGTTGCTATCAGGCGGTCCCTGCTGTCCTTGTATATGAATACTTCTATCTCGCTGCCGACCCTTGTCCCTTCGGGAACCTGCTTTATGGGGAGGAGTATCCTCTCACTGCCGCTATCTCTGTCCTCAGCCAGATATGCACCGTGGTCGGCGATCTTGACTACCGTTAAACGTTGATATTGTCCTAAATTAAACATATTTATATTCCGCTTCGCTCACCCTATACTTCCCCTGCATTATATCTATTTACAAGGCTGTGAATACGCTCATAAGGATTCAGCAGATCAGATATAGAAGTATCATGGTTGAGCGTATCGATGATATATGCGATGTACTTGCTCATGTCACAGCTTACGTAATAAGGCTTCTCAAGCAGTTCAGGCATCTGATATACAAGGTTCGTGGTAAGCACCTTGTCAATAAGCCCCTCCTCATATGCCTTATCGAATACTTCAAGGCCCTTGGTGAAGAGACCGAAGGTAGCTGCTATGAATATCCTGCCGGCATTGCGTTTCTTAAGCTGTCTTGCAACATCAAGGACGCTCTCACCGGATGATATCATGTCATCGACAACCAGCACATCCTTACCCTCGACCGAGGTTCCGAGGAACTCATGGCTTACAATGGGATTGCGGCCGTCAATTATCTGGGTATAATCACGTCTCTTATAGAACATACCCATATCAAGCCCCAGCATGTTGGCCAGGTATATTGCACGGCTCATACCACCCTCATCCGGGCTTATCATCATCATATGATCAGCATCTATCTTAAGATCCTTAACGCTTCCCAGAAGTCCCTTGACGAACTGGTAAGCCGGAGTTACCGTCTCAAATCCCGAAAGCGGAATGGCGTTCTGGACCCTGGGATCGTGGGCATCGAAGGTGATTATGTTATCAACTCCCATCCTGACCATTTCCTGAAGGGCCAGTGCACAGTCAAGTGACTCTCTCGCACTTCTCTTATGCTGGCGGGACTCGTACAGGAAGGGCATTATGACCGTTATCCTTCTTGCCTTTCCTCCTACTGCCGCTATTATCCTCTTAAGGTCCTGATAGTGATCATCCGGAGACATGTGATTATCATTACCGCACAGCTTATATGTCAGGGAGTAATTGGTTATATCGACTAAGATATACAGGTCGGTACCCCTGACCGATTCCTTGATGACACCCTTGGCCTCACCCGTACCGAAGCGGTTGATCTGGGCATCCAGAATGTATGAATCCCTCTGGTAACCCGCGAAGGCCAGGGAGTTCTTGTGTTCGTTCTCCCTCTCGGTCCTCCACTTAACAAGGTATTCATCGATCTTATGTCCCAGACCGATGCATCCTTCCAGGGGGATCATCCTGAGTGATCCTACAGGTATTGATTCAAGGTTACGTTTCTCTTCACGAACGGGCATTATTTCCTCACTTTCTGCTTGAAGCTCTTCTTAACTTGATCCTCAAGTCCCTGATATCCGGTTTTATCATTCTGTATTTACCATATATCCTTGAAAAGGTTCTTTCGGAATATCTCTCCGAAATATCCTCTATTGACAGATTGGTGGATATTATGGTCGATCTCTTCCTGTTATCGCGTTCATTGATGATAAGGAAGAGCTGTCCCAGTACGAACTGGTTGGTCATCTCAGTGCCCAGATCATCGATTATGAGCAGGTCGCAGTCAAAGATATCCTCATGCACCCGGCTGATATCTTCGCTCACATCCTGCTGCCTGAACGCATACTTAGCAAGTGTATCAAATAATTGAAATGCTGTAAAGTAGATCACCGAGTGCCCGCTTCCCAGCAGTTCGTTGGCTATGCAGTTGGTAAGGAAGGTCTTACCCACTCCCACGCCTCCGTAAAAGAGCAGGTTCTCATATGTTGTGTCAAAGTCACGCACATAGGCCCTGCACCCTTCAATTATATTCTTCATAAGAGGCAGCTCGGTATCATCATAGCAGTCATATGTCAGTGTAGAGAAGTTCTCCTTCTTAAGGACATTCTCGATATTGGACTGGGCATAGAGGTAGCGGGTTATCGCCTGCTTAAGACAACGGCACTTGCTTCCTCCGATATAGCCGGTATCCTTACATTCACTGCATGAATATACAGGTTCAAGGTAATCCTCAGGAAAGCCTGCCTCCTTAAGGAGTTCCTTCTTCCTTGCCGATATCTCCCTAAGCTTATCCTTTAACGAAGCCAAGGCACTTACATCCCCGTCGATGAGCCGTTTACCCTGTTCAAGGGATATATCGGCCACCGAAGAATCCAGTGCCTTGTATTCCGGTATTTTGGCGTACACTTCCAGCGTCCTCTGATCCAGAAGGTGCCTGCTCCTATTCTGTTTTTCTTCATATGTACGCATTATCTCATCGTACTGTGCATTGGAAATGGACATTGTCCCTCCTGTGGTGGTCAAAACGTCAGGGCATCTTTTTCCAGCTGAGCATAGTCATAATTCCTCTGCGAAAAGCCGTTGAAGGATCCCGTCTGTTTTCCCTGTCTTCCTGAGCCTGCGGGTGACTTTGACGCCCCCTTCCGGGACTTCCCCGAATACGCCGCATCAGCCCTCTCGATATCCTCAAAGCCTGTCACTCCGGCTTCCTTCCAGTTGCTCAGAATGGTGTCCGCATACTCAAAGCTTGCGCTGTGGATGCTCATTATGGTCCTTGAACATGCTTCACATATTATATCGGTTGAAAAACCGTACACCCTGCTCCACTTATGTACATATGATATCTCAGGTTCTATTGGATTACGGCCGCTGATGCCGAAAGCCTTAAAAACCTCGTACACTTCTCCGGGAACATTGCCTGTGCGCTCCTTGGCTTCATCTACCGTTGTGATTCCCGTAGCAGCCCAGCTGTCAGCCACCGCTTCTATATATTTGATATTCTTCTTCCTGTTGTTGGCACAATACTCAATAAGGTATTCTATAAGATCCGCGGAAAAACCATAGGAATCATACATATATAATATTGAGTTGATCTCGTCGGGACGCAGGGTCTTGCCAAGATATGTCTCGGCAATAAAAAGAAGCTGCGATATCTCGGGCTTATCCTTAAAGCTTGCAAGCTCCTGTGCCGTATATGACTTTTTGGATGTCCTGGTAAAATCCACTACCTTTACACTTCCCCCGCCGTTTATCACTTCCGCCTGTGCAGGTCTTCTCTCACTAAGCTCCGCGGAACATGACTTTGACCTGTTCATATCAAGGAGCTGTATACATGTAAGAGAACCCGATGAGTTAAAAGAAAGGGATAATACGTCCTTCTTGTCCCAGTACTTAAGCGCCCTTATTACATCCTTCTCCGTATAGTTGAACCTGTCTGCTATATCAGAGACCGTAAAGGATGCACCTGTTCCCATACGTCTTAAAAGATACAGATATATCTTGATCTGCGCATCATTGGCTTCGCCCATAAAATCATCTATAAAGCTGTTGCTTATCAGCGTTATATCCGAAGAATAATCCTTGCACAGAGTAACATTACCCATCTACAACACCTGCCGTAAGTTATTCCCCTGATCAATTTTTACCTCTCCCATGTCGAGAATTATAGCATAGGAAAACCAAGGTGAAAACAAAATCTTATGCCCAGAAGAAAGGTGCTGTTCAAGGTATATTTACTGTGGATAAATTTAAAAAAACGTTCGTTTTTATTATGCAGATCACTTAATTCCCATAAATATGACCCCTTCGATTAAGATGACAACTTTTTACGTCAACCTAAAAATCCACAACCTGATTTGGGATAATTCCCGGGTCATGGTTGTGGATATTGTGGATAATCATTTTTCAAGAAGATCTTCGCCGATTTTTACGACATCTCCGGCCCCCATAGTTATCAACAGGTCTCCGGGCTTACATTTTTTTTCGGCAAAATCTTCTATCTCATCAAATGTGGAAAAGTAGTAAGACTCTTTCCCTTTTTTCTTAAGTTCGTCGCACAAAAGCTTCGAGCTCATGCCAAGTGTATCCTTCTCTCTGGCTGCATATATCTCGGCAAGCACAACCACATCCGCAAGGGTCAGGGCATCGACAAAATCATTAAAGAAGGCCTTGGTCCTTGTATAGGTATGGGGCTGGAATATACACACGATACGTTCGTGAGGATAATTGGCTGCAGCCGTAAGGGTAGCCCTGATCTCGGTAGGATGATGGGCGTAATCGTCCACAACAGTGGCTCCCCTGAACTTCCCCTTATACTGAAAGCGCCTGTCCGTTCCCGTAAAGTCACCCAGTCCCTTCACTACTGTGTCAGCCTTTATGCCAAGATGATCGGCAATGGCGATCGCTGCCAGTGCATTACTTATGTTATGCACTCCCGGAACGCGGAGTGCGATCGGCAAGTCACCGCAGTTACCTGCCGATCCCCTGCTTACAACCGTGAACGAGGCACAGCCGTACTCATCAAAGCGTACATCCTTAACAGTAAGATCGGCATCCGTACCCTCAGAAGCGGATACGGATATGACCTTGCATTTAAGACCGGCCGTTATCTCTTCGTATCTGTCTATATCGGCATTGATCACCAGAAGACCGTCTTCCGGCAGAAGACCGGCAAACTTCCTGAATGAATTTCTTATGTCATTTATATCCTTAAAGAAATCCAGGTGATCTTCTTCAATGTTCAGGATAACATCGACCGTGGGATTAAAGCTTAAGAAGCTGTTGGTATACTCACACGCCTCGGTAACAAAGCATCCGGACCGGCCTATACGTATGTTGCCGCCTATCTCCTTAAGCATTCCGCCCACTGATACCGTGGGATCAAGGTCCGCAGCAAGAAGAATATCCGTTATCATTGATGTGGTCGTTGTCTTACCGTGTGTACCTGCAACGGCAACCGAAACATCATAGTTCTTCATTATCTGGCCCAGCAGCTGGGCACGGGTGAGCATGGGGATGTTCCGCCTTACGGCTTCCGCGTACTCTTCGTTATCCTCCCTGATGGCTGCCGTGTAAACTACCAGATCCATATCATCGCTTATATTGTCCGCCTTCTGGCCGTAGAATACCTTTATACCCTTTTCTTCCAGTATCCCGGTTATCTCGGAAGGAGCGCGGTCGGAACCTGTGACCTGAAAGCCCCGGTCAAGCAATATCTCGGCAAGGCCGCTCATGCTGATGCCGCCTATTCCGATAAAGTGTACCCTGACCGGATGTTCATAATCTATCGTATACAAGTAAATACGCCTCCTAAACCGCTGAAGAATTCAGGTATTTCACCTGTTCCTCGGTCAGAACATCTATATGCTTGCCAAGGAATGCCAGCTTACGTACCGCAACGTCATTATCAACTTCTCTGGGTACATCGATTATCATCTTATCAAGCTGTCCCTCATGCTCAACCAGGTACTTGGCTGAGAGAGCCTGGATCGCAAATGACATGTCCATTATCTCGGCCGGATGTCCGTCACCTGCTGCCAGGTTAACGAGACGACCCTCGGCAAGAATGTATACCCACTGGCCCGTAGGAAGCTTATAACCCATTATGTTCTTCCTCATCTCACGCTTCTCTACGGCATTCTCCTTAAGCCATGCCATATCTATCTCGCAGTCAAAGTGGCCTGCATTGCACATTATGGCTCCGTCCTTGACCACTTCGAAGTCTTCCTTATCTATAACCTTGTCGCATCCCGTTACCGTAACGAAGAAGTCACCGACCTTAGCCGCTTCTTTCATTGGCATAACGTCAAAGCCGTCCATGACTGCCTCGATCGCCTTAACAGGATCTACTTCGGTAACTATAACCCTAGCGCCGAGTCCCTTCGCACGCATTGCCACTCCCTTGCCGCACCAGCCGTAGCCTGCTACAACCACTATCTTGCCTGCAACGATCAGGTTGGTCGTACGGTTGATCCCATCCCATACTGACTGGCCCGTTCCGTAACGGTTGTCAAAGAAATGCTTGCAGTCAGCATTGTTTACAAGAACCATGGGGAACTTAAGCTCTCCCTCCCTGTCCATTGCAAGCAGCCTGAGGATTCCTGTTGTTGTCTCCTCACATCCTCCGATAACACCCGGTATCAGATGCTTAAGTTCGGTATGCATCATATGTACCAGATCTCCTCCGTCATCTATGATGATATTGGGTCCGGGTTCAAGGACTGCACGTATATGACTGTTATATTCCTCGGGAGTCGAATCATACCATGCATGCACTTCAAGTCCCTTACTTACAAGAGCTGCTGCCACATCGTCCTGGGTTGAGAGGGGATTGGATCCCGTTACATACATATCGGCCCCGCCTGCCTTGAGTACCAGGCACAGATAAGCCGTCTTGGCTTCAAGATGCACGGAAAGGGCAACCTTCTTACCTGCAAAGGGCTTAGTCTTTGAGAATTCCTCCTCAAGTGTCCTTAACAGATCGCAGTTGCGCTTAACCCACTCGATCTTCCTTAGTCCCGATTCCGCCAGATTTATATCTCTTATCTCACTGCTCATATATAACCTCCTGAATTCTTGATTCATTTTGTTTATTACATACATAGTGAATTATAAATAAAAATGTTTAAAAACACAAGGTCGCTTGCTTATATATACAAAATCTTGTATGATAGGACAATAAGGGGACAATATTATGGGTTTACTAACGACCTCGGTTTCAAGGGAGATCGGGCGCATTGAATATATGATAAGGAAATACGAGGAGATAAGATCCTCCCTTCCCAAGGGGACCATATGTGAGAAGCATATAGGCAACAAGGACTACTATTACCTCAAATACCGTGACGGCGACCGCATCGTTTCGGATTATATCCACAAGGAAGACCTTGTGAACCTGACCGAGCTTGTGGAGCACCGTAAACATGTTGATCTGATGATACGTTCGCTTAAGAACGAGCTTAAGACAGCCAATAAGCTGCTCAGTAAAAAAGGGAAGAATATATGAACAGGGAGAGCTACCGTGTGATAAGGATACTTCTCGTACCTAAGGTTGTTGCCCTTATCTGCGATGAATTCGGATGGGATGAGATCAAGGCCTGCACCGCCTTTTACAATTCCAGGCTTAACGAACAGCTGGAGCAGGATGATAATGACCTGTGGACTTACAGCGAATATAAGCTGCTTGATATGTTTCGCAAGGAGGTCATAAGGTGAGCAAGGAAGGTAATTTTCTGACCTACTGCGTCGAGCAGTATATGTATGAGAAGCAGATGAGCGGGCGCAGGGTAATGGATCTTTTCTCCAAATACAATGTTCTTGATTACATCTATAACTCATGCGACCCCCTGCACGAGCAGAAGGCCGCCTATATAGTCGAAGATATTGATATTTATATCGAAGCCTGTCGCAGGGCTTCCTGATCCTTCTTATTTTACATATGTCAGGAACCGGTTCCCGTTTAATGAGAACCATGAGGTACTGTCCCTGAGCCCCTTCTTTACGGATCTTCCCTCAGCAGGATCATATATTACCAGGTTCTTGTCATCATATCCGATGATAAGGACTGCCTGATCATCCTCAACCAGTGCCAGGACAGGACAGGCATTGCTGATGTAATACAGCATCGCATCCGTTGAGCATCCCGACAGTTCGAGCGATACGGCATTACCCATATTATCCTTCATTATGTCAAGGGCATTCCTGCCTTCCGAGAGCAGGGCGGCGGTGTCAACATATACGCCTGCTGTCTTCATCATCTCATCAAGACATATGGACAGGGTTGTCTTGTTTCCTTCAGGCACAGCCTGTGACACAGCCCCTATGTTTTCGATCGTGTACTTTTCCTTGCGGTCACTGTTCTTCCATATATATTTACATTCCTTATTTGTAACTATTCCATTTTCCTTTTCCGCCATATAGACCGCATCCGATGCATCGGTGTAAATAGCTGCAACTTCACCCTTGCTGTATACGTAGTACCTGTCAAGCACATCCTTGACATTAAGATAATAATTCCTGTTTCCTTCATATATTACTTCTTTTGTTGTAAGTACCCTGGGCTTGTCAGCAGATGATCCTACCTTAAGTTCCGTCTGCCAGGTGGTCTCCATCTCTTCGGTGACAACGCTCCTGTAATTATTCTCGGATGCTTCTCCGGTCTCATTGTTCATTATCTGATCATCGCTTGTCTGATATATCGTACCCGTTCCGTTATCGATGACCAGCCTCTTGAGATTCATGATATTGTCCTTAAGCTCGACATCCGTTACGTATATCCCGTCGTGATGATAGGTCTTTAATATCTCACCGCCCAAGTTCTGTATATAGATATAATCCATCGGAAGCACTGTCCTTCCGGTAGAGTCAAGCCGTATATCAGACACCTTGACGCTTCCGTACACAAAATCCCTGTTAAAAAATCCGAGTGGAATGAGAATATGACCTGCCGCTGCCTTGATCTCAACAGGCACCATGGCGTTAAGCGACATGAACTTGAGCGTATCATATTCGTAGAGATTGTCCGAAGGCTGCCAACCTATCATGCTGTTGTCATAGGACGAAACAAACCTGGTCTCATTAAGACCGCTCGCAAGAAGCTCTGCCTTGGTGGTCTCAATATCTATGCTGTATATGGTTCCGTTAAAGAGAATGTAGAGAGTTCCGTTCTGATTTACATAGCACAGGTTTTCAACATCATGCTTAAGGATCTCATATGATTTGGTATACGGGATGAATATACGCTCTTCCACCGTATTGTAAACACTGTCATAATAATATACTGCGATCCCGACTTCGCCCTCGTGCATGCCCCTGTTCATATAGCCGTAAACCGAGAAGAATATATTACCGTCGGTATCAACATACAGTATCTTTATGTTGTGCATCTTATATGAAGTTCTTATATCATCGTTCTCTTCATCCCGGAACGAGAAGACGCGTGTAAGTGAATTGGTATCACCGTCATAGCTGTACAGGCTCCTCTCCTGAACGAAGCAGAAGACATTCGCATCCGGATTCTCCTTGTAATCTATGACATGAGACAGGATCCCGTGAAAGACCTTGCCGTTTCCCACAACAACATTCCGGCTGTCTATTATCTTATCCATGGTCCTCTCGTAATCTATAAGATAGATACGGTCGGAACCCCTGGTAAGGTAGAAGTATTCCTCGACATCATACATCTCACCCTTGGCCGATACGGTATAGTAAATCTTGATCTGCGCATCCCTGCTGTCAATATCAAGGATCCTTAAATCCTTCTCGCTCTCAAGTACCGGCTCTAAGTCCCCCCATGTAAGCTGGTTGAAGCTTGAGTGGATGTTCACATATCCGAAGCTTGAATTATCACCGTCGGAATTGGATTCCATGTATTTTCTTATCTCTTCGGCCGCCTTCTTATCGAAGGTCTTGGAAGAGAAGTTCCTGGCAAAGTCAAGCTTCTCGGTCAAGTAGAGCTCCGGCTTGTCTATGAAGCGGCAATAGTATGATGCCTTTCGTCCGTCGGACATAGTCAGCTTGATGACAAGCATGTATTCCTGTTCGTCTTCAATAAGATCCTTAACAGGGATCACTGCCGTTATCTCGTCATTCTTATACTCGAAGGTCGAAACCGTCGCATTTTCAAGAAGCCTCGACATATCCATGGTCCTGACTTCATAGGCGACTTCGGTGACAACGCTTCCGAATGTCTTGATCTTGACGGGTATGGTCCTGTCGGCTGACATGGGAGTAATGCTCCCGCGCAAATAACTGCCTTCCATATCACTTACGTATCCATGGAGGCAGTTAATATATTCACCGTTTACATTTACATAGATTACGGGCAGACCGGCCTTTTTCATCTCCGTCGTAAGGTCCGTGTTCCCCTGGTTAAGTACCCGGGATGTCACCAGCGCCGATACAACGAATATGGCGAAAAGTATGCCAAGTCTTATGAGTGCCCTGAGGAGCTTCTTTCTCATTTAAAAATATCTATTTCTTTGCAGCTTCTATTCGTGCTACCGATCTCTGCAGTGCAAGTTCTGCACGCTTCATGTTCGTGGTGTCAGCCTTCTCGGCAAGACGTCTCTCTGCACGAATGCGCGCTTCCTCGGCACGGCTTACATCGATCTCATCCGGCCATTCTATAACCTCAGCCAGGATAGTAACACTGTCACCCAGTATCTCAGCAAAACCGCTGATAAGAGCAGCTGTCCTGGTTTCTGTATCCGTCTCCCTTATTCTGAGAAGCCCCGGTGCTATAACACAGGTTAACGGGATGTGGTTCTTAAGAACACCGATCTCACCCTCGGTTGTCCTGAACTCCACCATTATGGCTTCTCCCTCATAGAAGACCCTGTCGGGAGTAATGATTTTTAATGCAAAAGCTCTTTCATCAGCCATCGGTTACTCCTCTTACTTATTAGCCTTAACCTTGGCAAGTACATCCTCTATGCCGCCGGCACTGAGGAAGTAGCTCTCCGGTACATCATCATGCTTACCTTCAAGTATCTCCTTGAAGCCCTGTACCGTATCGCTGATCGGCACATAACGGCCTTCAAGTCCGGTGAACTGACCTGCAACAAAGAAAGGCTGTGATAAGAACCTCTGTACCTTCCTGGCCCTTGATACGGTAAGCTTATCTTCTTCAGACAGCTCGTCCATACCAAGGATGGCAATGATATCCTGAAGTTCCTTATATTTCTGAAGTATCTCCTGAACACCCCTGGCAACCCTGTAATGCTCTTCACCGACGATCCTGGGATCAAGTATCCTGGATGTCGACTCAAGAGGATCAACTGCGGGATAGATACCCAGCTCAACTATCTGACGTGAAAGAACCGTCGTTGCATCAAGGTGGGCAAATGTTGTTGCCGGAGCGGGGTCCGTAAGGTCATCCGCAGGCACGTATACGGCCTGTACCGATGTAATGGATCCGTTCTTGGTTGATGTTATCCTCTCCTGGAGAGCACCCATCTCCGTCTGGAGTGTGGGCTGATAACCAACGGCAGAAGGCATACGTCCGAGAAGGGCCGAAACCTCTGAACCTGCCTGTGTGAAACGGAAGATATTATCAATGAAGAGGAGGACATCTTTACCGCCCTGATCACGGAAGTACTCGGCCATCGTAAGACCTGAAAGTCCAACCCTCATTCTTGCTCCGGGGGGCTCGTTCATCTGACCGAATACCATTGTAGTCTTATCGATAACGCCCGATTCCGACATTTCATGGTAAAGGTCGTTACCCTCACGGGTACGCTCGCCAACACCTGTAAATACGGAATATCCGCCGTGCTCTGTCGCGATGTTCCTGATAAGCTCCTGGATAAGGACCGTCTTACCAACGCCGGCACCACCGAAGAGGCCGATCTTACCACCCTTCTGATAAGGGCACAGAAGATCAACGACCTTGATACCTGTCTCGAGGAGTTCCGCGTTTGTTGACTGCTCCTCAAATTCAGGTGCCTTCCTGTGGATGGGGAAATACTGAACATCCGTGGGAGCGGGCTTGTTATCTATGGGCTGACCCAATACGTTAAATATTCTTCCCAGTGTGTTCTCACCTACGGGAACGGTTATCGAAGAACCTGTTGCGATCGCATCCATTCCGCGGACAAGTCCGTCGGTAGGTCCCATGGCTATACACCTTACGGTGTCATCTCCAAGGTGCTGGGCTACCTCAACGGTAAGCTCCGACTTATCCTCCTTGGGAACCCTGATGGCTTCGTTTATCTCCGGAAGCTCTCCGTCCGCAAACTTGATATCAAGGACCGCACCGATGATCTGGGTGATTTTTCCTTTGTTCTCTGCCACTGTCTTTCTCCTTTAAAATAATAATATATTTTAACTGCTCAGTGCTTCGGCTCCGCCGATGATCTCGGTAAGCTCCTGCGTGATATGACCCTGACGGGCCCTGTTATACTGAAGTTCCAGCGTTCCGATCATTTCCTCGGCATTGCTCGTAGCCGAATCCATTGCCTGCATCCTGGCTCCGTTCTCGCTGGCTACCGCTTCTATAAGCGCTCCGTAGATAATGCTTGATACATACTTGGGTATGATAAGATCAAGAGCTTCGGTTTCCTCAGGTTCGTAATTCATTAACGTTTTTGAACCCTCATCTTCGGAAGCATCGCCCGCATCCACCGGAAGCAGCTTGATAAGTGTCGGTATATGGCTCACCGTATTCTTAAAACCGGTGTAAGCAAGCCATATCTCACCGATCTCCTGCTTGGTATATGCATCAAGAAGGGCTTCGCTTATATCCATGGCGTCCTTAAAGAGGGGCTCGTTAATTACTTCCGAGTAATCCGCCTTGATCTCATAGCCGCGCCTTTTGAGCACATCACGGCCCTTCTTACCTATCGCATAAACAAGAACGTCCTTCTTATCAAGGTCGGAACCTGTGACAAGCTTGACTATATTCGAATTATAGCCGCCTGCAAGTCCCCTGTTTGACGTGATGACCACAACAGCCTTCTTCTCGGAAGTCCCCCTGATAAGATAGGGATGGTCAATATGATCTGTCTTTCTTATCATGCCCTTTATGGTCTCGTACATGCAGTTAAAATACGCCTTGGACCGTTCCGCTCTCGTCTTGGCCCTCTGCAACTTGACCGTAGACACAAGCTTCATGGCCTTGGTGATCTGCTGTGTACTCTGTATGCTGGTCTTACGCCTTTTTATATCTCTCATTGAGGCCATATATTATCACCTACCTGATATACTGTCTTACTTAAGGAACTCTCCCTTGAAATCTTCGATAGCCTTCTTAAGCTTGGCTTCCGCATCTTCGGATATGACCTTGGTCTCCTTTATGGATGTGGGAACCTCGGGAATATTGGTCCTGATGTATTCGAAGAATTCCTTCTCAAAATCAACTACCCTGTCAACCGGTACATCAAGCAGATACTTGTTTACCGCAACAAAGATGATGATTACCTGATATTCAACCGGCATGGGCTGGTACTGAGGCTGCTTAAGTATCTCCTTGATACGTTCACCCTGTGCCAGCTTCTCCTTGGTATCGGCATCAAGCTCTGATCCGAACTGGGCAAAAGCTGCAAGCTCACGATACTGGGCAAGCTCTGTACGGATGGGAGCAGCGTTCTTTTTCTTGGCCTTGATCTGGGCTGCACCGCCGACACGGGATACGGACAATCCTCCGTTAACGGCCGGACGGAATCCAGAATTGAACATCTCGGTCTCAAGATAAATCTGGCCGTCCGT
>JAILCT010000095.1 GCA_024690425.1 Lachnospiraceae bacterium | reverse complement strand
TCATCATCATATAATACACCATCCGTATTTCCTGCTCCCGCAAGCCCTCCGGAGCTTGCCTTCTCATAGGCATTACGGAATATTCCGTTATAAGTAAGCATATCCGTAGGAATTGATACGGTCCTGCCCGCTCCACCCTTATGTGTCCTTCCGTAGGCAATAAGAGATATTACAAGGCATATCACAAGGATACCGCCATAAATATATGATGCAAATCCGCTCAATCCGTTCACGACATTCTCAGGAAGCGCAAAACCTGCAAGTGCACCCCGTCCGTTCCCTAAGCGGCCCTGTAATTGTCTGATACCCGGCCTCTCGGGTCTTGATGATTCCGCTGCCGCTCTCTCGCCGCTCACGCTCTTCTCGATCTCTCGCGCGAGCCTGCTGCTTGCTATATCTGCCCTGCTGGGATTACCTGCATTCGGATTCCTCATCCCGGAGTTACCCATAGGCGGACGCTGCATTCCAGGTCGTCCCATGCCGGGCTGTCCCATTCCCGGTTGCTGCATTCCGGGATTACCCATTACAGGCCTGTTTATATTAGGATTAGCATAACCCGGATTAACAACATTCGGATTGCCTGAATTAGGGCCCATATTCGGATTACCCATTGGCGGACGCTGCATTCCGGGATTGACATACCCGGGATTACCTGCTCCCGGATTCGGCATTCCCATACCCGGCTGCTGCATTCCCGGTTGTCCCATGCCGGGCTGTCTTATATAATTATTCTGGTTTCCGTTATTGTAGTCCATGTTACTGTCCCTTCACATCCTGTATCCATCTTATCTGCATAACAGGATGCATTTTTAACCAACCTTTAATAGGATACCACAAAAGTCACAATAAATCTACTTTAACCTGAACCCGTCCTTTACCGAGGCCCCCCTGCGCTCAGTACCTTCAAGGTTTCCCCTGTACAGGATAGCCGGAAAAGCGCGGTACCATATCTGATCTCCTTCTGTCTCCGGATAGAAAATTGTCATCCCTTCCCATTCCTCACTGTCATACTTTGCATCAGGATAATCCCTCTGCGAAACAAGATATTCTCCGATACCCGTATCAAGAGCATATCTCTTATCATCACCCGCATAGAGCCTTAATCCCTTAAGTAAGGCAACAGCGTCAAGAACGGTAACCGCTGTCAGGATGACGGTACCGGCCACAGATAATACCCTTGCGGATTCTTTCTTCTTAATGTTCTTAAGCATATTCGGGACCTGTCCCGTACACAGGTCACCTGCCGCAAACAGGGGAAGCATCAGTATATATGCGTATCCGAACCTGTTCGAAGGGGCCTTTATCATAAAGAACAGGAAGGAAACAAGAAGTATCCCCCCGAGGAAGAAATGGGCCAACCTTCTATCCTCCCCGCCGGATGTACCTTTCGATGATATCAGAGAGGGAAAGAAAAGTGCGGTTCTTATAATGATCACAATACATCCCAAAAATGCCGACGATGACAGAAACCTGTTAGCCTGTCCCTGCTCCTGCCACCATACCGGGAACCATTCCCTTATCCCCTGGCCGATAAGGGCTGTATCCTTGGTATATCGTGCCCATACAACTATCTCATCCGCTTCATGCCTTACCCCTTCAAGGGGTACCTTCCAATCAGGGTTGAAAAGATCGATCGCAGGAAATGGATAGACAAGCCATCCGGTGATAAGGTAGTTCCTTATGAAAAAGGGAAGGGTCAGTATAAGACCATATGATATATACCTAAGGATATCAATAAGCTTCTTCTCACGTATCAGATAAATGAGAGGATAAACAGTTATCAATATAAGCGGCCCGGCACTTAGCTTAACGGTTATTAAAAACACTGAAAGAACACTCAGGAGAGCATATTCTGTCCCGTCCGAATCTTCTTCAACACATTCCGCCCATCTTATGATAAGCCACTGGATCATCCATATAACACCATAATCGGTTGCCGGGGATGTGATCTCTGATGCTATGATGATAAAATATGCAAATGGGGCCAGCCTCAGAAAATCACTGACTCCGATGCGAATGCCCCTTCCGTCTGTCTCTCCCTGATCGATACTAAAATGCGATGCATATCCATGGAGTGCATACACCATCACAAAGGTTGCAAGGAAGCCGGAAAGAGCATGCATGGACTGACCCAGAAAATGAAACGAATACAGGGCACATAAGGCAAAATAGGAACTGTTAAACCCAAGCCTTGTCTGCATATGGGCAAGGCCCCTGACCACACCGTATGTCTCGATCCAGTGGATACTCTGGGCATGATAGGTCCCGGTATCATAGGTAAAGTTAGAAGAAGCTGTAAAATAAGCACATACAAGAATTATCAAGAGGGAAACGACAAGAGCTGTCATATGGATCAGCCTGCCATATCTGCCACTCCTGAACCGCATAGCAATGGTCCTTGCGTATTCCCGGTATTTCTTCCTGTCAATAAATGCAAATATAAGACATGCAACGATAAGTGCAAGATTCGCAGCGATCCCCACACCTGCAAACAGGCTGAAGTATTCGCTGTAAGCAGTAAGCACGGCAATGCCGCATATAACACATCCACCTGCCCTTACCTTCTTATCTCCTCCCTTCGCATGAGGGGTGATACGTGTAAGGGCAAAAAAACCGCATATAAAGCATGTTATCAGGATGTACAACCAGTTTAAAAGAGTAAACAGCATGACCCCTACTTCCCGGCGTGATACAGGTATTCTCGCCTTGCATCCTCCACCATCTGTCTCTTCCGGAAGAAATGATTAAAGATAAGCAGTACGGGCAGACAGATAAATATCTTAACTCCTACTGATATGACGCACTCCAAAAGGCCGTGGGGCACCGTTATACGAAGGTCCTGCCTGTATACATACACATGCAGGAGCGGATACAGGCACAGCCAGCTTATAACTGCAGCTCCTGTCTCTATCACTGCAAAATCGAGGATTGATATACCGCGGAACTTCCCGTATTTAACTCCTATCTTATCCGCATAATGACCCGTGATCACACCTGTCACAAGAAGAAGGCCCATCTGCACAAAGGTATCGGGCCTGTTTAGGACTATGCCTGTAAGAAGGCAGGAAAAAACAGGTACCATAAGCCCTGTAAGGGTTCCGCTTATGGATGCGACAAGGACGAGAGCTATCCCGCCGATGCGGACCGCCCATTCATCCGGGATAAAGGGAGTGCTCCAAACCGAAACAAAGGTTATTATCAGTAATATTGTACCCGTAACGATTGATATTACGGTTGCGGTATCGAATTTATTATCCATAGGTTCAGTTTACCACAGCAGTGGGAATACTTACAATATCTTTATACCTTGTGGAATAGATGACAAGTTCACCTATCTCCTTATCAAGCATGCTCTTAAGGGCCAGTGCATAGTATTCAAGCTGGACATGGTAACGGTCCGCAAGGTCATTTATATCATTCACCCTGTCAGTCTTGTAATCGACGATCACTATCTTATCGTCCTCCAAAAAGAACGCATCTATTATACCCTGGATGATGATCCCGTCATGCGAGAACATGAAGGGCTGCTCCCTGTACAGAAGACCCTGCTCATCAGCCTTCTTCATACGTGCTGCGAGCGGGCTGTTTAAGAATCCGCTTATCTCGGATATGGTCACACAGCCTGCAAGGGCTTCCTCCATCAGACCTTCATTCTTAACATATTCAAGGAATTCCTCTATATCTCTGTCAGCTGTACCTCTCGAATAGTCCCATACTTCAAAGACCCTGTGGACAGCAGTTCCATGAAGGGTTGCGGGTATTGTCGTTTCTCCCTCACGTATAAAGTCGGGAATGTACGGTTTGATCTCCTCAGGCGGATATATCTCGTGTACCTGAACCGGTAGCTCCGGATCATCCGCAGCCTCCATGCTTCTCCTCTTAAGCTCCGTTACGGATACCTTCTCAAAGGCTTTCCCTTCATTCTCATAAGGATACCTGAAGGAAAACCTTCCCTGAGGTTCATGTGCTGCAGCATCATTTCTCTTTCCCATCACGGCAAGGATCTCTTCCCTGCGTGCCCGGTCCTTTACCGCTTCTGCCACGGCCTCATCTATAATATCGGCAGCCGTGATGTTTTTGGTCGTAAGTGAGGGAATCCCCTTTTCATTAAGGCCGTGGACAATAAGGCTTAAATAGTTACAGCACTTCAATAAACCCTTTGGCATAAGGTCTCTGTCAGGGTTTTTGACTATGCCGGTCAATATGAGCTTTTCCTTGGCCCTGGTCATGGCAACATAGAGGATACGCTCCTCTTCCGCCAATATCTCACTCTCCTTCTTGATAACTATGGCCCGCTTCATTGCAGTTGTCTGTTTGAGCCTGCGCTTCGGATCCACAAGATCGATACCCAGTCCCAGATCTATATCGTTAATGACGCTCCTGTATGCATCCATCATGTTATAGTCCTTATGGCATCCTGCCACAAAACAGACAGGGAATTCCAGACCCTTACTCTTGTGTATGGTCATGATCCTTACGGTATCATCATTCTCATCAAGGATATTGGCTTCACCATAGTCGATCTCATAATCTCTTAACATCCTGATGTATCTCGCAAAATGGAAGATACCCTTGTAAGAGGTCTTCCCATAGTTTTCTGCCTTTTGGATGAGCATGTTTACATTGGCGCTTCTCTTCCTTCCGTCAGGCAGGGCACTTACATATAGCCCGTAACCTGAGTCCGTAAGCTCCAAAAGGATATCCGCTACGGGTGTATATCCGGTCTTCTCCCTGATCTTATCAAACCGCTCGAGAAAGACGGCTGCTCTTGTTCCAAGCTCTCCGTTTTCCCCCTGTGCGCAGGCCCTGAGGGACCCGTACAGGTACTTATCCTTATGGTTTACCTTAAGAAGGGCAAGGTCTTCGTCACTGAATCCCCCAAACCATGACTTAAGGACTGATGCCATGCATATATCCTGAAGGGGATTATCAAGGATATTCAGGTAGTTTAACAAAGTCTTGACTTCCGACGCTTCAAAGTAGCCCTCCTGGCTCATCGTGTGCACCGGGATACCTTCCGCCGATATGACCTTCTTAAAGGTATCATCCCAGCCCCTGGCGGTACGCAGAAGTATCACTATATCCGAGTACCTGATGGGCCGCATCCTGTATTTGTCTTCATCCGAAGGGTCATGGATCATCTGGTCCTTCATCAGTGCCTTTATCCTGGCTGCTATCGCCTTAGCCTCAAGCTCACGGTCATCAGTATCATCATGGTGCTCTACAAGTATAAGCTCGCTCCTGTCCTGATCCTTAACCGCTTCCGGATAGTCAGCGCCGTAATAGAGCCTCGCTGCCTCATCATACCTTACAGATCCGAATTCCTGTTTCATGATCTGCTCAAACAACTCGTTAACACAGGCAAGAACCGACTGCCTGCTCCTGAAGTTTTTCGACAGGTCTATCTTCCGATTGCCCGTTCCTTCCCTGCTCTCATATTCCTCATACTTTTGTGTAAAAAGCTGGACCCTGGCCAGACGGAAACTGTATATTGACTGCTTGACATCTCCCACCATAAAGAGGTTATTGCCCCTTGTGATGCACTTAAGTATCTCCTCCTGGACAAGGTTGGAATCCTGGTATTCATCGACATATATCTCTTCAAAGAAATCCCTGTATTCCGCTGCCGTGGCCCCGTCATTTCCCTTAAGTATCTTAATGCACAGGTGCTCAAGATCTGAAAAATCCACGACCTTCCTATCCCTCTTAAGGGCCGAAAACTCATCCCTCATACGCTCTGTCAGCTTAACAAGCTCTTTAACAACAGGATAACATGCCCTGATCCTTTTCTCCTGTTCATCCTCAGGCAGGGCAAAGTCACGCTTTAAGTCCGTTATAATCTTCTTATATGCTTCCCTTAAGGCCTTAAACTCCTCCTTAAGGTCTTCGTCAACATCCGGGCCGTCCTTTGGTTTGTTCTTAAGGCGTACAAAGTCAGCTCCGGCAAGGCCCGTCCTCAGGTCTTCATAGGACTTACATCCCTTAAGCCTTTCTATAAGCTCGATATCAACCTCTGCGGCAGGCTCATACATGTAGGGGCCTGCTTCCTCCCCGGTCAGTCCACTTGCCCTCATGGCACTTGTATAGGCATCGGCAAGTATCATTCCTGCATGATCCGTAAGGATCCTTGACCATTCCGGGTCCCCGTCTTCCTTATCGTCGTATGCATCAAGGCATCTCTTAAGCCATTCATCGGGATCCGGATCACTCATTGAGAATTCATACATGTTTAAGATGATTTCCTCAAGTACACGGTCACTCCTCCCTGTGCTAAGGCATTCCACCATGTATACGAAGTCATCGCTTCCCTCCTCATAAGCCTTTTCGATGACCCTTTCAAGGGCATCTGCCTTAAGGAGCTTGCACTCGCCCTCATCAGCCACCCTGAAGCCGGGATCCAATCCTATCTCCTGAAAATGATTTTTAATGACATCCAGGCAGAAACCGTGGATCGTCGATATCTTCGCGTTGTGCACAAGAGTAGCCTGCCTTATCAGATTCCTGTTTGAAGGATCCTTGCTCCTCTTGTCTTCTATCGCCTTAAGGATCTTCTCCTTCATCTGCTCGGCAGCTGCCCTGGTAAAGGTCATGACAAGAAGCCTGTCGATATCGACCGGCTTGTCATCGGAAAGTATCCTTCTTATTATCCTCCCCACAAGAACGGCTGTCTTACCCGATCCTGCGGCTGCGGATACAAGAAGGTTCTCACCCCTTGATTCAATTGCCTGTAACTGTTCGTTTGTAAATTCCATATATGACCTACAAGAACCTCTTAATGCCCGGTATCAGTTTAAGCAGCGACGCTATGATCATCCCGATCGCATAGACTGTCACCGCATAAGGGATGAACAAAATCAGAAGGGGACACGAACCGCCCCACATCCTGTAAATGTTCATCGCTATATCTTCACGTATCATCTCTTCGAAAAGATATATGGCAAACACGCAGCTTCCCGCGTGTGCGATGATCCTGTACGCTTTATCCGAAACGGTGATATCCCTTGCAATTGACTTTGCGATATAAAAAATGCACATCGAGGGGATAAGGATGAATGATTCGATGTAATCAAAGGTCCATCCGCCCGTCTTATCGTACGCATGCATCGTAAAGAAGAGGCAGAGAATGGCATTTAACACCGGTATGAATATGGCCGCCACCGTGAACTTGCGTGTTATCATCGGAACTATCTTCCCTGATCGTGATATTATCTTCACCGGATTAAACATC
>JAILCT010000042.1 GCA_024690425.1 Lachnospiraceae bacterium | reverse complement strand
GCATCCGACATAATCGGGGCGGATGCAAGTATTGAGAGAGTAGAAGAGACAGTAAAAAAGTTCGGCATTACGTCAGCAGGTTCCAATAATGCAGCGGCAAGAGCCGATATCCTGGTAACATCGGTAAAGCCACAGGTATATGAGAACGTGATAGAGGATATAAAGGATACTGTAAGTGAAAATACCGTGATCATATCCATAGCTCCCGGCAAAACACTTAAGTGGCTTCGTGAAAAATACGGCAAGCCCGTAAAGCTGGTAAGATGCATGCCTAACACCCCCGCTCTTGTCGGAGAGGGATGTACCGGAGTATGCCGCAATGAGCTCGTGAGCGATGATGAATTTAAGAAAGTGCTTAACATATTGAACAGTTTCGGCAGGGCTTATGAAGTACAGGAGAGCCATATGGATGCGGTTGTTGCGGTAAGCGGAAGCTCGCCTGCCTACGTGTTCATGCTGATAGAGGCAATGGCAGACGGTGCCGTGGCTGAGGGACTCCCCAGGAAGACAGCTTATGAAATGGCAGCTCAGGCAGTGCTCGGAAGCGCAAAGATGGTACTTGAGACAGGAAGGCATCCTGCAGATCTTAAGGATATGGTATGCTCGCCGGCAGGCACGACGATAGATGCGGTCGCGGTGCTAGAAAATATGGGCTTTCGTTCGGCAGTTATAGAGGCCGAAAGAG
This sequence comes from Lachnospiraceae bacterium, assembly GCA_024690425.1. The sequence goes on along the minus strand of JAILCT010000042.1, from coordinate 2,569 downwards.
CCTGCGCGGACAAGTCGAGAAGTTTATAGAAAATTAATTCGGTTTACTTAAATTTTGCAACATTTTTGCAATCTTTTTGTAACAAAAATTTGACAATTGAATTGAATCCTGCTATAGTATAGTTCGGTGACCTAAATTTTTGTAACTTTTTTGTAACAATTACAATATGTGGTATAACATATCAAAGTTGGCTACAAATTGTGGTAAAAGGCTCGTCACCGACTATACAGGAGGATATCATGAAAAACAGAATGCATACTTGTGCGGCGGCATTGATGACGTTAGTCGTCATGGCAACCGTGATGCAGGGGGGTATGCAGAGTGTTTTTGCAACAGGCAAGACTATTACCAAGTCAGTGACTGTTGCCTCGGCAAAGATGACGGTATCTAATACCTCATCGGATAGTAAAGGGTCAGATAAGGGTTCCACCATAGACATCAAGGTGGGTGAAACATCAAATGATAAAGAACCGGCTGAAAGTGTTGATCTCAGTGGATCTGTTGCAGGGATCAGCTACGAGAAGCTGGCAATGGCCAATGTTGACCAGGCTGTGAACATCAGGGCTGAGTCATCGGAGGACTCGGAGCTTGTCGGTAAGCTCTATAAGGAATGTGCCGGAGAGATACTTGAGAAGGGCTCCGGATGGACCAAGTTAAAGACCGGCAAGGTTACGGGATGGGTTAAGAACGATTTTCTGTTATTCGGCGCGGATGCAAAAAAACTTGCCGATTCAGTGGTTGAGAAGATGGCAACATCCAAGACTTCCTGCTTAAGAGTAAGGAAGGAGCCCAGCCAGGAGGCGGGTATCTACGATCTTCTTGCGGAAGGAGATACGATAGAGGTCGTTGAGGAACTGGGTGACTGGGTATCGGTAGAATTTGCAGACGGTACGGTCGGATATGTATCGAGTGAATATGTTACGGTATCGGATGAGATCGGTAAAGGTGAGACGATCGAATCCATAAGGGCTAAGGAAGAAGCAGAGAAGAAGGCCAAGGAGAGTTCCAAGGCAGCAAAGAGCAGTTCTTCGTCAGGATCATCGGGATCTTCCGAGACAGCGACCGCAGTAAGCAATGCAAGTGCTGCAAATTATGATGATGTTACTCTTCTTGCATCGCTCATCCAGAGTGAAGCAGGAAATGAAATACCTGAGGGCCAGGTGGCTGTAGGTGCAGTAGTCATGAACAGGCTTCGCACCGGAAGGTTCGGCAATTCACTGTATTCGGTGATATATGCCAAGGGTCAGTTCTCACCGGCAGGAAGCGGCAAGGTAGCCCAGATATGTGCCCAGGGTCCCAAGGCAAGTTGTGTAGCGGCAGCGCAGGCAGCGCTTTCGGGAGCATCGCCGGTAGGTGCGGCAACAAGGTTCAGGCCTGTAAGTTCCGGATATCAGGGAATGGTCATAGGCAATCATGTATTCTGGTAGTCGTCATAAGTGAATATCGTGAAGCAGTGGATTCCTTATGATCGGATTTGTAAGAAAATATAAATAATATAAGGCGGCGTGTATTGCGCCGCCTTTTGATTTATTGTAAAATTGGATTTATCTTTTTTATATTCGGAAGGAAGTGTTATTATGAGTCTTAAGGGACGTGACTTTTTGACTTTGAAAGATTTTACCAAAGAGGAGATCATGGAATTCCTTGATCTTGCGGCCGAGCTTAAGGCCAAGAAGAAGCAGGGGATATTTGACCGTATGTATCAGGGTAAGAATGTCGCGCTCATTTTTGAAAAGACGAGCACAAGGACACGCTGCTCCTTCGAAGTGGCTGCTCATGATATGGGCATAGGTACGACATATCTTGAACCTAAGAGCGCACAGATAGGCAAGAAGGAGAGTTTTGCCGATACCGCAAGGGTGCTCGGAAGGATGTTTGACGGCATCGAATACAGAGGCTACGGACAGGAGAAGGTCGAGGAACTGGCAAAATATGCGCAGGTGCCCGTATGGAACGGACTGACAAACGAATATCATCCTACGCAGATGTTAGCCGATCTTCTGACCATACGCGAACATCTGGGTTCCCTTGAAGGACGCAAGCTCGTATATATGGGTGATGCAAGATATAACATGGGAAATTCCCTTATGGTAACATGCTCCAAGATGGGGATGCATTTCGTGGCTGCGGCACCGAAGAAGTATTTTCCCAATGAGAAGCTTATAGAGGAATGCAGGGAATTCTGCAAGATAAGCGGCGGTACGATAGATTTTAACGAGGATGCCTTTGATGCGGCAAAGGACGCAGATGTGATATATACTGATGTGTGGGTATCCATGGGTGAGCCGGATGAGGTATGGGAGGAGCGTATCCGTGACCTCACGCCTTATAAGGTGACGATGGATATCATGAACGTGGCCAAGAAGGATGCAATCTTCTTGCACTGCCTGCCAGCCTTTCATGATCTGAAGACGGAGATCGGCAAGGAGATGGGCGAGAAGTTCGGACTCAGTGAGATGGAGGTCACGGACGAGGTGTTTGAGAAGTATTCCGATGTGGTATTCGATGAGGCAGAGAACCGCATGCATACCATAAAGGCAGTGATGGCCGCCACTCTTGGATGAAGAAC
>JAILCT010000031.1 GCA_024690425.1 Lachnospiraceae bacterium | reverse complement strand
CGTCCGTGAATAACAGAGACAGGGGAAGCTTTCTCGACGCGGCGTTTTTTGAGTATCCGACAGAAGGCGTCGGTGACGGACGGACCGGCTGCTTAAGGATTGAAACAGAAGGCGGCCACCAGGGATGCCAGCTTAGTTATGCAAACCATAAGATATATAAGGGTAAGCCGAATATACAGAGACTACCGTCGGCTTATGGCGATGAAAGTGACTGTGAGACCCTTGAAATAGAGCTTAAAGACGAATTGACCGGACTGGTCACGGTGCTTTCTTATTCAGTATTTGAGGGCATTGACGCGATAACCAGAAGCGTCAGATATGAGAATACCGGTAAGGGAACCATTTTCCTTCGCAAGGCCTTATCCCTGTGCCTTGATATGGACTGTAAGGACCATGATCTTATCACACTTCACGGAAGCTGGGCAAGGGAGAGACATATAGACAGGAGCCCTATAGGATACGGAAGGCATGAGGTGAGTTCGATACGTGGAGAGAGCTCCCATCAGATGCATCCTTTCATGGCAGTGGCGGGAAGGAATACCACGCAGACACAGGGAGAGGTGTATGGCTTCAGCTTCGTATATTCAGGTAATTTTACTGCAAGTGTTGAGAGGTCTCAGCATAACAGCTTAAGATGCCTTGTGGGTATAAATCCGGAGGGATTTGGCTGGAAGCTTGAGGCTGGAGAGTCATTTAATGCACCGGAAGCAATCATGGTGTATTCAGGCGATGGTATCGGCCGTATGAGCCGGACATTCCATAAGCTCTTCAGAGACCATCTCATATGCGGAGCCTGCAGGAATAATAAATATAAGGAAGCGCCAAGGCCCATCCTTATAAATAACTGGGAAGCGACCTACTTTGACTTTGATACGGATAAGCTCATTGCCATAGCGAAGGAAGCGGCTAAGAGCGGGATCGAGATGCTTGTTATGGATGATGGATGGTTTGGGAACAGAAGCTCCGATAATATGGCTCTCGGGGACTGGTTTGTTAACGAAGACAAGATAGAGGGAGGGCTTAAGTACCTGGTTGATGAGGTGAATAAGGGAGGGCTTAAGTTCGGTATCTGGCTGGAGCCCGAGATGATATCACCCGATTCCGACCTATACCGTGAGCATCCTGACTGGGCGATCGCGATACCCGGACGGACGGCGACTCTTATGAGGAATCAGTATGTGCTCGACCTGTCGCGCAGGGAGATCGTTGATGAGATCTATTCAAGGATAAAGGCTGTCCTGTCAAGCGCCAATATTGAGTACGTTAAATGGGACATGAACCGGGGGCTTTGCGATATCGGATCCTATGCCCTTGAGAGCGACAGACAGGGTGAGCTCTTCCACAGATACATGCTGGGTGTATATGATATGCAGCAAAGGCTCCTTGATGACTTTCCCGACCTTCTTCTTGAGAACTGCTCTGGCGGGGGCGCGAGGTTTGATCCCGGCATGCTTTACTACAGCCCGCAGATCTGGTGCTCGGACGATACGGATGCCATCGAGAGGCTCAGCATCCAGGAAGGTACGGCGATCGTTTATCCCTTATCGAGCATGGGAGCCCACATAAGTGACTGCCCCAATCATACGGTGGGTCGTATGACTCCCTTTGAGACAAGGGGATATGTCGCGCTGGCAGGAACCTTCGGATACGAGCTTGATATCACAAGGATCCCGCAGGAAGACCGCAATCTGATCCCATCACAGGTTGAGATGTATCATAAGTACAACAGCCTTGTAAGGACCGGTGATTATTACAGGATATCATCCTACAGGGAGAATGGGTATAATGACTGCTGGATGGTGGTGTCGCAGGAAAAGTCACGCGCCCTCATCACATATATCAAGGTTCTATCACGGCCGAACAGCAGGAGTGTACTAATAAAGCCTCAGGGGCTTGATCCTGATAAAGCATACCGCATAACCTGTGATAAGAGGGTGCTCGGAATTGAATATCCGTCGATAAGGCCATGGAGCTTTGACGATCCTGACGGGGAAGCCGCAGAGTCACCCGCACAAGAAGCGCTTCGTATGTCGCAAGAGTTCATCCTGCACGGGGATACGATAATGAATGCCGGCCTTCTTATAAATGAAGGATCTCCCGATATGGCAGGGGATTTCAGGGGCGTGTTGATAGAGCTTGAGAGCATTGGATGATCATGCCTTAAAATATAGGAATAAAAGAATCCGTGATTTTGACCGGGAGATGGATCATGGCTGGGAAGAATACCGCAACAGTTGAATTCAGGTTTTATGAGATACCGAAGGGTGAGTCCGCTCTGGCCCTTATAGGTGACAAATGGAAGAGGATCTACGGGATGGACGTGGATAATCTTCATTTCCACAATCTCTTCGAGATAGGCTACTGCTACGAGGGCCATGGGATCCTGGGCTTTAATGACGAACGCCTTATCTACGATTCCGGAACTTTCACGACCATACCGGCTGACTACCCCCATACGACCGTATCCGAGAAGACCGACTACTGGGAATTCCTTTTTGTTGATGTAAACAGGGTCATGGAGGAGATATTCCCCGATGAACCGGTCATGCAGAGGGAAAATATTGAACTGATAAACAGCAGGGCTGCGATCTATGGGATCAATGAGTACCCGGAAGTATCCATGCTGGTGCGCAAGATATTTGATGAGTACAGGAATAAGGGAGCCGGCTACCGTGAGATGGTCAAATATCTTCTGCGCGTGTTTATGCTGGAGCTTGTAAGGATAAACGGCGCTGAGGGTAAGAGCCACAGGGAGGCTAAGGGCAACAGGCATTTTGAACAGATAATCCCGGCCCTTCGTTTCGTTGATGCCAATTATGCGCGTGAGCTTAAGGCGGCCGACCTTGCCAGGGAGTGCAGCATATCCGAGGTCCATTTAAGACGCATCTTCTGTGACTGCGTCAATCTGCCGCCAATGGATTATGTAAACCTCGTCAGGATCCAGAAGGCCTGCGAACTCATGCAGAAGAGTAATTATTCCATGGACCGTGTGGCCGAGGAGTGCGGGTTTACGTCCACATCTACTTTCAATCGGAATTTCGTCAAGTTCATGAACAACACCCCATATCAGTGGAAACTGGGCAAGAAAGGATCCAGGGACAGGCTCAAGGACTATAATATTCTTGCGATCCAGGGCTGGTAGCAAGACAAAAGAACCGTCCCCGTGTCCCACGATGTTCGAATTTGCATCTTTTTTAATCGCTTTTTACATTTATTTTATCCACCTTTTTGTGTAAAATTAATTGCGTAACCGGTTGTCCGGATGGCCGACATTGTCTATTTTTTAACATAACCGGCCCAGATTTCAATTTATTGGAGGGAAAATCATGAAAAGAAAGATGCTATCATTGATCCTTGCTGTTTCGGTAAGCGCTCTTGCATTAAGTGCATGCGGCGGAACCGGCGCAGCTGACACTGCAGCTCCTGCAGCTGACGCAGGTACAGAAGCTGCTCCCGCCGAGGAAGCACCGGCAGAGGAAGCTCCTGCAGAGGAGGCTCCCACAGCTGATGTTGCAGCAGAAGGCGAGCACGAATTATCGGTATACGCATGGGATGCCAACTTCAACATTCCTGCCCTTAAGGCAGCTGAGAAGGCTTATCAGAAAGTTGATCCCGAATTTACGCTTAACATCATCGAGCAGGGCGGTTCACAGGACGTTGAGCAGGCAGTTACGCTTGCAGCTTCATCAGGTGATTATTCGGCACTTCCCGATATCGTTCTTTTCCAGGATCACTGGATCCAGAAGTTCCATGCTGACTATCCGGATGCATGGCAGCCCCTTGAAGGCGACTTTAAGTGGGATGACTTCGGAGCTGAGAAGTTATCATACTCTACAATAGACGGCAAGCATTACGGCGCACCTGTTGATAACGGAACTGCTATCTTCGCATACCGTACCGATATCCTTGAGCAGGCCGGCTACACCATTGATGATGTAACAGGTATCTCATGGGACGAGTGGCTTGAGGTTGCAAGGAACGTTAAGGCTAAGACAGGTATGGCTCTTCTGTCAATGGATCATTCAGGAAACGACCTTCCTTACATGATGCTTCAGGCTGAAGGCAAGTCACAGTGGAAGGACAATACGACTCCTGATATCAAGGGTAACGAGACCTTCAAGAAGATATTCGAAGTTATTGTACAGGGTGTTAAGGACGAGACCATCATCCTTGCAAACGACTGGAGCGAGTACACTGACCAGACCATCATGGGTGACCAGGTGGCAGGTGTCATGAATGGTAACTGGATCATTCCTACCATCGAGCAGGTTGAGGCTAACTCAGGTAAGTGGGCTCTTACGACCATCCCTACACTTGACGGCGGTAAGGAAGGTTACGCAGCTAACGGCGGTTCATCACTCTATGTAACGGCTAACTGCCAGAAGCCCGAGCTTGCAGGCGCATTCCTCGCTTACACATTCGGCGGCGGCGAAGGCGCGATGGAGACCTATGATGCAGCACTTAAGGACGGCGGTGTTATCACCACATGCATCAGCGCAGGTAAGTCAAGCGTTTATCAGGAAGGCGTTGACTTCTTCGATGGCCAGGCAATATATGCCGACATAGTTGAGATGGGTTCACATGTACCGGTTATCCAGCAGAGTGATTTCCACTACAACTTAAGGACTCTTGTAGGCAACGCTATCACCAATGTTGTAAACGGTGCTGACGTTGATTCCGAGATCGACGGTATCCAGGAGCAGATCGAATTCGAGATTGCAGGAAGCCAGAACTAAGCAAAGTCATAATCACGAGAAGGTATTTATATAGGTTACATTAAGATTAACGGGGATCCGGCAACGCGATCCCCGTTTGTCAAAAGAACAGATACGGAAAGGGGGTACAAGCGTGGAAAAGAAAAGAACAATATCCGTAGCAGGGAAGCAGAAGATCGCCGGCTGGCTCTTCCTTATCATCGCGACCGTGATGATATTTATCTTCAGCTTCTGGCCTATGGTATCCGCACTGACGACTTCATTCAAAACAGGGTCTGCCGCCAACATGAAATGGTGCTCACCCCTGACATTCAATTATACGAGGATGGTAAAGGACAAGATATTCAAGACGTCCCTGTCAAATACATTCCTCTATCTTGTTATCCAGGTGCCCATAATGCTCATCGTGGCGATATTCCTGGCCCAGATCCTTAACAACAAGGACCTTAAGTTCAAGGGATTTTTCAGGACCTGCGTTTTCCTGCCCTGTTCAATATCCCTTGTTTCATATTCACTGATCTTTAAATCACTCTTTGCAACCCAGGGACTTATCAATTCACTTCTTATGAAGATGCATCTTATCGATGCCAACATAAACTGGCTTGGGACCACAAGCACCGCAAGATTTATCATTATCCTGGGCCTTCTGTGGAGGTGGACCGGTTATAACATGGTATTTTATCTTGCCGGTCTTCAGAACATTGAATATTCTGTCTATGAGGCGGCCAAGATCGACGGTGCGAACGGCTGGAAGACCTTCTGGTACGTTACCGTTCCCCTCCTTCGCCCGGTCATAATCATGACTTTTATTATGTCCATAAACGGTACACTCCAGCTCTTCGATGAGTCGGTCAACTTAACAAACGGCGGCCCTGCGGGGACTACGATCACCATGTCCCACCATATTTACAACAACGCGTTCGGAACAGGTGTTGCCAACTTCGGCTATGCTTCGGCCATGTCGTTTGTTGTCTTTATAATGGTTGCGATACTTGCATTTATCAACCTGAAAGTAGGTGATACACGTGACTGATAAAAATACTAAGATCAGGGGAAACATGATACAGAGAAGGCTCATTCCTTCCTACATAGTTCTGGTGATCGTATCCTTCTTCTCGGTATTTCCGATCTACTGGATGATGACCGCAGCCACCAACAATACGGTGGATGTCGCAAGGGGTAAGATATTCTTCGGAACCGAGGCACTTACCAACTTCAATAACCTGCTTGCAGGATCGAACCTGTGGAAGTCAATGGGCAACTCATTTAAGTACGCTCTTGCACAGACCATTCTCTGCCTGCTTGTATGCTCGCTGGCAGGCTATGGATTCGAGCTCTATCATGACAAGGGCAAGGACATGCTCTTTGGCATCCTGCTTCTGGGTATGATGATACCGGGTGTTGCCACCATGGTCCCC
>JAILCT010000014.1 GCA_024690425.1 Lachnospiraceae bacterium | reverse complement strand
CTATTGCAGGGTGCAGTTTCGGCAATTATTGAAATAGCAAAAGAAACTGAAAATACTGGTAAAACGGTTATAGTGGGTCTTCCGGTAAGGTATGAAAACAGCCTCTATAACTGTGCCGCAATCCTTTCATGCGGAGGGGTAAAGGCTGTCATACCTAAGACTTATATTCCCAATTATTCGGAGTTTTATGAGTGCAGATGGTTCGCATCGGGCAGGGATATAAAGGGGAAAACGATTTCACTAAACGGGACGGAAATACCTTTTGGCACGGATATACTTGCGAAAGATGCAGAGTCAGGAGCTGTTCTTGGGGTTGAGATATGCGAGGATCTGTGGATCCCCGATAAGCCGAGCACCCATGCAGCTTTAGCAGGTGCCAATATAATAGCTAACCTGTCCGCTTCGGATGAAGTTATAGGCAATCAGGAATATCGCAGGCATCTTGTAAGCCAGCAGAGCGGAGCATGTTATTGTGCATATATTTATGCTTCATCCGGAACATATGAGAGCAGTACGGATCTGGTGTTTTCGGGCCACAGCATAATAGCGCAGAACGGGAGCATTCTTTCCGAATCGATATTTCCGGAATATCCTCATGCAGAAAAAGCCATAGCTGATATCGGTACCATCATGCATAACAGGCAGCGCCAGAATTCCTTCGAAAATGACATATATGAAGCCTACAGGAAGATACCTGTAAGTATCGGAACTCTTGGCCCGCTTAAGACCGACGTAGGCGGAATGGCTGATATATTGAAACAGCATGACTATCCTGTTGCGAGAAATCCTTTTGTACCCGCGGATGACGATACAAGAAATTCAAGATGCAAAAGGATATTGCAGATCCAGGCAAACGGGCTTGCCACAAGGGTACGTTCTACGGGTATAAAGAATCTTATTATAGGGATATCGGGAGGACTTGATTCCACTCTTGCACTCATAGTGTGTGCGCAGGCCAAGAAGATAATCCCTGATATAAATATCATTGCTTATACCATGCCAAGTCAGGGCAATACATTAAAGCTTACTTACGATAATGCAACCCGCCTTATGGAGCTTCTGGCGGATGAAATATATGAGGTTCCGATAGAGGAGGGTGTTAAGCTCCACCTTGAACAGCTGGGACATGAAAAGACATATCAGGGTGAGGGAGACGTCACCTATGAGAATGTCCAGGCAAGAATGCGGACATATATCCTTATGGATGCGGCAAACATGAAAAACGGTCTGGTGGTGGGAACCGGTGATCTTTCTGAACTGGCTCTCGGATGGTGTACCTATAACGGAGACCATATGTCCATGTATGCGGTAAATTCATCCGTACCAAAAACACTGGTCAGGTTCATATGCAGTACATACGCGGATATGTGTGGAAATGAGGAATTAAGAGAAGTGCTTCTTTCAATCTGCGATACACCGATAACTCCCGAACTTACGCCGAGTGATGACGGAAAGATCGCCCAGAAAACGGAGGAAAAGATCGGTAAATATGACCTTAATGATTTCTTTATGTATTATACGTTAAGATACGGTTTTGAACCGTCAAGATCAGCTGCATATGCCATGAAGGCATACCCCGAACTTAAGGAAGATGATGTAAAAGATGCTGCAAGGAACTTCTTTAAACGTTTCTTTACACAGCAGTTTAAGAGAAGCTGCTTACCCGACGGGCCTAAAGTCGGATCGGTATCTTTATCACCCCGCGGTGACTGGCGTATGCCAAGTGATGCATCATCCGACCTGTGGCTTAAGGATCTGGGGTAAAGTCAGATAATCTAAAAGGGGGAAGTGCCTATGAGAACAATGGATACAAACGACTGGATGCTGTTAAACAGTATCATATACAAGATATACACTATGAACAATATAGATGACATGCGTGAGCAGTTTCTTGAGCAGATGAAGATGCTCATAGATTATGACAGTGCGGATTTTCTTCTTGCGTCTCCCGACGGTGAGAAAAAACTCGTGTCACCGGTTTTATTCAACTGCGAAGAAGATATGTCCATAGCCTATGATGAGATCGATTACAGCCGGGGGATACTGTATAGCGGAAGAACGCTTATTTACAGGGAAACGGATATAATCGACGATGAAAAAAGAGTCGAAACCGATTACTATAAGAAGGTGTATAAGACCAATAAATGGCACTATTCCCTGCAGATGGTCCTTGCTAGAAAAAAAGAATTTGTCGGAGTGGTGACATTCTACAGAACGATAGGAAAGGATGATTTTATCTATGATGATATATTTATCCTTGATCTGTTAAAAGACCACCTTGCTTTCAGACTGTATCAGCAGAAAAAGAGCGGCAATCTGGTAAGTGAGAAGCTGTCGGTTTCCGCGGCAACGGAGAAATTCGGTCTTACAAGAAGGGAAGAGACAATACTTAAGCTTCTTATGGAGGGAAGGGATAATACAACAATCTGTGATTCACTGGTCATTTCCGAGAACACCCTTAAGAAGCATATCCTGAATCTGTACCGAAAATTAGGTATAAAAAACAGGGTCGGTCTGTTTAAAATGATTAGGGAAAAGGAGTAAATCTACTTAAAAAGTAGTAGAAAAATGGGTATTTTGATTAGTTGAAATGATACGGCCAATGATTTATATTGCTCATAACAAATAGACATAAGTCATTTGGCAAGGGAGCTGTTAACACAGCTCCCTTTTTTTATCAACCGGTTGAAGCCGGGTAAGTAAGGAGGATACAGGTATGAAGGAGATAATGATTCTTATAAGGCCGGAAAAGCTGGAAGATGTAAAGGAAGTTCTTGACAGGATACATTGCGGAGGTATGACTTTGTCAACGGCAATGGGCTGTGGTACACAAAAGGGTTCTTCGGAAGAAACCGT
>JAILCT010000184.1 GCA_024690425.1 Lachnospiraceae bacterium | reverse complement strand
TGTAGCCCCGATAGATCAGCTCATTATAAATGACATTTTCCATGATATGTGTCTCTTCATATTGTCTGAAATTAAGGAATGCATTCCTCAGACCCATATCCGAATAATAATACTTCGACGGCGTACTGATATACTTACGCCTCTTTATATCATATCTCTCTGCCTTTTGGACGATAAAGCTTTCTTGAAGATATACAAGATAATTTGCGATAGTGGGCATAGTAATCCCTTTTATCCCGTTACTACTAAAGGTATCCGATACCTTCTGAGCATTCGTAAGTGACCCGATGGCCGAGGCAAGAACCTTCATCAGTTCCTCCATCCCCTCACCGTTACGGATATCATATCTTTCAGTGATGTCCTTCACATAGATTTCCTTATTCAGTCTGTCCAGATAGGCCGTCTTCGCCTGATCATCCTTTTCCATCAAGATGTGGGGCATTCCACCATAATAGGTATAATCTCTCCACGCTTCCATCTTGTCTCCGTCGAAAGCAGGAACAAACTCAGAAAATGACAGCGGAGCAATATGCACTTCATCGCCGCGCCCTCTGAACTCTGTCATGATGTCTGTGGACAGAAATTTAGAATTGCTGCCGGTCACATAGACATCTACGTTTTCCTTCCGTAAAAGACCATTCAGGACACCATACAGTCTGATCGGGATGTCCGGATTCTTCATTTCCTCCCTGGTAATCGCGTACTGTGCCTCATCTATGAACACATAGTATTTCTGCTTAGGATCAGTCAGCTTGCTCTTTATATATTCATAGAGTCTTCCGGGATCCGTATATTCAGCATAATCCTCATCATCCAAGGGAACCGAGATGATATTATCCTCCGACACACCGGACCGGACGAGATAGTCATAGAACAGATGGAACAAAAGATATGTTTTTCCACATCTTCTGATTCCCGTAACCACCTTTATCATTCCGTTGTTCATCCGGCTGATCAACCGCTCAAGATATCGATTTCTTTTGATTTCCATGACATCCTCTAAATGCAATTATTGTATTTTAGTTTTTTCCGTTTCCGTCAATTTTCTAAAATAGATTTACCGTAAACCTTATATCCATGTCAATGAACTATTTTAGTTTTTTGACATTTCCGGCATTTTTCTAAAATACCGTCGCTCATTTATTCAGATTTTATCATGAGATTTGAGCAGTGTAATTGAATCTGTAGTATAAATCTAAAACTTCTGCTCGTAGATCAGTACTCTTAATATCACGCCTTTTCAAAGGTCGGCCTCCAGCCTGCAAACTGGACAAGCTGCTCATCTGTCCTGTGATAATATCTCTCATTCTTATCAAGTTCCGCTATCTTAGCCATCTCTTCGTCCGTCAGCTTAAAATCAAGAATGTTGAAATTATCTTTGATATGGTCCACGTTCTTGCTGCCGGGGATCACTACAAATCCCATCTGGGTATGCCAGCGGAGGATGATCTGTGCCGGAGACTTTCCGTACTTCTTTCCAAGTTCGGCAAATACCGTTTCATTTATAAGACTCTTGTCCCCGTGACCCAAGGGATACCAGCTCATGAGCTTGATGTCATACTTATCGAGAGTTTTTCTCAGTTCCTTCTGGGTAAAATATGGATGAGCCTCTACCTGGATAAACTGGGGTGCGATCTCCCACTTCGTCTCCAGTTCCTCGATGTACTTACCTTCAAAGTTTGATATACCGATGCTCTTTGCCTTGCCTTCCTTATAAGCCTTCTCAAGCTGTCTATATCCTGCGAGCCAGTTGCCGGCAGGCTGATGGATATATAGAAGGTCTACGTAGTCAACCCCAAGGCGCTCCAGAGTCTCATCCACAGCATTCGGATTCTCATATTCACTGGGCCAGAGCTTTGTGGAAAGAAAGATCTCTTCTCTCGTTACACCGCTGTCCTTCATACCTCTTCCTACTGCCCGCTCATTTACATATGCGTTTGCTGTATCAATGAGACGATATCCCATCTTAAGTGCTTCTCTGACACTGTTTTCCGCATCTGCAGGCGAAAGCATAAATGTTCCGATCCCAACTACAGGACATTCCAGTTTGTTATTAAGTGTTACATATTCCATTGCACAATCCTCCATTTATTAATAGGTTGACGCTTTTGAACTCGTCAGTTTCCATGTTCCGTTTTGTTTATTCATTCCCTCTGCTCAGACGGATCCTGCATCCTGATCACCCTGGCAGGTACGCCTCCGACTACCGCGTAATCCGGTACATCCTTGGTAACTACTGCACCTGCAGCTACGACTGCATATTCTCCGATGGTCACGCCCGGGCAGATGGTCA
>JAILCT010000170.1 GCA_024690425.1 Lachnospiraceae bacterium | reverse complement strand
GGCGGTGTTGCGGGAGATAACATCACACAGGGTCTTCCCCGTGTCGAGGAGCTTTTCGAGGCAAGAAAGCCAAAGGGACTTGCGATCATCACGGAGTTTGGCGGAGTTGCAACGATCAACGATACCAAGAAGAAGCGTGAGATCATTGTCACAAATCAGGAAACAGGTGAATCCAAAGCTTATCTGATTCCTTACGGATCAAGAATCAAGATTCAGGACGGCGCAGTGCTTGAAGCCGGTGATGAACTGACAGAAGGTAGCGTTAACCCGCATGATATCCTTAAGATCAAGGGACTTCGTTCCGTACAGGATTACATGATCCAGGAGGTACAGAGGGTTTACCGTCTGCAGGGTGTTGATATCAACGATAAGCATATCGAGGTCATTGTCCGTCAGATGCTCAAGAAAGTCCGCATCGAAGACGACGGTGATTCGGATCTGTTACCCGGATCCCTTGTGGATGCTCTCGAACTTGAAGACATCAACGAGGCTCTTGAGGCAGAAGGCAAGAAGACTGTTGAAGCCAAGCAGGTTATGCTCGGTATCACAAAGGCAAGTCTTGCTACAAGCTCGTTCCTGTCGGCTGCGTCATTCCAGGAGACGACAAGAGTTCTTACGGAAGCAGCCATAAAGGGTAAGGTCGATCCTCTTATCGGACTGAAGGAGAACGTTATCATCGGTAAGCTGATACCTGCAGGAACGGGTATGAGAAGATACCGTGAGGTAATGCTCGATACTTCGGTTGCCGATGCATCAAAGGTTGAAGTTGTTGAGAAAGAGATCACGGAAGAACTGATCGATGATGATGAAGTGATCGATGATGAGATACTCGAAGGTGAAGAGACAGAAGATCTTGTAGAAACAGAGTAAAGCAGATAGAAGAAGAGCCGGGGAATGATCCCCGGCTCTTTATTTTTACCATAAGATTCCGCGTTTTTCCTTGGCCGGCGGTTCGCTTGCTGCAGGAGCCGGAGCACCGGTTCCCTTGTTGGCGTAGTATATCTTGTTTGTCAGGTTTTCGGCGTTTGTTGTATATGAGAAGGCGGTCTTTTCGGAGATCTTGCCTTCTTTTATTAAGTTCAGGAGACTTGTGTTCATTGAGATCATGCCTTCCTGAGAAGATGTATCGATGACTGAATCGATGCTCTGTATCTTCTTCTCACGGATATTGGTCCTGATGGCCGGATTAAGGGTCATTATCTCGAATGCAGGAACTATACCACCATCAACGGTAGGAAGGAGCTGCTGTGAAACAACAGCCTGAAGCACCATGGACAACTGGATGTATATCTGATGCTGCTGGTTAGGCGGGAAGGCATCGATGATACGCTCTATTGTATTGGCCGCGCCCACGGTGTGCAGGGTGGATAATACCAGATGTCCTGTCTCGGCAGCTGTCATTGCCACGCTTATGGTATCGGAATCACGCATCTCACCAAGAAGGATAACATCCGGACTCTGTCTGAGTGATGCACGAAGGGCTGTTAAATAGGATTCTGTATCGGATACGACCTCTCGCTGACTGACTATGCTCTTTTTATGAGGGTGCAGATACTCAAGGGGATCCTCCAGAGTGATTATATGAGCTTCTCTGGTCGAATTGATATGATCCACCATACATGCAAGAGTGGTGGATTTACCCGATCCTGCGGGGCCTGTGATGAGCACGAGCCCTTTCTTTCTCTCGGATAAGGAGATTATCTTCTCCGGTATGCCCAGTTCTTCAGGCTGGGGAATATGGAAGGTGATCACACGGATGACAGCCGAGAGGGAACCACGCTGTTTATAGGCATTGATCCTGAACCTTGCCACACCCTGAAGGGCGAAGGAAAAGTCATCATCACCGGTCTCATCGAGCCTTGTCATCTCCCTGTGACCAAGCTCATATATTGAAGCGATCATCTGCGCGGTATCCGAGGGCATGAGCCTGGTATCCCCCTGCGTATACATGCGGCCGTTAAGCTTATACGTCAGTTCGCGGCCTGCGACTATGAAGATATCGGATGCTCCTTTGCCGGTTATGGCTGTTAATGTATCAACTATTGACATAAGAAAACCTCCTTTATAATAAGCGATCCCTGTATCATAAACTGGATGAATTTATCGTATTCCAGCTCTCTATATAAAAGAGCCTGCCGTCCGTTTCATCCGGGTAATGGGTCTTAAGGGTAACATAGAGGGTGAGGGAATCGTTCATGGGGACCGTGTAGCTTATGGTGACAGGGTCGTCCTTGCTTGATTCCTCGCTGGTGATTATGCTGTCATTATCGGCAAAGAGACCGGGAACCCCGCTGTAATAGTCACCCGCATTATGACATTCCTTAGTATGCTTGCTCAGAAGACCTTCTATATTGGCCATGTACAGCTCTGCCAACCGGTTAGCCTCATAATATTCACTTGTCCGCTGCGCGGTCTGGCGGCTTAAGTTTAAGTCCGAGTGGGCACTTAAGTAGGTAAGTGCCGCGAAGCTCACCATGGCAAGGAGCACGAAGGCTGTGAGTACCGAACTTGTTCCGACATTTATGCCGCCCTTGAATTTCTTTCTCATATTTTATTCTCCCTTATATGCAAGCATAAAGGTTCGTATTTTAAGCTTATGTTATGATCTGAACCGGTTCATATACTTCGTTGCATCCAGTTCATATATGATCTCCGAATCCTCTACCCTGATGATCTTAACATGCATATTCTGTATGGCACCGTTCGGTGTTAAGGTAACGTCGCCTGCATATACTGCAGTTTCGGGATCGCAGGGATTAAACGAAGAATCATAGAATATCATCAGGTAAGAATCATCAACCTTTACAGAGTCAGGGTAAACAGCCTGTATGCTGTTAATGTCGCCGTCTGTTCCCCTCATTACTTCCGCATAGCCCGTTGCAATTGCTATGGCATGATTAAGTTCGTAGGTCTCCTTGCCCATCATGTGGGCCGAAACAAAGCACCTGACACATATGGCAGCTGCCAGTGAGAAGAAGAGTATGGTGACTATCATTTCCATGAGAAAGAGGGATGAACGAGACCTTCCTGCATCATTCATTCACGTCACCTCCCTCCGGAGCCTGTGACCCTTCATCAAGCGAATAACTGTAAAGGGAAACATAGAATTGAGTCCTGTTTCCTTCATCATCTTCAATATTAAAACGGTAAAGGGAATCGTTCACCTTATCTGCCGTAAAGGAATTAAGCTTTAATATATTCCTGCCGGCACTTCTTACAAGGCCTACATCACCACGCACAGTAAGCTCCTTGAGGTTCCCTTCATGTTCGTATAAATATGTACAATATTCGTCACTGTTTATAAACTGTGATAACTTGAGTACGGGTCCGTTCTCATCCTCGGTTATTGTCACTCCGTTGCGGTGGTCATGCTGGTGCAGCTTCTCGGTCACATACGCAAGGGATGTACGTGATGAGAAGTTAACACTCATGTCGTGTGCAGTCTTCTTGTAAATCTTGGCACCGAACAGTACAACAAAAAGAGCCGAGAGCATAAAGACCCCGAATACGGTTATCATAAAGATTATATCCACGATCGATTTGTCGCGCTTAAGGATATTCATTCGTATTCCCTCTCGATTATTGTAACATTGGGCATCAGGTTGCTTCCTATTGATTCGTAGTTGATTATAAAACGTTTATGATCGTAATTAAGCCCGTAGTGATCCTCTATATATTCAAGCGTAGGAGGGTACATTCCTTCGATAGAGTAGCAGTGTACGATATCGCGGGTTATGGCCTCTTCAAGTATCTGGCGCTGATTGGCTGCATTGGAACCCGACAGCCTGGTTATCCCGATAAGGAATACCACGATTATGGCGCCAAACAGAAGGATCGAATAATTGATGGACCCGAGTATTCTTGTTTTTAAGTCCTGTTTTGTAAATCTGTTCATCTTATTACCTTTTCGATCATCCTATCGTTGTCATGATGCTCATGAGCGGCATCATGACCGAGAGAAGGATCATACATACGATTATAGAGAATACGATAACCAGTGTCGGTTCGAGAATGGATATAAGGTTGGATATCCTTGACTCAACCTCTTCGTCATACTTGACGGCTATCTTCTCCAGTGCCTTGTCAACCGATCCGGACTTGCCGCTCACCGCTATCATTCTTGAATACAGATTATTGAATATGCCGGCTTCCACCAAAGATGCTGAAAAGGAGCCGCCCTGCCTTACAAGGTCAAGGCACTTGTCGATCCTGTGTGAAACCGTCTCGTTATCAACCATGGTTGATACCATCTCAAGGCTCTCTTCGGGACGAAGTCCGGCATTCAGGGTAAGTGCCATACCGGAAGCAAAGCGTCCGACAGCGATCTTCTCATAGAGAGACCTCGTTAAGAAGAACTTCGTGCAAAAAGATGTAAAGTATACACGCCCTCGCTCCGTACGGAGGAAGATGATATAAAGGGCTATAAGTACAATGAGCAGGCTTATAAAAACTACCGAATAGGTTCCGACCATGCTGCCGAACTTCATAAGACTCTTGGAAAAGCCAGTCATCTCCGATCCGAGCTGGATAAATACCTGGTTAAATATGGGAAGGACCTTGATGACAAGGACCAGGATGACTATGAACATCATTCCGATTATTATGAAGGGATACTTGAGCGAATTCTTGATACCTTCGGAAATGCTCTGCTCTCTTGTGTAGTGGAATGAGAGAGAATGCATGACCTCATCAAGCTTACCGGAGGTCTCGCCGATCCTGATCATATCAAGACAGTATTTCGGAAACACGCCGGTCCGCTCCATTGCCTCGTTTAAGCGGCAGCCCTCATGAAGGCCGTGGAGGATGATATCAAGTATCTCCTTGCCTTCCTTGCTCATGGCATCTTCGAGCATTACATTGATACCGTCCATATGATTTAAGCCGGCGTCAAGTGTCATGGCAAACTGCTCGCAGAAAAGAGCCAGTTCTTCGTAGTTGAGTTTTTTCTTTTTTTCAGCCATTTTTTCTCCTTTTGATACTTATGTCATAAGGAATCCACCGTCTTCGACGGTTCCCCTTAGGATCATTAATAATTATACATAACGGTGTACTCTGTCTTCTTTCCGCCGCCGATGAGGCTTGTGTTGCCGCCGGCATTGGCATCGAAAGTCGGATCCATCAGGGTCCATACATTACCGTCGAATTCTATGATATCGTTTATCCATCCGACATCCTTGACATATACGCTCAACCAGGCGTGATAGGCATCGCCCGAGTAGCCTATCTCCATCCTCGTGGGGATACCGACACTCCGGAGCATTGCAGCCATTACCGCTGAATAATCGAAACATATACCGGTCTTTATCCTGAGTATCTCGTCGACATCGGGAAGGTATCCGGGCTGTACATTCTCGGCCTTGTCATAATCGTACGTGATGTTCTTGATCATGTAATCGTAAACCTTCGCAACGGCATCCAGTTCGCTGCCGCAGTCATTCGTAAGTTCCCTGGCAAGAGCCGTGGTATCCGATTCTTCGGTAAAGGATACATACTGATTGGGGTACAGGAAGGGCAGCAGCTCGTCGCTGAGGTTTACCTCGAGATCCTTGGCATATATCATGGCATAGTCACTGTCCTTGATATTTTCGTATATCGTAATGCTGTATATGCCGCTTCCGAGGGAGAGCGGGATAACGGCATCTTCATCCGGAGCAATGTTGTAGGTATATGTGATGCTCGTGTCCTTAAAGAGCTGGAGCTTTATCTTCTTGGCCGTTCCCAGATATCTGACACAGAAATAGCCGTCAGCACTGTTCGAGTCGTCAATGCTTACGTATTCATTCCCGCCTGCAGGCTCATCGGACATCTTCGGTATAAGGATCGTAAAGTCATTGGACCATGTGTCCCCGCTTTCGAGCCGGACCTCGGTTTCCCGCTGGGATGGAGTAACAGACTTTTTGCATCCTGCCAAAGCGAGCGCCAGTATAAAAAAGGCTGCTATATATGATTTTGCAAGTAGTTTATTTCTCATAAGCTGACAGTGTTGCGTTCAGGGTATGTCCGTAAGTGTCGGAAATGTAAATGGTCAGTCCTTCGTTCTCATAAGGGAAGGTAACGATCCCTTCCTGCGTATCGCACTCGGAGGGAAGGATCACGCGTCCGCTGTTATCCCGGGCATAGATCGAATCATAGTCTATATCGTTTCCCGCAAGCTTTAAGGTAAAATGATCTTCATACAGTGAATGATCAACGATCACGATCTTATCGACAGCCATGGAAGTCCTCTCGACCTTGAGCTGCGTGTTGGCAAGAGCTACCGGTGATACAAGGACCAGGAAGAGGAAACCTATGGCGATCCATTTACAGGAATCGACAAGGTTGGTCTGAGCCAGTCCCTTAAGTACCAGCAGATCAAAATTTATATTGGATGATTCAACATTACATGCCTCAAGCACGTTCATAAGAACATCGCCGGCGGCCTGCCTGGGCATGCTGTATTTCTTACCGCGTCTTAAAAACATCATTTCCCCTCCCTTCCAAGCATTTTGGATAGTGCCTTCTTGCCGCTGTTTATGTATCGCTTGACTGAACTTCGGCTGCAGTTCAGTGCTGCGGCAATGTCCTCGAGCTTCATCTCATTGTAAAACCTCATTACAATGACCTGCTGCTCTAGGAAGGGAAGTGATTCGACAGCCTTCTTTACCGAATCGATTTCTTCTTTATTCTCATAATGTTCATCCGGATTATGGTCCAGTCTTTCATCAAGAACCAGTTCAAGCAGTTCGGAGCTTATGGAGTCCGGATGATTCTTCCTCGACAGATCGTAGCATACATGGAAGCATATCTGGTTGAGCCATGCCACGAACAGCGAAGGATCCTTTATGTTGTTTATGTTTTTCAGGGCCGATATATAGGTTTCCTGCACCGCGTCCTGAGCCAGGTATGCATCCCTTAAGTAGTGCATTGAATAGTTGTAGGTGTGGTTGTAAGTGGTTGCATACAGCTCGGCGAAGGCTTCGGAAGAGCCCGTTTGCGCGGAAATGACAAGATTGCCTATATAAGCATGGTTGAAATCAGCCATTTACGCTACCTTTCACGCGAATATAAAGTTGAGACGATCGACAGGAAGCTCTTGAGCCCTTCCTGTTCGTTTAGCAGATAACCTATATGAGCAACCATTGCCGGCTCGCCGTGCTGCTCATTGTATCTTTCTATCTGCACGTTCAGGGCATCTGTAAACCCCTGCATTTTTTCTGCCGGACAGTCCTCTATAATAAGAAGAAATTCGTTTCCGGAGTTCCTTGCGATGAAACCGTACCTGTTACCCAGGGGCTCTACCATTTTTGCAAAGTCATGTATGTACTTGTCTCCAAAGAGACGCCCCTTGGAAGTGTTTATCTCTTCTATGCCGGGAAGAACAATGAGCGCACAGCCCATCTTCGACACATCCTGCCTGTCCATGTACTTGTTTATTATGACATCGCAGCCGTTGCGGTTGGGAAGACCTGTGAGCGGATCCAGATAGGCTGCCTGATGGAGCTTGTGATTCTCTATGATCTCCTTCTGCAGCTGGGTAAAGTCGGATATGAGACATATCGCGGAATAAAGCATGAAAGCCCAGAGAAAAACACAGATGGTAAGAAGGTTGCGGTTGGAGAATATATTATCCCTCAAAAGGGGGTCGAACTTAAGGTAACAGAAGAAGAGAGTTCCGAATAAAATAAGAAGAGTAAGCTGAATAAGCTTGAACAACTTAAAGTTATGATACCTGTCATTACGCATGATGCATATGATCCTTTCGACATAGATATATACATATTCTAACGCAAAAAGGCAAAAAAATACACCGGAAAGTGAACCTTTTTGCCCGTGTGCATAGTCTTAATATATGAAGTCGCAGAAGTTGGATCCGATCGGGCAGGAAACAGGGGTATATGAACACAGGTATGGATGGCTATAACCTTAAGATAATAGAGGAGAATGCGGTACCGTTAAGTGCAGGCGTGCGGGATTACAGCAGCGTTGTGGTAGCCGTGGTGGTAGCCTGTATAGTCCTTGCCATTGTGGTTTTCTACACTACCTGGTACAGGAGCCATAAGAAGCGTATAGCGCAATTGTTGGTTATGGGGATCGACAATGAGCCGTACATAGATGAGATGGACTACGTAAGCTTGTTCCATCCGTTCCGGACCATGCGGATCGAGAGAGAACTTGAGAGCCGTGCGGTTTCGGGCACAGCGAAAGGTGTATAGGGGTATACATCATTAGGACAGGGCCATGGGGATGGTCCTGTCCTTCTTAATTATTTACTTGACTTCTTAAAAATATATGGATATAATAACAGAGCGTGTCTTAAGATGCGCTCATTTATTGTGCAATAAGGAGGTGAAAAGAATGCCAACATTTAACCAGTTAGTAAGAAAGGGAAGGCAGACATCTGTAAAGAAGTCTACGGCACCTGCTCTTAACAAGGGATTCAACTCTCTTCACAAGAAGCCTATCGATACAGCTTCTCCGCAGAAGAGGGGTGTCTGCACCGCAGTTAAGACAGCTACTCCCAAGAAGCCTAACTCGGCTCTTCGTAAGATCGCCAGGGTTCGTCTTTCTAACGGAATCGAAGTAACGAGCTACATTCCGGGTGAAGGTCATAACCTGCAGGAGCACAGCGTTGTTCTTGTCCGCGGCGGAAGAGTAAAGGACTTACCCGGTACACGTTACCATGTTATCCGTGGTACGCTCGATACGGCAGGTGTTGCCAATCGTAAGCAGGCCCGCAGTAAGTACGGCGCCAAGAGACCGAAGAAGTAAGTCTTAAGAAAGGTATTAACAAACAAAACTAAAGTATAGTGTTGGATGATTTTCACTTTTTTAGATTTTCATATCAGCGCGAACACATTAGCGGAACACATGTGAGTACCTATGAGCTAAACTAATTGTTTAAGGAGGGAAGAAACGTGCCACGTAAAGGACATATTCAGAAAAGAGACGTATTAGCGGATCCCGTATACAACAGCAAAGTGGTAACCAAGCTCGTCAACAATATCATGCTTGACGGTAAGAAGGGTGTTGCCCAGAAGATCGT
>JAILCT010000131.1 GCA_024690425.1 Lachnospiraceae bacterium | reverse complement strand
GTCGGTGAGGGCGATTATTGCCTCAACACTGCCGAACCGGCTCTCAAGCCTTAACCTTAAGTGGTCCTGATACCTTCCCATCTCGATCCTGAATTCCGACTTATCAAGCCCCTTAACCTTGCCCCTTTCCGTAACCTTCATGTTCTCGGCCAATGTGGAGATATAATGGCCGTCGAACCACAGCTCGGCATATTCCTTGTAGGCATAGGCTCCGATGGTCCTGTCGTTATTGTGGACATGAGCATCATAGGAATCGAATATTATAAGGGAAGGATCGGCAAAATCATCCGCCTTCTGCTTATCTTCCCTGAACTTAAATGTTACCTTCTTAACAGTATCCTCTATAAGGATACCCTCCGTAATGGCATCCCTGTATTCCCTGCAGTGAAGCTCCTTCGTTGCCTCCTTTTTCTGTATCGTACCCTCTTCACGCATGTTATATGCTCCGTCTGCATCTATCTTACGAAGCATGATCTGGGTATATACGGGATCCAGGGTTATACCTGCAGCCATGGTCAGCTCCTCACGCACAACAGGCTGGGGAAGGGGATCACGAAAGCTCCTTCTTGATGTCATGCGGTCGTATTCATCAGCCACGGCGATGATCCTTGCATTTCTCGGAATATCATCACCCTTAAGGCCCCCGGGATATCCGCTTCCGTCATATCTCTCATTGCAATACTTAGCTCCCGTGTCAAGTCCCGGGAACTCTGTGATCGAAGACAATATCCTGCTGCCTATATCAGGCTTCTGCCGCAGGATCTTAACCTCTTCTTCATCCGGCTCATCCTCATGTATAAGAACATTCTCCGATATCCCTATCTTGCCGATGTCGTGAACAAGGGCCTCGAAATACACCTCGTCGCATTCCCTTTTATCAAGTCCGCTCTCCTCCGCAAGCATCCTTGCATAGTCCGCCACCCTCACAGACCTGCCCTTGCTGTAAGCATCCCTGTCATCAAGAGCCGTCATAAAGGCCCTGACTGTCTGATCGTATAAATGTCTTATGGCCCTTCTGTCCTGTCTCAAATGGGATGTCTCATCCTTATGAGCCTTTTCTATGGCATTGTTTATGTCAAAATACGCAAATACATACATAACAACCGATACCAAAACGATAACGGTGTTGGTCAGGGAAATACCGTATGCAAATATCTGTATCACGGATGCAACGATGGGCGCGATAAGATAAATATAAAGGGAAACCCTTATGATCCTGCCGAACCGTTCATGGTGCTTTACAATGACCGAAAACTGGATGAGTGGGCCCAGAACGGGTATGATATAACATATAAGAAATCCCTTCGCCCTGTGATACCTGTTCTGTTCATCAATTATGTAGTATAAACCGGTAAAATAATTGATAAGGGCAAGAAACATTCCAAGACAGGAGATGAGCGCAACAAACTTAAGCCGCCTCGGGGCCGCAGGCAGCCCGCCCTCGTCCGTCAGAAGATCCATAAGATAGAAGTCAAAAACAAGAACCACTGCAGGAGTAAGGAAGAATACGATAAGGTTCGACAGCCTGACCATTATGTAGCCCTGCCTGCTTAAGTCGCCCGCATATATATAGGCAAGCCTGTCAAACACAAGAAGAAACATGGCCGTCAGCTGCATTGTGATAAGTATGACCCTTCTCCTTACCGAAAGTGCCCTGGTCACAAGAAGCATCACGGTACTCACTCCGCATATGCCGCTGAATGCCTGCATCATTTCCAATTGGTGTTTTTGTATGAATTCAAACATTAACATTTCTCCCGATAAAGGTTCTTTCTATTTATGAAGGATAAAGAAATCCTTAAGCTTGTTGAGCAGTTCTTCCCTGCTTACGGTCTTTAGGAAATAGCCCTCCGGCCTTAAGGCAACAACTGCCATGACCGAATTCTTGTCCGACTTGCCCGTAAGGAAGATGACCGGAATGTCCCTGGTCTCCTCATCGCTCCTTAGCATCTCAAGGACCTGCGGGCCCGAGGTTACCGGCATCTCATGGTCAAGGAGGATAAGGTCCGCCTTATTCTTACCAAGCCACTTAAGGGCCTGAAGTCCGGAATTGGCCATGGACACCTTGTATGTTCCCCTCAGCCACTCTCTTACAAGGCTTAAATAATTCGGATCATCATCAACTATAAGGATACTCTTCTTATAGTCACCGGACTCCATCTTCTTAACAAATCCCGATACCGCCTCGACATATTCACCATTGTCTATCGGACGTTCAAATGTCTTATATATAAGATCGCCCCTTACATTATCGCATACAAACCTTAAATCATCCGGCTCCCCGACGATGATCAGCTTATTATCCTCATCGGACAGCTTATCCCCGAGAAAATGAATGACATCGCCTGTCGGCCTGCTGCCCCCGTCCATAAACACGGTCACGAGGACGGTCCCATCATAAGCCTTGTTTATGTCATCCACCGTCCATGGGACAAATATGCAGTCGATCCCGGCATCAACTGATTTTTTAACGAGAACTCTTACCAGAAATGTTTCCTTTTCGGCCGTTATAAGTACCTTGTTCTTCATGTTTTTACCTCTAAGCAATGTCCTGTTTATAATGGCATGTCCTTAAGCATCTCTTCCAACCCGTCCCAGTCAAAAGCCTTAAGAAGCTTCTCTATCTCCTTAAATCTTAATGCATCCTCATCCGGAAGCTTATAGTCCTTAACCTGCTCCACTATCATCTCAACAGAATCATAATCCATCTGGGGAACAACCTCCTTAAGGGCCGAATAGGCATCCTTAAGCTCATCTTCGGGGATCATCTCCCTGGCCCCTTCATCCTCATGTTTTTCAAGCCTCTTAAGCTTCTCCCTGAATTCACCGTATACCACCAAAAGCCTCGGGGCATTCTCGTTTAAGAAATCCCTGTCATTCTTATTACCGGCGTCCTCAAGCTTCTGGGCAAGTTCTGACAGGTCTGTCGCGCCCACTATCCTTGCGGAGGTTTTAAGGGAATGTACCTTTACCGTAAAGAGCCTTATGTCATCTCCTTCAAATGCATCCTCCAAAACCTTGGAATTCTCGTTGATCGTATCATAGAACATGTTTATCGCATGGATGAAGCCTCCTACGCCGCCTGCATTCTTCATACCCTCGTCAACAGACAGGCCTTCCACCTCATGAACCCACTTCATTTCGGGCGGTAGCTCCTTTATCTCCTCTACGGCATCTTCTATTGTCGCCTTCTTCATTATCTCCTCGGGAAGATGCATCATTATGGCCTTCTCAAGGGCAGCGGAATCAATGGGCTTTGAGAGATATCCGGTAAATCCCCTGGACTTGTAGAAGTCCTCACCTGCTGAGGTATTGGCGGTAAGGGCATACACGGGAAGGTCCGGGAAGTCCTTCCTTATCCTCTCAAGTGTCTCGATCCCGTCCATTCCCGGCATCATATGGTCAAGAAGAACTATATTGAAGGTGGAATACTTAAGCTTGTCAAGACATTCCTCACCCGACTCCGCCGTAGTAACGAACATCCTTGTAGCCTTAAGAAGACCCTTTATTACGCTTAAGTTCATGGGATTATCGTCAACAACAAGTATATCGGCATCCGGAGCCACGAATTTCGGAACATAAGGACCCTTGGATGCGCTGTCATCATGCTCGATAAACACTCCTATGGGTGTCCTGTCGATAACCTTCTGGGATATCCTCAATATAAATTCCGAACCCTCGCCGTAAGTGCTTTCACAGGTGAGTTCTCCTCCCATAAGCTCTGCGAACCTTCTGGATATATCAAGTCCCAGTCCCGTTCCCTGAATACCCGTATTCTTCTCCTCATCCAGGCGCTCGTAAGCGGTGAAGAGCCTCTCCATATCCTCTTCCTTAATGCCCATTCCGGTATCCTTAACGCTGAAGGCAAGGTCTATCCTGTCATCCTCTCTGGATTCCACGGATACATCAAGAACAAAGCCACCCATACTCGTGTACTTGACTGCATTGGTCAACAGATTCAACACTATCTGTTTTATCTTGCCGGAATCACCGAAAAGGCGATTGGGCAGGACCTCATCAACACATACATCAAATGTAAGGTCCTTCTCCTCGCTCCTTACCCTGATCATGCTGACTATGGATCTTAGCAGATCAACAGTATCATATTCGATGTTTACAAGGTTCATCTTACCGGACTCTATCTTGCTCATATCCAGCAGGTCATTTATAAGTCCGAGGAGTGACTCCGATGCGTTTCTTATATCCAGGGCGTAATTTACCATGGACATGAAGTAGCCCTGGGGAACACCCGTCGCATCCTCCCTTAATATCATTTCATCCATACCCATTATGGTATTTATGGGTGTACGGATCTCATGCGACATGTTCGCAAGGAAGCGTGATTTTGCACTGTTGGCCCTCTCGGCTTCATCCCTGGCCTGCCTGATCTGTTCATACTGCTGTCTTATGACGGTTCCTGACATAACACGCCACACGATAAGGCCTGCGGTGCCCGCAAAGAGTGCTGCCATAAGTATCCTGAAGATGAGAAGCTCCGAAAGCCTGGGCTTCTTCTCTATGGGAATGATCATATCCTTAAGCACTTCACCGGTCGCTTCGGTGA
Source organism: Lachnospiraceae bacterium (assembly GCA_024690425.1). Next base: position 4,166 of record JAILCT010000131.1, on the reverse strand, counting down.
GTATCCTGATATGAAGCTTATAATCACCGTATTTAAGATTAGTAAATTCAAGGGGGGTAAGTGCGCTCCTTGGGACTGTTATGCCCTCATCACCCGCTCCCTCCAGAAATACATTGACGGTTGGGTTCGTCATCGTATAGTCAAGGACCGCAGGTGTTATCTGTATACGGCCGTTTCCTGCGGGAATGGTATAGGAACCGTCCTCACCCGGCAGGAGCCTTTCGTTGTTCCAGGTTACCGACCGTACTCCTGTCTTTATTTCGACATTACCTTCAAAGTAATCATCAATATTTACAATACTGACTCCGGTTCTTCCGGATATATAGAGGTTACCTTTATCATCCCTTGCCGACTGGGAAATGGATGTGGGCGTGCACGTCATTCCGTTGGCCGTCGTATAAAGGCTGTAGTCCGTAACCTTATCGGCAAGCATGTCATCCCTGTTGACGTGATAGAGTCCGTATGAGGACAATACCCATATGCCTCCGTTATCATCAAAATACAGGTCATAATTGTTATTATACGGAAATGATGACACATTCGTGATTATCCCGTTGCGCATGAATTCGATCGAGTTGGAGGTGACTATCCAGAAGACATCCGAATCCGGATCCTTCTTGATCCTCATGACAACATCGCTCGTAAGCCCTTCGTCACGGCCGATAGTCCTTATCCTGCTTCCTTCGACCACATATATACCGCCTCCGTCGGTTCCTGCGTATATCTCACCGTCCGTCCCTTGTGCAAGGGTAAGTACGGTGGTGTTTTTGAACCCATCCGTACTGTCGTAGGTTTTTATGATCTTCTTACCCATTATCACGGCCATACCGCCGTTGGTCCCTGCAAGGATCGAACCATCCCTTGCCTGTATGGTGCAGCGGACTTCATTGGAGGGCATGCCCGTATCCATGGTATAGCCCGTAATGCTTCCGTCAGCTTCAAGACATACCAGACCCAGATCGTAGGTGAATGTAGATATCCAGAGGTTGCCCTTTGAGTCGGGCCTTATGTCCCTTATCCTTGTCTCCTTAAGATAAGCCGTAAGATCATCCTCTTTTACCTCACCGTCCTTTATTATCTTAAGTCCCTTATCCGTTCCTATATACAGGCTGTCGTTATACAGGCAAGTCGCATTTACAACCTCATCCTCAAGGCCCAGCCTGCCCGTAAGGTCACTGAAATTATTGGTGACTATCTTCATTATGCCCTGGGTCGAAGAAGCCACCCACAGGTTACCCTGATAATCGGACGTGTGCATCTCAATAGCCGAATCCATGGGCAGGTCATCTATCTGTACGTATTTATCATCCGGATCAAGATATCCCAGCTGTGTTGTCGAGGAAACCCATACCCTGCCGCAGTCATAGCTTAACCAGTGAATGTTCTCACATGGGCTTACACTTATCTTCTTAAGCTGGCTTACGGGCATACCGAAGGTACCGTAGTATATCGCATCCGATTCCGTACCGAAATACAGCCTGCCTGCCTCAAGAGGATCCGTAAGCATGGACGTTACCTTTTCAAGCCCCAGATCTTCGCTTTTGTAAAACTGCAGGATCTTATCCCTGTCAACTGCAAAGACATGACCGTTCTTCGTATGTCCGTATACCCTGCCTTCGCTGTCGGAAACAAGCCTTAATACCCTCTCGTTATTTATCCGCTCATCATCTATGGCATGAAGGTTCATCAAGGCATCCACATAGCAGACACCCGCGGTCGAGCCGATGTATACGTTACCCATCCGGTCCTCGGCGAAGGTACGTATGGAAGAGGATGTGAGGCCGTCCTTGTAGGTAAAATGAAGGGTCTCATTACCATCGATCATTACCACTCCGTTATCGTTGGTTGCAACCCATATCCTGTGTTTACTGTCCTCAAAGAGACCCCTGCCGCTTGTAAGACCCCCCTTGGTATCAAGCCTCTCAAAGGTTAAGCCATCGTACTTTATTATCCCGGCGTAACCGCCTATCCACACATATCCGTCGCTTGCTCCCAATATATAGTTGGCATCGGATGTTGGAAGGCCGCTTGTTGCATCATATATCCTGGCGGAATAACCGGCCCTGTCTATCTGACCCGACAGGGCATAACCGCCCCCGTTGTTGGATTCTTCATATTCCGCTTTTGTTTCGGCCCCACTTACGCTATCAGTAAATATTCCCGATGTTATGACAAGCATTGCGGCAATCACTGCCGCAGCCCCATGTATGACTTTCCTCATAAACAGGTATTCCCCTTTACACATCCTGATTATTGTATTTCTTAAGAATTACCTTGACCTCGGTTAAGTTCTCCATAAATACCTCAACACACTTGGGATCGAACTGGCTGCCGGCGCCCTCCTTGATTATCGACAGGGCCTTGTCAAGCGGAAATGCCGGCTTGTAAACACGGGGGGAAGTCAGTGCATCAAACACATCCGCCACTGCCATGATACGGGCAGACAGCGGTATCACTTCCCCGTGAAGGTTCTCGGGGTAGCCCTTGCCGTCCCAGCGTTCATGATGATAGCCTGCCATATTTCTTGCTTCCTTAAGGTAGCTCTCTCCATGTACGGTACTTATTGCCTTCTCTATTATCTTACGGCCCGCCGATGCGTGAGTCTTCATGATCGCGAATTCTTCATCCGTAAGCTTGCCCGGCTTGTTGAGAACATTGTCCGGGATGTTTATCTTACCCACATCATGAAGGGGAGCGCTCCTGACGCAGTCCGCTATATACTTATCCGTTATCTTCTCTGCATAGTACCCCTTCTTTTTAAGTCCCTCGGCGATTATCTTAACGTAGGCCGCCGTCTTCTGGACATGGGCTCCGGTGTCGGAATCACGGCTCTCAACCATATCCGCCATGGTTATTATAAGACCATCCTGCATCTTGGAAGTCGAATCCGTATAGTGCCTTATTTCCCTCACCTGTTCGGCCTGCTGCAGGGTCATCTTGCATATTGCCTGGTAGAGACGCTCTATCTCATCCCCCGTCTGTATGCCAAGCGCACGGATCTTTCGTACATTATCGTCAAGCACTTCCTGATCGTCGCCCGATTTTGCGAACCTGTCAACGCATGATGTGATGGACCCTATCGGGAATGCCGTATATACACCGGTTATCCATATGCCGAAGGCGATGGCGAATACGAAAAAGCCCGCCATGATGAATACAACCTTAACAATAAAGGAATTGATATAGGTTGTCGTATATTCAAGGGATACATCCGCACCGGCATAAGCTACCGTCTCACCCCTGTCATTTCTTACCGGTTCATAAACCGTCAGCACCCAGCCTGAGAGGTCATCCGATTCGATCGGTTCTATCGCCCGGCCCGCAAGCAGGTCATCAAGATACGGCAGAAAGGCTTCCTCAAGCTCGGCCTTTTCCCCGGGCAGATACGCCTCTTCATCCTCCGAATCAAGATCAAACACGAAATAACATCCATCCCTCTCAACCCTTAAGATATAGAGGTATTTGACACCCAGTGCCGAGTCCCTTATACGCTCCAGTGTCTGCCTTGTCTCCATATAACCGGGGGACTGGACACCGTTCCTTAAATACTCATCGATCCTGTTGCCGTCCACGACCTGTGCCGCGAACCTGACCGCACTCTGTGCAACCTGCCTGCGCTCATCCTTAACATAGTTAAAATATAATTGCACGCATATAGCACCCATGATGAACACCAGTGACACCGAAATCCCCACCATGACAAGGGACATTCTGGTCCGCACCGATGTATGGGCTTCCCCACCCCTCTTTTTTATGAGCTTTAACTCGTCATCGGAAAGAAGCTTCTGTTTAAGGCCCAGGTTCTTTATCCTGTTTTTTGTGGCTTCCGGAAGAATGCTTATGATAAGAAGAGCCGCCCCGGTGCTCAATGCCTTATCGAATATGTTTAAGATGATGCTTAAGATCGTATATGTGACGTGCCCGGATAGGAGGGTGAATGTTTCAACGATATCAGCCATGGCCTCATTCTGCATGTGGTCAATAACATTGAGCTGGATAAAGGCACTGATGATGCCGCTGCCTATGCCCGTGACCAGGATAAAGCCCGCCACCGTCAGCTTCTTCCTAAAAGTTGACCTGCCGGTGATAAATACCGTATAGCACGCTATAAACACATTTATTATGGAGAAAAAAATGGCATCAGGATTAAAGACCGTGCATAAAAG
>JAILCT010000093.1 GCA_024690425.1 Lachnospiraceae bacterium | reverse complement strand
ACCCTCATCATCAAGAACTATTATCTCATCGGCACCAAGGATCGTTGACAGCCTGTGTGCTATGGTGATCGTGGTCCGTCCCTGTGCCAGCCTGTCGAGGCTGTCCTGGATATAACGCTCGCTCTCGTTATCGAGAGCACTCGTTGCTTCGTCAAGTATAAGGATGGGAGGATTCTTTAAGAAAACTCTGGCTATTGCGATACGCTGCTTCTGACCGCCTGAAAGCCTGGTACCCCGTTCTCCGACCTGTGTATCAAAACCGTTTGGCAGTCCTTCGATAAAGTCAAGCAGATCGGCATTTCTTGCTGCATTTATTATTTCATCCATTCCGGCATCCCGCTTACCGTATGCTATATTATCCCGTATGGTACCGTTGAAGAGGTAGACATCCTGCTGTACGATACCTATAAATGACCGAAGGGACTGCTGTGTTACATCCCTTACATCAGTTCCGTCGATCTTAACACTTCCGCCGGTCACATCGTAAAACCTCGGAAGCAGGGAGCAGAGGGTAGTCTTACCGCCGCCCGATGGGCCTACTATAGCTACGGATCTGCCTGCATCTATATGAAGATCTATATTCGTAAGTACAGATTCTTCATCCTCATAGGAAAAGCTTACATCTTCATAGTCAATAACGCCTTTCACGTCCTTAAGCTCTCCCGCATCGGGTATATCCACTATCTCAGGCATCGTCTCAATGACTTCCGTAAAGCGTTCAAATCCCGCAAGCCCCTTCTGCAGCTGCTCAGTGAACTCGACGAGAACATTTACGGGATTAATGAATATATTTATGTACAGGGCATATATCGCAAGATCTTCTCCTGTTATAGCTCCCTTTGCAATGAAAAAACCGCCTGCAACCAGCACGGTTACAAACATCATGCCCTCAAAGAAATTGTTGCCTGAATGGAAAAGAGCCATCTGCTTATAATTGGCCTGCTTGGAATCAAGGAAGGCAAGGTTGCTCTTATCGAACTTATCCTGTTCCACCTCTTCGCCAACGAATGACTTTACCACTCTGATCCCTCCGAGGGTATCCTGAAGCGATGAGTTGATGCCTGCGATCTTACGCCTGTTGTCTGAAAAAGTCGCACGCATACGCTTATTCTGCTTTACGGAAAATACAGCCATACACAGGGCAACAAAGGCAAGACACAGTGTCATCGGTATATTTATCCTCATAAGAAGGATAAAGGAGCCTATGAGCTTGACCACAGATATAAATATGTTCTCGGGACCATGATGTGCAAGCTCGGATATATCAAAAAGATCCGATATGAGCTTACTCATCATCTCACCGGTATTATGGGTATCATAATATGAAAAGGAAAATGCTTCGAACTTCTCAAACAGGTCATGCCGCATACCTGATTCCATACGGGCACCCATCATATGTCCCTGATATGTCACATACCATCTGCACAGAGTTCGTACCGCATACATAACGATAAGCGCCAGTGCGATAAAGCCAAGGCTCTTAAGAATCTTCTCCGGTGATTCAAGAAACAGTGTGGTGCGCAGTATCCTTAAGAACTGCGGAAATGCAAGATCTATGGCCGAAAGTATGCTTGCACATAACAGATCAAGGAAAAATACACCTATATACGGTTTATAATAAGGAATAAACTTTTTTATCAGCTTCATAATGCAACATCATACCATACTGACAGGCTTTTTGATATCCTCTTGTCAACAACAGCTCGAATGCTCTGATAGGACAAAGATCAGTATATTGATAATGTCAGGTATTTACGGTAAAATCAGTCATAATAAGAATGGTTTCTTTATCAGACAAGAGCGGAGGCATCCATAATGGTTGAACGTGTATATTCGACATCTTGCGGCGATATTCACTATTGGATCAATAAAAATGCCGACAGAAATGTACCCCAGCTGGTTTTCCTTCCGGGACTTACCGCAGACCACCGGCTTTTTAACAGGCAAATCGAATATTTTGAAGGGAAATATCCTGTCTTTGTCTGGGATGCACCAGGACATGCTTCCTCATGGCCATTTGAATTTGACTTCTGTCTGATGGATAAGGCGAAATGGCTTGATGAGATACTGGTCCGGGAAGGTTTCGATAAACCGGTGATCATAGGTCAGTCCATGGGCGGATATGTGGGACAGGCCTATGCACAGCTCTTTCCCGATAAGCTTGCCGGATTTGTTTCAATAGATTCAGCACCTCTGCAGCGTGAATATGTAACAGGTGCCGAAATATGGCTGCTAAAGAGAATGGAGCCTGTTTATCGTCATTATCCCTGGAAGTCTCTTTTACGTACAGGATGCAATGGGGTAGCTACATCTGAGTATGGCAGAAAGCTGATGCATGAGATAATGATGGGTTATGACGGGGATCAGGAGAGATATGCAAAAATCTCCGGACATGGGTTCAGGATACTGGCAGAAGCGATGGAAGCTGATCTGCCATATGAAATAAAGTGCCCGGCACTTCTCATATGCGGGGAAAAAGATCATGCCGGCTCCTGTATCCGATATAACAAGGCATGGCATAAAAAAACCGGCATTCCAATCGAATGGATAAAGAATGCAGGTCATAATTCCAACACAGATGCACCTGATGTAGTTAATGGCTTGATAGAGGGCTTTACCTCCGAACCCTGATATCCGCTTTTTCCATGATACTTTGACTTTTTCCATGATAATCGAGTAGGAGGAATTTCTCATAAATGAGAAATTCAGACTTCCAATTACATGAATAATCCCGCAATCTATACCATTTCCGGTCAGATCGCGGGATTGTTGTTATATAGTATTGCCATAAATGACTAACTTAGTTCAAAGGACTTATTCGGTAGTCTGTACTCCTTTGGAATTGTAATAATCGTCAAACAG
>JAILCT010000062.1 GCA_024690425.1 Lachnospiraceae bacterium | reverse complement strand
GGAACAGTCATATATGAGAGCATGAAGGATCAGGTGGGAACCCTTGATATAATCACCAAGGGTGTAGTCCGTGCCAGCGGTGACTACTGCACCATAGATCTCCTTCCCGGAAGCGTCATCGGCATCGGGGAATTCCCCGGTGAGAAGTATATCTTCACCTATGAAGTTGCCGAAGATGTGACCATTTACTCATATCCATATGAGACCGAGGCTTCACTTGTAGCCCTCTTCAAGGGCAATCCGAAGCTGCTCTCGACCCTGGTGGCCGCAAGCGTGCGTTTTGCCAAGAACATGCAGAGTGCCGTGCTTGACACCATGGAGTTCGCAAGGACCGAATATGCAAGGATCCAGACCGCTCTTTCGGATTATCCCGCCCTTACCATATCAGCGGGTGTCGCACCCAGGACCTTCGATGAGCTTGCATCCTTTAAGGCCCCCGAAATGCTTGATAAGGCCAAGGGATGGCACAGGGACTTCGTCGAGGACCTCTATGCCAACGAAGCCAAGTTCAGGAAAGATTTTTATTCCGTACCCAGTATCGGACTGGGTATCGGACTTACCGTCAATATGTATGCTCTCGAGTCGCGTGACTTTATGTACGAAGTCATGGAATACTTAAGCGACTTTACCCGGGTGGCCAGGGAATTCAAGAATCATCTGCTCCTCATCAAGGAGAAGGCTGCCGCCAAGGCAGGCGGCGAAGCGGATTCTTCTGTGGTCAGCAATGATGAATCGATAAGCAACTGTCTTAACGCCATTAAGGAATTCGCTTCACCCGATCCCGAACTGTTTGATAAGTTCTCTTCAGAGCTTGAAGAGTTCATAAGCAACACCGACAGGTACAGCAGTGATGACGTGACCAGGAAGTTAAGGCGTGACCTGTCCTCCAAGTTCTACGATATATACCTTGAGGTCTTTATGGAAGCCTATAAGACATCGTGGGAGAACATCCCTCTCGGTATAAGGATGTTCCTTGTCTTCGGCTTCGTTGATGAGACACTTGCAGGCGCGGATCATACCAACAGGCTGGCCGCATTGGCTTCCTCTGTAAAGCCCGGGAGCGATAAGCGTGTCGTGACGATCTATGAGTGGCTGAGCCTAATATATGAAGGCAGGATCGTACCTTCCAAGAATGAATTCGATCTTGATTATCCGGCCTACCTTAGGGAACTTAAGAAGGAAGGACGCATCAATGCAGCCGGTGAGAAGGAACTCCTCAACAGCATGACCGACAGGCTTAAGTTCGAGATCAAGAACCTCTTCTCAATCGGCAACCGTGTCACCTTCGGCCGCATAACCACCTTTGTTCCCGTCTTCGATAAGGAGAACGTTACCAAGGCGATAGAGCAGGCCTACTTAAGCCCGGCCATAGTAAACGAGCAGATAGACAGGATCCGTTCGATCGACTTTACCGCCTTCTGCAGGCAGGGCGTCTTCTCAATGCCCGAAGCAGGCGTCAATTCCTTCTTTACAACAGACGAGGTTCTCCCCTATGTTATTCTTATGCCCAATATCGGTTCCCGTGCAACCCTGTGGCAGGAGATAGATTCCAAGAAGCGGAATACTCCCGCGAGGATGATCATTTCCATCCTTCATACAGAGTCATTCGAGGACACCATGATCCGTCTCGTCGGGGAGTTCAGATGGGAAATGTGCAAGACCGAGCAGGGTGTTCACTGGAACGATGTGACCGATCCGTCCCTGACTGCCCTTTACTGCGATTATCTTCAGTTCTACAGGAAGAATTCGCAGCTGTCGATCGAAGTGCGCGACAAGATATCCGTATCGCTTAAGAACAATGCCAACAATTTCAAGAAGGTATTTATATCCGATTACTATACATACGTCAAATACGAATCGCAGTATGCCTTAAGGCTCAACAAGCTTGCAAGGAGCATACTCTTTACCTTCTGCCCCTTCTCGCATGAAGTGGTGGAAGGACTTGCCGACAATCCTCAATACACCCAGCTCATAGCCAAGCATGAAGCAGATGTCAAGCAGCGTCAGAAGATGCTTAACAACCTGTGCGTCAAGTTCGACAAGGCGGGAGTGGGGGTACCGGAAGAAATAAGAAAACAGATCAAGTTGTGGACATTCTGATATGGACGAAACGAATAGAAAAAAAATGCTGTTTGTATATAATCCGCATTCGGGACGGGGCGAGATAACGCAATCTCTGTCGGATATATTGTGGCGTTTCACAAGTTACGGATATGATGTTACCGTACATCCGACTCTGGCACATGCGGAAGGACAGGAATTCATCGGGATGCATGCGGGCGAATACGATATTGTCGTAACAGGCGGCGGTGACGGTATGCTGCACGAGCTCTTTGTCGGCATTCTCGAAAACGAGTCGGAAGTACCCTGCGGATATATTCCCTACGGTACCGTGAATGATTTTGCATCTTCACTTATGATATCCAAAAATCCCATCGAAGCGGCGGAGACCATAGTAAACGGCAAGATCACAGAGATAGATGCAGGCATCTTCAATGGAAAGGTGTTTTCCTATGTTGCTGCATTCGGCCTGTTCACCAAGGCAAGCTACAGCACGGACCAGACCTTGAAAAACCTGTTCGGCTTCGGTGCATATCTTCTTGAGATCATAAAGACAACCGATCTTATACATTTCAGCGATATGTCGGTGCATGCCAGGGTTTTGGTCGGAGACAGGGAATATGAAGATGATTTTATCTTCGGCTTTGCCGGGAATACCCTCTCTGTGGGAGGGCTTACCAACATTGTGCCTTCTACAGCCCGGATGAATGACGGGCTGCTGGAGCTTGTGTTTATAAAGACTCCCAAAAGCTTACAGGATCTTGACCTTATCCGCCAGGCCTTCATGAATCACGACCTTAATTCGCCCTCCATCTTAAGCCTTCAGGCTGACAGGGTTAAGGTGCATATGGACAGGGAAACCGAGTGGACTCTTGACGGGGAATACGGCGGGAAGTACACTGAAGTGAACATCGGCATCAAAAGCAGGGCTGTGAAGGTACTGTGCCCCTGACCGCTACTTATTGCCGCCTTAAGGAAACCAATGAACATTTTATTATTTCTTATAATCCTGCTTGCATATATAGTACTTATAGGAATACTCAACGAGAAGATATTCAGGCTGCAGTCCGATATCGCGCTACTCTTATTCTCACTCATCCTGTCCCTTATCCTCGTTATCTTAAGATATGTATTACCCATACCTTCACTTACACTTTTCATAGACAATCTCGGAGAGTTCGGGTTCGAGGAATACCTGATGGACGGCGTGCTCTGCTTCATGCTCTTTGCAGGCGCGGGCAAAGTCAACATGGGAAAGTTTAAGCAGAACCTCAAACCCATATGCCTGCTCGCGCTCCTTACAACGCTTATATCATCGTTCCTGTATGGCGCGCTCTTTTATGCAATAGCCCTGCTCTTTACGCTCCCCATGGATATATGGATGTGCATCCTCTTGGGATGTGTCGTATCCCCCACCGACCCGATAGCGGCCACGGGGATCCTTAACAAGATAGGCCTCTCCAAGAATGTCTGCTCCGTTATAGAGAATGAATCCCTCTTTAATGACGGAACCGGCGTGACCCTGTTCATCTTCGTGCGTTCGATCATAATACACAGTTCGGACAGTAATTTTGCAATACTGATGTTTAAGGAGATAGCGGGGGCCGTGGGCGTTGCCCTTCTGGTTTCATGGCTTCTCTTTAAGCTGATGGATCTTACCAGGGACCCCGTCAAATATATCCTTATATCCCTTCTTGATGTGTCGGCCGTATACATGATATGCGAGCACTTGGGCTTCTCGGGTGTCATAGCTTCGGTCGTATGCGGTATGTATTTTTCCTATTCCATGGACAGGATCGAGCGGTCCGTCATGGTGATAGACCCGTCTAACTTCTACGAGGATTTCTGGGAGATACTTGAGAACATCCTCAATTCCGTATTGTTCGTAATGATAGGTATAATGGTCCTTAACATACGTATAAGCCGGTTCGCTTACATAGTCATTCCGGTTTCCATCATCATACTTATCCTGTCGCGCGCCATCGGTGTGTTCATAAGCAGCATACTTACCAAAAACAATATTCCGGGCAACTATTCCCTTAAGGAATTCGTGACCCTGATGACATGGTCGGCCTTAAAGGGCGGACTGTCGCTGGCGCTTGCCATAGGAACTGTTGAATATTTAAGCAGCGATGTGTACAACATTTTTATAAACGTGACCTATGTGACCATATTCTTCACAGTCCTGGTACAGGGACTCACCGTCAAGAAGGTGTATTTCGCACTTGAGAGGCATAAGGCTGACAGGCTTAGAAATGCAGAAAGGAAACATTCATGAAGATAATAATCGTCGGACTGGGACAAACAGGTACAACGCTCATAAATGCCCTTTCCGGAGAGCATTACGATATAACGGTGGTGGATAAGGATAAGACCCTTGTGGATCGGATCACGGATAAGTTCAATGTTAACGGAGTCACGGGAAGCGGCGCTTCGAAGGAGACTCTTATGGCAGCCGGTGCGGATACTGCCGATGCCATCGTTGCACTTACTCCCATAGATGAGATAAATCTGCTAAGCTGCATGCAGGCCAAGGCCCTTGGTACAAGGCGCAGCGGAGCCCGCCTCATGCTGCCTGATTTTGTCCATGAATCGACCTCTCTTAAGCAGCAGTACAATATCGATTATTTCGTCAAGCCAAAATCAGATATAGCCGAGGAGATATTCAGGAACATAGGTATGCCCGGGTTCATGAAGCTTGAAGGGTACTGGGGTGACAAGGTACAGATAATTAATCTTATCGTTCTTGACGACAGCCCGCTTAAAGACAGGAAGCTGTCGGAGCTTAAGCATACCCTCAATATCGATATACTGGTGGTGGCTGTTGTAAGGGATGATAAGCTGTATATCCCGGATGGTGACTTTACCCTTAAGGAGGGCGACAGCCTGTCCATAGCCGCTGCGAAGGATAGCATGGCGAATACCCTGCTGACGCTTGGGATAACCAAGCACAGGGTACGTCATATAGTCCTTGTCGGAGGCGGTATAACAGGCGGTTATCTTCTTGATATGTTTCATGACGAGAACTTAAAGGTAACGGTACTGGAGCATGATGTCCGCCGCTGCCGCGAGCTCATGGAGAAATACCCTGACATAAGGGTCGCGTATTCGGGCGGTGAGATACTCGATGTGCTGGAAGAAGAACATGTATCACAGGCGGACTGCCTGATCTCGCTTACCGACAACGATGAGACCAATCTTGTGATAAGCATGTACGCCTGGTCTCTTAACATACCATCAATCATCACAAGGGTGGATAAGCCCGAGCATGTCAGGCTCCTGCACAGGGTAAATATCGATATCACCGTATCGGCCACCGAGCTTTCA
>JAILCT010000045.1 GCA_024690425.1 Lachnospiraceae bacterium | reverse complement strand
GGGATATATATTAACTATCTGGCTCTTGCCAGGGAATACGAGAATACCGGTGCATGTCCCAATGTATGCAAAAGAAGCGGATATACCACAGGCCAGGTGCCGGTAAGCGGTGAAGAAACAAACGAAACGGATGCGGTATATCTTGAATATCTTCAGGGTATAACACTTGAGAATTACCTTGATGAACTTGAGAATAAGGGTGAATATGAGAGAATGCTCCTTCTCCTTAAGCAGTATGAGAAGCTGGTAGAATCAGTCAGCAGGGAGGAGTTCAAAAACAGCGAGGGATTCGTGAAGCTCTTTGGTGAGGAGCTTACGGGAGAATACAGATCGGGCAGGGTTAATAACCTTGATATGATCTTTACCAATATAGTGTTTGACAAATACAAGAAGGAAAACGGAGTGTGGAACATCCTTGACTATGAATGGACATTCAGTTTTCCCGTCCCTGACAGGTTTATCATTTACAGGGCTGTTTTCTACTATCTTAAGGATAAGGCAGGTTCACCCTTTTTAAAATATTTAAAGAGACGCGGTATAGATCTGTATGCATATTTTTCGATAACCATACCTGAGAGAGAGACATTTAAGCGCCTCGAGGAGCATTTCCAGCTTGAGATAATAGGCAAAACAGCATCTCTTACCGTCATGCATGAGCTGATGCCGACAGTATGTGCGGATGCGGTAAAGTTCGGTGAGAGTGAATTTTCCTATAAGGGACTTAAGAACCCCGTGATCTATTACGGAAGGGGCCTGGGATTTTCGCCCGATAAGCAGATATGTCTTTTTGCCGATGTAAACGGACATAATGTAAGAGTTGATATCCCGGTTGAAGAAGATGTGTGTGAACTAAGAGTCGATCCGACAGAGTATCCATGTCTTGTAAAGGTAAAGAAGATAATCGTTACTGATGAAGAAGGAAGAGATCAGCCTATAGAGAGATTTCTTACCAACGGATATGTCGGCGGTGATGATATCATACTTTTTGACACTGACGATCCCCAGTTCCATTTCATGGAACTTCCGAAGGGAACAGAGAAGCTTAGGTTTGAGTATGAAGTGCTTATGCCAGGCGATGAGATATTTTCTTCGCTGAAGGAATTGTTCATAAAGAACACCGAAGCGATGAAGAAGGATCCCACTATAATGGATCGCGTGCTTATAAAGGCCGGAAGAAAGGAACCGGAGGTAATACCTGAAGGGCTCAGGTTTAACAGATAAAGAAGGACAGACACGTATGGGTTTATTTGACAGGCGCCATCTTACCGAAGAGTATATGGATGAGATAAGGAAACAGACGGATCCTTATTCCTACTTCTGCCTTAATGAAGATATAGCCAGAGGAGAAGTTCCGGACACTGAAGAAGTTCCCTACTGCACCATCAGGGACTTAAGAGCTGCGGTATTGGGTGACGGTCTTATCATTCCGGGTGATAAGCAGTATCTTTTTATCAGGGATGATAAGTCGGAACACGAAACGGCCGGGCTGTGTGAATGCCTTAAGGAGATACCTTCCGCGGATCTTATCTATTGGGATGATGACAGAACGTATGAAGGTAAACGCCACGTTCCTTTCTTTAAGCCGGACTATTCTCCCGATACCCTGCTCAACTGTAATTACATAGGTGAATCATTCCTTGTGAGCACAGAACTTGCATTCAGGATCATGGAGGAAATGAGAAATGCCATTCCGGCAGAAACGGAAGAGGGAACAGACCTTTCTCTGGAGGAGGGGCTGTCACGCCTGGCAGATACTGAGCTTAAGTATGACCTTTTGCTGAGGATAAGCGAGCAGACTGACAACTTCGTGCATATACCCAGGGTTCTAAGCCATATACCTGATGAGAGTGCCGACGAGGATGAGATATATTCCGAATATACCTGGCAGAATCAGTCACAGAAGTTCATCCGTATAAGAAACGAGTCCCTTGCAAGAAGGGGATGGGGAATAAGGTATGAGAAAGTATTTGAAAGAAAAGATAACAGCGTTATTAATAACAATGTTATCAATAACATTGTTATTAAACCTGAAAGAGATGAACTGGACCTGTCGGTGATAATACCCTCGAAGGACAACAGTGACATCCTGATAAACTGCCTTGAGAGCATAAAGTCATGCTTTAAGGACAGGTTCGGTAAAAAACTTGAGATAATCGTTGTTGATAACGGAAGCGGGAGTGCTCAGGGTCTCAAGATCGAGGATTATTTAAAGGAGTATAACAGAGAGATCCCCGTAAAATACATATACAAGGAAATGGATTTCAATTATTCGCTGATGTGCAATATAGGCGCAGGGAAAGCATCAAACAGATGTCTCCTTTTCCTGAATGATGACATTGAGCTTATTGATGAGAACACACTTGAACGCATGTATGCATGCGCCTGCCTTGACCACGTTGGTGCTGTCGGTGCCAAGCTTTATTATCCCCAGGGCAATATCATCCAGCATACCGGCATAACCGTGAGCCTTGATTGCGGACCGACCCATAAGCTGAGCTCATTCACCGATGACAAGCCCTACTATTACGGACGCAATGTATTCAACCAGAATGTGCTTGCCCTGACAGGTGCGTGCCTTTGTGTGGACAGGGAAAAATACTTTAAATATGGCGGCTTTAATGATAAAATGAAAGTTGGCTATAATGACGTCGAATTGTGCGTGAGGCTGTACGAAGCCGGCCTTGTAAATGTTGTATTGAACGAGTGCATCCTCTTCCATCATGAGTCCCTCTCAAGAGGAGCCGACCACAAGGATGATGCAAAATATGCGAGGCTTAAAGAAGAGAGAGCGATGCTTTATGACCTGCATCCCTGGATCAGGGAGAAGGGCGATCCGTACTACTCCGTAAATCTTATACCGGATAATCTGGATTATACCGTAAATGTGGTTGCAGATCATGAGAAGAGATCATCCAGGTCGTCCGTTATTGATGACCCCGGAATAAGCAGCAGGATAATTAAGCTTATGGACAGGGATGACGGTACCGTAAGATACGATAAGACCGGAAACCGGATATACAAGGGATCAAGAAGGCTGCACTTCAACATTGAGAGAACCGATACCTTCCGCGGTATCATGAAGGACGAGGAAGATTACTTCCTCATTGAGGGCTGGGCGACGCTTACAGGAAGGGACAATGCCCTGTACGACACATATCTCGCTCTTGTAGATGAAGATGACGGATGCCTTATATTTGACACTTTCAGGAAGAACCGGGAGGATGTGGCGGTTGTTTTCGTGAATGAGAAGAATCTCTTCCTTACAGGGTTCAAGTGCAAGATACCCGTGAAGCTGCTTGGAAGGGATACAAGATACAGGCTTGCGATGATAAAGGTATCGGGGCTTACCGGAAGGAAATATATTAAACTGGGAGATGCTTATGAACCCTATGGGGGATGGTATAAATCAGGAGAATGAGTATTATAAGGATCTGTATGAGAAGGAGCGCAGGAAGTGTGAGGACCTGACATCAAGGATCGTGGATCTTGAAGCACAGAATGCAGATCTTACCTATAAGCTCGACAAGATAAGAAAGAGCAGGCTGTGGAAGAGCATATATCCCGTAAGGCTTGCCTATTCGCATCTTAAAAACCTGATCACACGTATAAAGAGATACGGAAACCTTAAAAACCTCATGGCCAAGATAAAGAGCAAGAGGATAGAGAAGGCGGCATATAAGAGTTACGGAACCCTCAGCATGCCGGATGAGGAGACAAGAAAGGCCCAGGAAGAGACAAGGTTTTCTGAGGATATAAGGTTTTCCATCCTTGTACCCCTGTACAATACTCCGGATAATTTTCTAAGGCAGATGATAGATTCCGTGAGGAACCAGACATACGGGAACTGGGAACTATGTCTGGCAGATGGTTCGGATGATGACCATAAGGCAGTGGGCGAAACCTGTTTAAGATATGCGCAGGATGATAAGCGGATCAGATATAAGAAGCTTGAAGAGAATCTGGGTATCTCGGGCAATACCAACAAGTGCCTTGAGATGGCAACAGGGAATTATATCGGACTCTTTGATCATGACGACATCCTTCATCCCTGTGCCCTTTATGAATACATGAAGGTGATATGCGGGCAGGACGGTAAAGAGACCGGTGACAGGCCGGACTATATTTACTGTGATGAGACCACCTTTAAGGATGATTCGATAGATAACATGATCACCCTGCACTTTAAGCCTGATTTTGCGATCGATAACTTAAGGGCCAATAATTATATCTGTCATTTTTCGGTATTTTCAAGGGAGCTTGTTGATAAGACCGGCCTGTTCAGGTCGGAATTCGACGGTTCACAGGATCATGACCTGATCCTAAGGCTTACCCACAATGCGAAGCACATCGTACATGTGCCGAAGATACTATACTACTGGCGGTCACATGCGGGCAGCGTGGCATCGGATATCAATGCCAAATCATATGCGATAGACGCCGCCAAGGGAGCCGTTGCGGCACACCTTAAACAGTGCGGGTTTGAGGATTTTAAGATCGAGAGCTCCAGGGCATTTGAGACCATATTCAGGATAAGATATAAACTGACCGCAAGGCCTCTTATATCGATCCTTATACCCAATAAAGACCACGCAAGCGATCTCAGGAGATGTATAGATTCGATCACGGACAAGACATCATATGATAATTACGAGATCATTGTCATAGAGAATAACAGTACGCAGAAAGAGACCTTCGAGTATTACGATTCACTTAAGAAACATCCTTCGATACGGGTAGTTGAGTATGATAAAGAAGGCGGGTTCAATTATTCGAAGATCAATAATTTCGGAGCTTCTTTTGCCAAGGGAGAATATATAGTCCTTCTTAACAATGATACGGAAGTAATAACAAGGACCTGGCTTGAAGAGATGTTAATGTATGCGCAGAGGCCCGATGTCGGAGCAGTGGGTTGCATGCTCTATTATGAGGATTACTCCATACAGCATGCGGGTATTGTTCTCGGCCTTGGCGCACACAGAACGGCCGGCCATTCCCACTACGGGATGAACAAGGAGAACTTAGGATACATGGGCCGCCTCTGCTATGCCCAGGATGTAACGGCGGTTACCGGAGCCTGCATGATAACCAAGAAGAGTGATTTTGACGCAGTCGGCGGGCTCAACGAGGATCTGGCCGTAGCACTTAATGATGTGGACTACTGCCTGAAGCTTAGACGGAAGGGACTCCTCAACGTGTTTACTCCGTTTGCGGAACTGTTCCATTATGAGTCCAGGTCTAGGGGTAGTGATGTGACGGAGGCAGCCGATAAGGACAAGGCTGAGAGATATAACAGGGAATGTGAATTGTTTAAGTCCATCTGGAAGGATGAACTTGAGAAAGGGGATCCTTATTTTAATCCCAATTTTTCGCTGGATTATTCCAACTTCGTATTAAGGGGAGACCCTAAACCGATGGTAGAATAAAAATACATAAGACAGGAGGTAAGGATATGGGTTACATGGATCAGTACAGATACTGGAGGGAGGATGCGTATTTTGATGACGCGACCAAGGCCGAACTTAATGCCATAGAGGGTAACGAGGCCGAGATCGAGGACAGGTTCTATAAGGACCTGGAGTTCGGAACGGGCGGTCTTCGCGGCGTTATAGGTGCCGGAACAAACAGGATGAATATCTATACCGTAAGAAGGGCAACCCAGGGACTTGCCAACTACATAATCAAGCAGGGTGCCCAGGCAAAGGGTGTTGCAATTTCATACGATTCAAGAAGGATGTCTCCTGAATTTGCGGATGAAACAGCGTTATGCCTTAATGCCAATGGGATAAAGGCCTATGTATTCACTTCCCTTCGTCCCACACCCGAGCTGTCATATGCGGTAAGGAAGCTTGGCTGCACCGCAGGCGTCATGGTAACGGCATCTCACAATCCGCCCGAGTACAACGGATATAAGGCTTACTGGGAGGACGGTGCTCAGATAACTTCACCCAGGGATGTGGACATAATCAATGAGGTTAAGGCCGTTACGGATTACAATGAAGTCAAGACAATGGACAAGGCCGAGGCTGTCGCGGCCGGCCTTTATGTTGCAATAGACAAGGATATAGATGATTCCTATATGGAGGAGCTTAAGAAGCAGATCATCCATCCGGAAGTCATCAAGGCCATGGCCGATGATATCAAGATCGTTTACACACCCTTCCATGGAACGGGCAACCTGCCTGTAAGGAGGATCCTGTCAGAGCTCGGGTTCAAGCAGGTATATGTGGTTACCGAGCAGGAACTTCCGGATCCTGACTTTACCACGCTTGAGTATCCCAATCCCGAGGATCCCAAGGCCTTCACTCTGGCTCTTAAGCTGGCTAAGGAGAAGGATGCTGATATCGTCCTTGCAACGGACCCCGATGCGGACAGGCTGGGAATATATGCCAAGGACTCAAAGACCGGCGAGTACATTCCCTTTACAGGAAATATGTCGGGAATGCTCATAGCGGAATATATCTTAAGAGAGAGGGCTGCCACGGGAACAATGCCGAAAAATCCTGCCCTAGTCAAGACGATAGTTACCACAAACCTTGCAGATCCCATGTGCGAGGCTTACAAGGTCAAGCTTATAGAAGTCCTTACGGGATTTAAGTATATCGGTGAGCAGATCAAGTGGTTCGAAGAGAACAATACATACAACTATGTATTCGGTCTTGAAGAAAGCTACGGCTGCCTTGCCGGAACCCATGCAAGGGATAAGGATGCCATAGTTGCCGTTATGTGCCTGTGCGAAGTTGCGGCTTACTGCAAGAGCAAGGGAATGACCGTATGGGATCAGATGATAAAGATCTATGAGCAGTACGGCTTCTATAAGGAGGGTATCCATACCATTACAATGAAGGGTATTGAGGGTGCCCAGGAGATACAGAACATCATGGACAAGCTCCGCAAGGACCCGCCTAAGCAGTTCGCTTCACTTAAGGTTAAGGAATTCAGGGATTATAAGAAGAATGAAGTTATAAATATGGAGACGGGTGCCAGATCGGAGACTGGACTTCCCGAATCAAATGTTCTTTACTTTGAACTTGAGAACAACTCATGGTGCTGTGCAAGGCCTTCGGGAACCGAGCCCAAGATCAAGTTCTATATGGGTATAAAGGGTGATAACCTTGATGATGCCGATAAGAAGTTGAATGAATTAAAGGAAGCAGTTATTGCAGGTATCAAGTAATAAATAATGGATGGATTTATAAAAAAAACATGGAGCCTTGCGGCCGTAAGATACTTGATTTTAGTGATCCTTGCGGCCATGGCTCTTGTCTCGCTTATACAGGGTGTAAGGAATGCGGCCGGATCGAGCCAGGATTTTCAGTGGGATGCAGCCAAGGCCCTGAGCATTGGCCTTGATCCATATGACATCTCGACAGGTTCCGGCACGATTCCCGATAACACGCCTCTTGCCGATTTTTACAGGCTGTTTACGGATAAGGGATTAAAGCAGAATATGGAAGCCAATCAGTTTCCTTCACTATTGCTGCTCCTCATCCCGTATACTATTATGAACCCATTGGCGGCAAGATATGCTTGGATAATATCTAATCTGATATTTACCGCAGGCATTATTTTTCTGTTAAGGAGAACCTTTCTTAAGGAAGCGGACAGGGATCTGTTCATAGTCTTTATGCTCCTTATGATCGCCGGCACACCATACAGAAACCAGCTGGGGGTCGGGCAGCATACGCTTTTCTCCTTTTTCTTTTTTCTGCTGGCTGTTTGGCTGGAAGGGATGTATCCTTCTCCTGACAGCAACGGACAGGGCGAAGGCAAAGAGAAAGACAGGAAAAATCCCGCACTGTTTACAGCTGTAGTAATTTGCCTGTTTATATGCTATTTCAAGTATACCCTGACGGTTCCTTTGTGCCTGTACTTTGTATATAAAAAGAGATATCCGGAGATCGCTCTTTCGGCAGCGGGACATGTGATCCTGACAGCTGTATGCGCCGAATGGCTTAATGATTCTTTTATAAATATGATAATTAAGCCACTTAAGGTCTCCTCGGCTCTTGCAGCTGAAGGAGGACTTGACTTCGGGGCACTCTTAAACGGATCAGCCCTTGCTTATGTACTTGCATTTGTGGTCATGGCAGTACTGCTTGTAACTGCACTTGAGCTGCCTGATGGTATGGACGGTGAATTCATAAGCGTTCTTACCCTGTGGTCCCTGATAATCACTTACCACAGGACTTATGATTTCTTCGTGATCGTTACGGTACTTGCCTTCTTTTTGGGATATTTCGGGAAACATCCTGAAGGGGGTATGGTTTCGCGATTTCTTGCTGCAGGCTATGCGATCACCCTTATATCCGTATTTTTTGTTTTAAGGATTTTTTCTGAATCAACGGTTTCGAAGATAGTGGTCGGAACCATATACTATATATTTACGATCAGCCTGACGGCTGCAATGAAGACAGGGGGACGGTTCTTCTGTCTTCACAGAAAAAAAGATGGGGAATGAAGACAGAAGAACCGTCCCCCTGTCTTCATTGAGGTAGAGAAATGAAGGACAGCCTGTATATAGTCATACCGGCTTATAACGAAGAAGAGAATATAAGGCAGGTTGTGGAGGACTGGTATCCTGTTGTTGATACAAGGAGTGGTGATTCGAGGCTTGTCATAGTCAATGACGGAAGTAAGGATAACACTTTGGAAGTACTTAACAAGCTTAAGGAGGATAAGCCTAAGCTTGTCGTCCTTGATAAGGAGAACGGGGGTCACGGATCGACCATTCTGTACGGATACCGCTATGCGCTTGAACAGGGAGCGGAGTATGTCTTCCAGACCGATTCGGACGGCCAGACGAAGGCATCGGAATTCGATCCTTTCTGGGAAGAGAGAAGCAGATATGACATGCTTATCGGATACCGCAACCACAGGGAAGACGGTCTGTCAAGGATCATAGTAACGAAGGTTCTGAAGCTTGTCATAAAGATGTGTTTCCATGTCAGTGTTACGGATGCCAATACACCGTACAGGCTTATGAACGTGTCAGTGCTTTCCGATGAGATTAAGATGGTACCGGATAACTTTTTTCTTGCAAATGTCCTGTTAACGGTACTGTTTACCAAGCATCTGAGAAAAGTCAGGTTTATACCGATAACTTTCCGCCCAAGGCAGGGAGGAGTCAATTCGATAAATTTAAAGAGGATATTCAGGATAGGACGCCAGTCACTGAAAGATTTTAAGGAACTTAATAAAAAAATATAAAGGGGAGTAAAATTGGAAGAGAAGAAGAATGAAAAGAAAAAGAAGCTGATGGGCCAGATCATAAAGTTCGGCTTTGTGGGAGGAACATCGTTTGTAATAGACTACCTGATAACCCTGGGAGTTTCGGCCCTGTGCCGTAAGGCTATTGGCCTGGATGTGGCAACAGCCGCTGCGGTCGGAGGACTCTTCGGATTCTGCATTTCGCTTATTTACAACTATTTCATGAGTATGAAGTTCGTATTTGAACGAAGGGATGACATGGACAGGAAGAAGGAGTTCCTTATCTTTACCGTTCTGTCTGTGATAGGCCTGGGACTGAATGAACTGATCCTTTACTTTGGTGTTGTTGTATGCGAAAAGATCGTACCCGCCCTGGTCAATGATCATCCGTCCCTTATAACGACCATAGTCAAGATGTTTGCAACGGGTGTGGTTATGGTATATAACTTCATAAGCAGGAAGATGACACTTGAGAAGAAAGACTGATATGATCATGAGAAACCTGTATACGGATATTTTTAAGAAAAACAGAATAAAGCACATACTGGTCCTTGCCATGATCCTGTGCATGCTTTGCGGATGCGGGGATAAATCAGTTGACAGGAGCGTGGAAATACCTGCCGATGATCAGGTATCGGCGGACATTGCTGCTCCCGGTGAGAGCAATGAGACTCCGGAAGATACAACTGATAACACAATGCTTAATGTAACAGCAAGCAATGCAGTATCATATTCAGAGATCCCGGCAGGAAGCGAGAATGACGAGGAAGAACCGGTTGAAGTGGAGGATGAGAAGGATAAGATTCTCAGGACTGAAGACGGCAAGATGATCGTTGATCTCGTTATGTTCATGGGACAGAGCAACATGTCCGGAACCGGCGGGAATGTATCATATGCTCCAAAAGTGCCGGAGGGACATGGGTTTGAATTCCGGGCAATTTCAGATCCGACAAGGCTTTATCCCATAGAAGAACCCTTTGGCATAAACGAAAATGCTGCAATATCCGACACCGCGATAGGCAAGAGAGGTTCCATGGTATCGGCATTTGCCAATAAGTACTATGAACTTACAGGGGTGCCCATTGTTGCCGTTTCGGCATCAGCAGGCGGACGCGATACGGCATTCTTCATGAAAGATGATGTGATGGCCGATTTTTCCGAACGCCAGAAGAGAGCGCAGGTATGGCTTGAAAGCAATGACTATTTCATAAGAAAGCAGTATGTTATATGGCTTCAGGGAGAATCAGATGCCGAAGACGGCCTGACAGGTGAGCAGTATAATCAGAACATGGACAATATAATAAGACCTTTGTTTATCGGCGGCCTTCAGAAGGTTTTTATAGTCACACCGGGCAGAACACTTACCGGCAAGTACTTCTTTGATAATGTTGTTTATGCACAGATCAATATGTGCAGAACAAGC
>JAILCT010000044.1 GCA_024690425.1 Lachnospiraceae bacterium | reverse complement strand
TGTTCTTGCGGGTAAGGGGGATTTCATGCAGTCTGAAGGAGTGGATATTCAGTCAGCCTCTAAGCCGGCAGAAAAATGTTTTGGTGATGGTGCTACAGTGATCTATCTGGCATTTGATGGCAAGCTGAAAGGCTTTGTGGCCCTGGCAGATACGATCAGGGAAGATTCAGCGGATACGATCGGGAAATTGACAGGCTATGGTATTACTCCGATGCTGCTCACCGGTGATAATAAGCAGGCGGCAGGAACTATTGCAGAGAAGGTCGGAATAAGTGATGTGAGATCAGATCTCCTTCCGGAAGAAAAGATGGAGATCATCAAAGGATATGCAGGCAGTGATGAACCGATATGTATGATCGGTGACGGCGTAAATGATGCGCTGGCGCTTACAACAGCAGATGCCGGTATAGCGATGGGCGGTATCGGAAGTGACATAGCCATTGAATCTGCAGATGCCGTGCTTGTTGGCGATGACATCAGGAGGATTCCGTACCTTCTTTCCCTGACAAGGAAAGCTATGCAGAAAGTGAAAACAAACATTATCATGTCGATGTTCATAAATATCACGGCGGTAATATTGTCGGCAGCAGGGATCCTCACCCCTGTGACCGGAGCATTATGGCATAATTTTGGTTCTGTATTTGTTGTGGTAAATGCTGCGCTTCTTTTGCGATATAAGGATGAACGGTAGAAAAAGCAGAAATGGATAAGTACATAAAAATAAACGAAAATACGTGAAAGCCTTGGTAATGCTGGATAAAACACATAATTAATGTTATAATTTGTCAACATAGAAAGCTTTCGGAATGAAGCATTCAATGGAGTGGAGGTTAAAGTATTGATATGACTGACATTCTGTTTGAATATGACCACATACTGATCCGGGCAGAATACAGAACGCCGGATATCCACAAACATCTTGCCACTCATATGGTATTTGGCATAAAGGGTGAGCTTTCCTGCGTAGTAGGAGATGATACATTTAAGTGCCGGGGGGCTTTTATTACCTCGGACGTTGAACATACCATATACGCAGAAACAGGGGATATGCTGTTGTTTTTGCTGGATACGACAAGCGTAATGGCGCGGAACGTTCAAAAGAATTATCTTCATGGAAAAGCATGGTCGATACTTGATGACACCACAGTAAGTGATATGGCGGACACCTGGAGGGAATGTGCGGATGATCTGAAGGAGGCAGACAGGAGACTGCTTGAAGCCTGTGGAATTGAAAAAGGTTTTAATCTGGCAACGGACGAACGGGTACAGAAGGTTTTATGCTATCTGGAAAACAGCAATACAATACCCACAGATATTATGGAAGAGCTTTGCAAGGAAGCCTGTCTGTCCGAAAGCAGACTCTCGCATCTTTTCAAGGAACAGATGGGGATAGCACTTGGCAGATATCTTGTACTTGAGAAAATGAAGAAAGGATATCTTCATTATTGCAACACCGGAAATATCACTGAGGCAGCTCTGAATGCCGGGTTTGACTCGCCTTCTCACTTTGCTGCTACCTGCAAGCGGATGTTCGGCATATCTTTCTCGGAATTCATCAAAAGTTAGCATCTATTTGAAAGTTTGAAGCAGGACCTTCTGTTATCATGACACTATCATGAACGGGAGGTCTTTTATAATGCAAAAATACGATGTGAATCAGCCGATATTCCTTAAGAGAGGCGTATATCAGCTCAATGACGAAGCAAACTTCAATTACCAGCTTAACCGTGTTATCAACTGGGATGGCGGGGAATTATCTGATGTGAAGAAAGTAGCAGGAAAGATTCATGATAGCGCGGATTGGAAGAGGGAACTGATCGGTCTGGGTGATATCGCCATGAAAGAGGAGAGAACGGGAAATGCGATAGCATACTACCGGATGAGCGAGTTTTTCATGTATGACGGAGACCCGGATAAGAAGAAGTATTACGAAAAAGCTACAGAGCTTTTCTATGAATACTATGCCGATTTCTTTGAAGGTGATAATCCAAGAATCGAGAGGTATGATGTTCCCTTTGAGGGTGTCAGACTTCCCGTGATGCATGTGGTACCGGAGAGTGAGAGCAAGGGGACGATCCTGCTCCACGGCGGAAATGACAGTTATTTTGAAGAGTTTCTTTTTACTGTACTTTATATGCAGGATAAGGGCTTCGAGGTATATATGTTTGAAGGCCCGGGACAGGGTGGCGTGATGCGTGTACAGGGAATGCACTTTACTCACGAGTGGGAAAAGCCGGTAAAAGCCATCCTTGACTATTTTAGGATGGAGGATGTAACGATCATCGGTATTTCTCTCGGTGGATATCTTGCTCCGAGAGCGGCGGCCTTTGATAAGAGGATCACTAAGGTGGTCGCATGGTCGGTATTCCCGTGCTTTCAGGATATACTTGTAAGTATGCAGCCTCAAAATGTGCAGAGAGCGTTCCGTGTTTTGATGAAGCTTCATGCGCGTCCGCTTTTGAATCTGGTATTCGGTAAAAAAGCAAAGAAGTTCCCGATCATCGACTGGGGTATCAAGCACGGGTGCTATGCATATGAGGCGAAGGATGCTTATTCTTATGCGAAAAAGCTAAAGTTATACGATCTTGCACCGATAGCGGACAAAATCAATCAGGACATGCTTATCCTTGGGGCTAACGGAGACCATTTCATTGATTATACGTTGATAGGACGTGAGATCAATATGCTTAAAAATGTACGGTCGCTGACCTTTCGCCTCTTCACCGACAAGGAAGATGCCCAGAATCACTGTAATGTCGGCAACGGACAGTTGACGATAGATGTGATCTGCGACTGGATTGAGCAGACGGATAAGAAAAATAGGGCATATTGACAATGTCGGCGACGATCCGGAGCCGGTGAGAAAACTGATGGATACTGCGTTCAGAAAAGGCTTCGCCGGTATTTTCAACGCTTCAAGATATTGTACAGGCAGGGGAGATCTGGTTCTTATATGGTTTATGTTGCTTGGCAGCTTTCTTTGTTTTATCTTTGCCGAACTGATCTATAAAACATACAAGTAACATGCTTATACTACGGTTATGGAAAGCGCGGCAGAACCGCCCCTGGGCATATCTCTTGACAACAAACCCATCAACTGATAATATCGTTATCGGTAATTGATTTATCGGAATCCAATGGAGATAATATGTCTGTACGTGACACAAGTATCGATCCCAGGCTTTTGCAAAGTGCCCGGGAAGAATTTCAAAAAAACGGATTTTTGAAGGCCGACTTAAAGACCATCTGTGATAATGCAGGGGT
>JAILCT010000028.1 GCA_024690425.1 Lachnospiraceae bacterium | reverse complement strand
ACTACCTGGACGGCATTATCGCATTTGGTGATGAGCATTTTATAGGAACAAATATTGATACGGAAATGGTCGCCGATATGACCGGATTACAGTGTGCTCTCAGAATGGCATCCAAGGTTGAGGGATTTGATTATGACAGGTTCTTTAAAAAGTATGCACAGATGAATGGCTGTCTCAGAGTCTACAGCGAGGAACTGTCGACACTGAAACAGGATGAACATCCTCTCGATTATTCAAGGACGAATGTACCCGTACAGCAGTTTGAAGAATTCTACGAAACATATGATGTGAAGGAAGGCGACAATATGTACCTTGCTCCGCAGGATCGGCTGATAATATGGTGAATGCGGGGAAATATACCGGCATATCTTCCGCCAGAAGGACCCTCTTTCCTTCGAGGGATTTATCCGCCAGCCCGGCGTCATGAGGGGTATCATTGGCAGCTGCGTCTGATGATTATGGTATTCACCTATTTTGTGTAAGTATTCCTTCGTCTTATCTCCTGTGGCGGGGTTATTTATATGATGATCCATAAGATTCTCAAAACGGAGAATTAATCACATTTTATTTGCCAAATCCGGTATTGTTCCTTTATCAGTGACATGATAATATTTGTTCAGTAAGAAACAGAGACGGACACCGTCCGTCGGAAGAGGAGGATGCTATGAACTTCACAACTATCATAATCATTGCGATCGTTGCCTTTCTGATGATCGTTGTAGCTGCCGGCTACGTTAAGGCACCGCCGGATAAGGCTTTCATCATATCGGGTATGCGTAACAAACCACGTATACTTATCGGCCGTGCAGGTATCAAGATACCCTTCCTGGAGAGGGTTGACCGGCTGTATCTGGGGCAGATGACAGTTGACATCAAGACCGAGCAGTCAGTGCCCACGAATGACTTTATCAATGTGAACGTTGATGCGGTGGCCAAGGTCAGGATAGGAACCGATCCGGAAGCGATCCAGTTAGCTGCCAAGAACTTCCTTAACAAGACACCGGCACAGATCACCGAAGACCTTAAAGATTCCCTTCAGGGTAACATGCGTGAGATCATCGGCACGCTGGCCCTTAAGACGATAAACACCGACAGGGATTCTTTCTCCGATCAGGTAATGGAGAAGGCTTCCAGGGATATGAACAAGTTAGGTATCGAGATCCTCTCCTGTAACATCCAGAATGTTACGGATGAGAACGGCCTGATAAGTGACCTGGGTATGGATAATACCGCCAAGATCAAGAAAGATGCCGCAATAGCCAAGGCACAGGCCGACAGGGATGTGGCAATTGCACAGGCCGAGGCCGATAAGGCAGCCAATGATGCAAGGGTCCTTGCCCAGACCGAGATAGCCGAGAAGAACAATGCCCTTGCCATTAAGCAGGCTGAACTTAAGAAGGAAGCCGATACCAAGAACGCAGAAGCCGATGCCGCATACGAGATCCAGAAGCAGGAACAGGAAAAGTCGATCCAGACGGCAACCGTTAATGCCCAGATCGCCAAGGCAGAGCGCGAAGCAGAACTTAAGGAACGCGAGGTAAGCGTTAAGCAGCAGGAACTTGCAGCACAGATCGAGAAGCAGGCAGATGCCGAGAAATACCGCGCAGAAAAGTCGGCCGAGGCAGACCTTGTAAAGCGCCAGAAGAATGCCGAAGCCGAGAAATACGAGCAGGAGAAGGCCGCCGAAGCCAAGAAGGCACAGGCAGAAGCCCAGAAATATGCCGCCGAGCAGGAAGCAGCCGGTATTAAGGCCAAATATGATGCGGAAGCTGCAGGTATAGCAGCCAAGGGCCTTGCGGAAGCCGAAGCCATTAAGGCCAAGGGTCTTGCGGAAGCCGAAGCAATGGAGAAGAAGGCGGAAGCATACAAGAAATACAATGGAGCCGCAATGGCAGAGATGATGATAAAGATCATGCCGCAGATGGCAGCCGAGATAGCCAAGCCTCTTTCTCAGATCGATAAGATCAATATCTACGGTACGAGTGATGGCAGCAATGGGGCCAGCCAGATATCGGGCAACATGCCTATAGTCATGAAGCAGGTGTTTGACACCATGAGCGAAGCCACTGGAGTTGACTTTACCGAGATCATGAGAGCCGGTACATATGATGCCAAGGTCAACAGAAATGTGAACCTGTCAGGGAATGCGATGAACGTACATGTGGACGGTACCGTAAAGGAAACAAGACAGGCTAAAGAAACGGAATAAACAGTCCTTATTATTGGACACGTGATCACCTCCCCGTCTGATATGATGTTACCATCAGATGCGGGAGGTGTTTTTATGAGGATGTATACTGAGTATTGTAAGGGCAGTAATAAGAGGATTGGAGAGGATACACTCCGGGGCATGATGGCAGGAGTGGGTGGCGGCATATTATGCTGGCTGGGATTCAACATGCTGGTTTTTGCAGGGAATCCGGCGATCGGAACGATCATTCTGTTGATATGGTTCATATATATGATATGCGGGATCATATATTTTACGAGGTAAGCCTTTGGCATGGAAGGGAGAAATTGAGGGTTGACATGGCAGGGAAGAAAACATGGCTTGACATTTATGCGGAGAAGGTGTATTCTTTAACCAGAAACCGACCGACGGTCGGTCGAGAAAATGAAACATATATGTTCCGGCTGATATGGTAAGCCTGTCGAGAAAGGCCGAAGAGAGGAAGAGGAACGATAATGGAAAGCAATGTAACGGATAATAAAGTTAAGAAAAGCAATTTCGGCAAGTTTATGCTTCTGTGGAGTGGTGAGCTTATATCATCAATAGGCGGAGGACTGACAAGCTTCGGACTCAGCGTTTATGTATTCAGGATGACAGGGTCCGCATCGGCTACGGCTCTTGTTGCCCTGCTTGCGTTTCTGCCGACCCTTCTGCTGAGCGTTCCGGCAGGAGTGCTTGCCGACAGGATGGACAGGCGG
Source organism: Lachnospiraceae bacterium (assembly GCA_024690425.1). The sequence continues at coordinate 4,726 of JAILCT010000028.1, read as the reverse complement.
CTCCTTATGATCATCGGTGACGGCTGCTCGGCAATAGGCATCATTTATATCTTCATCTGTATGCTCAGGGGTGGAGCATCCCTTACACAGATATGTATCGGAGTGACTGTAAGCTCAATATTCTCAGCCCTGCTTGAGCCTGCATACAGGGCCACGATCACGGACCTTCTTGATAAGGATGAATACACCAAGGCAAGCGGGATAGTGGGGCTTGCCGGAAGCGCCAGATACCTTATATCACCGCTTATTGCGGGACTTTTACTGGCAGTAGCGGATATAAGCATCCTGCTTGTGATCGATATATGTACCTTCTTCCTGACGGTCATCGCAACCCTTATAGTAAGGAGCCATCTTGAGACTAAGAAGGAAGAGCATACAACATCCTTTATGACCGACCTTAAGGAAGGATGGGCCACGGTTACCGGGAACAGGGGAATACTGCTCCTTGTGTTGATGACATCGGGTGTAACGCTCTTTATGGGTGCGATACAGATATTATCCGAGCCCATGATCCTTGATTTTGCCGACAGTAAGACACTTGGTATCACGGAAACGGTGTGTGCATCCGGAATGCTCGTATCCGGCGTATTGCTGGGAATTCGCGGAATAAAGGGTGGGTATGTCAGGTTCCTGTCCACTTCATTATGCGGCTGCGGGTTAGCAATGATCGTCTTTGGGATGCGTGAATATATTCCGATGATAACCGCTGCGGGATTTGCATTTTTCTTCATGCTTCCCTTCGCGAATTCCTGTCTTGACTACCTGACCCGCACCAATATTCCCGATGAGCTTCAGGGCAGGGCATGGGGAGTTATAGGCTTCATATCACAGCTTGGATATGTTGTTGCTTACGGTCTTTTCGGAGTACTGGCCGATGCGGTGGCAGGATGGACCGGACAGGGTGTAGGCCGGGGAGCCGGGATCACGATAATGGCATCGGGCCTTATCATGGCGGTAATTTCCATATCTATATATTTCAATAAGGACATAAGAAGGCTGGAGGGGGAGAGGAATTATGGCAGAATCGAAGAGTGCTGAAGAAAGAAGAGAGGAAATAATGGATGCCGCGGCTGAGCTTTTTTCGACCAAGGGGTACGAAGAAACGACCACGACAGACATCATGAATAAGGTGGGTATTGCCAAGGGAACCCTGTATTATCATTTCGCATCCAAGGAAGAGATACTTGATGCGATGGTCGAGCGTATGGGCAGGCGGCTCATATCCGCTGCCAGGACCTGCGCGGCTGCGGACGCACCGGTATACGAGAGGCTCCTTAAGGTGATGTTGTCCCTTAATGCGAACAGCATAGGCGGCGAAGACATTATTGAGATCATGCACCAGCCAAGGAACGTGCTCATGCATGAAAAATCACGCGCCATGGTGGTCCGGGAAGCGGGGCCTATCCTTGCGGACCTCGTGCGAGAAGGGGTGGATGAGGGACTCTTTGACTGCAAATATCCCGAGCAGACCATTGAAATGATCATGGTCTATGTCCTTGTCGCTTTCGACGGCAGTGATCTTATCGAAGCCGATATGCAACAGGAGAGGATAGACGGCTTTATCGTCATTATCGAGAGAATGCTCGGTGCCAGGAACGGAACTTTTGATTTTGTAAGACAGCTGTTCTGATACCTTATGCCCGCTAAATTATAACGGCTGCTTAAATAAGTTTGCTATGTCAGATAATAGAGAGGTTTGCTGTATGAACATGCATATGAAGATACTTAAAAATGACTTTGCGAAAAAGGGATGGAAGAATGCGATCCTGTACGCTTTTATGTTCATGTCCGTTCTTATCGCATCCCTGGTCGCACTCATGCTCACGCAGCTTTTTACTTCCATCAGTTCCATGTATGAAGCAGCCCGGCCGCCCCACTTTCTGCAGATGCATATGGGGGAGCCGGATACAGATGATATAGAGGAGTTTAATGAAGGCTTTCAGGGGCTTACGCATTCTCAGATCATTCCGATGATTGATGTGCATGGTGAGGATGTTACCATTAGGGGTAGGGCAGGTGCTTATACTCTGGCTGACTGCAGGCTTGATATAAGCCTTGTAAGGCAGAATGACGGATATGATGTGCTTCTTGATGATGAACGTAATCCCGCAAGGGTTTCGCGGGGAGAGATCGGAGTTCCTGTTATCATCCTTGATATGTACGATATATCGTACGGAGATGTGATCACAGTCGAGTCGGATGGTGCGGTGTATGAATTCAGGGTATCGGCGGCGGTGCATGATGCTATGATGAATTCGACCATGTGTTCATCGACAAGGTTTCTCATAAGCGATGATGACTTTGAAAGGATGCTTGGCAGGGTGGGTGAGACGGAGTACCTTATCGAAGCCTATTTCACGGACAGTTCGCTGGCTGCATCTTATCAGACCGAGTATGAACAATACAGCCCGGCCCTTCCCCGAAACGGGCAGGCGATCACTTATACCATAATGTTTCTGTTAAGTGCACTTACCGACATACTTACTGCCATGGTATTCGTTCTGGCAGGTGTCCTGCTTATAACGATCGCCCTTATGTGCCTTAAATATGTGATCATGGCCGAGCTTGAGGATGACATCACCGAGATAGGCACCATGAAGTCGATAGGGATCCCTGAGAAGGGGATACGGGGCCTGTATCTTACGAAGATAAGGATACTGATGACTGCAGCCTGTGTGACAGGATTTATTGTATCCCTGCTTACGGCACCGGCTCTTACGGGACATATCAGCAGGTACTTCGGAAAGCAGCCGATACCCGTGGCCGGATATATTCTGTCGATCTTATCTGTTGTGCTCACCTATATTATCATACAGGCAAGCGCAAGAAGGATTCTGTCAAAGATCAGGCACAGAACGATAATTGATCTTCTGGTTACAGGCAGGGGCTTCGGTAAGGAGAAGAGGGTAGATGGCAGCCTTGCAAAGTCACCCGCCCTTCCTCCCGACCTTCTGATCGGAATACATGAGGCAAGGCATGGATACGGGATCATATTCGCTCTCATGCTCATTGCCACAGTACTTATTATGATACCACTTCGGTCCCTGCAGACCATGAAGGATAAGGATTTTGTCACATATATGGGAAGCCCTGTCTGCAGCCTCCTCATTGAAGCAGACCAGGGTGAAGCCTTGGAAGAGAGGAATGCGCGTCTGATAAAAGAACTGGAAAGTGAGATAAAAAGCGGACATATTAAGAAAGCAGACAAGTTAAGAAGAGTCCGCCTGCAGGCACTTAACAATGAGGGTGAAGCTGTGGGAGTACATATTGATTCGGGCCCCGCATCCGGACAGGGGATCATGTACCTGAGTGGATCATATCCCATGACGGATAAGGATATAGCCCTGTCGGCCCTTATGGCTGATGAGCTTGGAAAACAGGTCGGAGACCCGGTAAGAGTCAATACAGGTACGGATGAATATGATATGCAGCTGTGCGGGATTTATCAGGATGTTACAAGCGGTGGCAGGACAGCCAAGGCCATGTGTGACTTTACAGGAATTGAAGCGGAAAAGTACACGTATCAGGTTGATATAACTGGAGAGACCGACGGTGAAGCTCTGGCGGAAAGCCTTAGGGATAAGCTTGGAGCGGGTTACAGCATCGAAAGTATGGACAGCTTCCTTGACCAGACTCTGGGAGGTGCCACGGGAAGGCTCGGGAAGTCGGTTTACATGATCCTTGTGATAGGTATCGGGATCACGGTCCTTATGGTGCTCCTCTTTATGGAACTAAGGCTTACAAGGAACGCACCGGCGCTTGCAGAGAAGATAATGATGGGAATAGACTTTTCTTCGATACGTTTACAGGAACTGTATCCCATGCTCATCCCGGCACTTTTGGGATGTCTTATGGGAACGTTTGTGACAGAACTTTTGGGAGAGGGGATCGTGAGCGGATTTTTCTCGCTGCTTGGACTGGGTATTTCAAGTATTTCCTTTGCCAAAATATCGGCGTTAAGTCTTTTGATACCTGCAGGACTTATAACGGCACTTGCCGTAACGGCCATGGCTTCATGCATGAAGATAAGCAGGATAGATGTAGTTGAATTCTTTAATAAGTGAGGTGGACCATGAACGATATTATCAGAGCAGACAGATTAACTAAGGACTACGGTAACGGTAACGTGCTTACGGACATAGATCTTACGATTAAGAAGGGTGAGTTCGCTGCCGTGATGGGGCAGTCGGGCTGCGGCAAGTCGACTCTGCTTTACTGTGTAAGCGGAATGGATAAGCCCACATCGGGAAGTGTTATCTTCGAGGGGACGGACATGTCGGAGCTTAATCCCAGGCAGATGCAGGAACTGCGGCTTAAGAGGATGGGGTTTGTCTTCCAGAAGACCGGTTTTCTTAAGAACCTTAATATAATGGACAATATCCTGTATCCGGCTTATCAGCTTAACGACCGTTCAAGAAAGGACATAGTTGATGAGGCCAAGGAATTAATGGCACAGATGGGGATAGACCATGTGGCGGACCACGATATCCGTAAGGTATCGGGTGGGCAGCTTCAGAGAGCTGCCATATGCAGGGCCATGATCAACCACCCTGATATCCTCTTCGGAGATGAGCTTACGGGCGCCCTTAATTCCTCATCCACGCAGGAAGTTGTCTCAATAATCGAGCAGATAAACAAAAAAGGAACGACAGTCCTTCTTGTAACCCATGATGCAAATGTCGCCCTTCACGCAGGCCGTATAATCTACCTTCAGGACGGCAGGATA
>JAILCT010000001.1 GCA_024690425.1 Lachnospiraceae bacterium | reverse complement strand
AAACAGGAGATATTATGAAACAGTTTACTTCAAAAGAGTTAAGAAACACATGGAAGGATTTCTACAAGGAGAGAGGACATGTTGATGTAGGCGCGGTATCGCTGGTGTCGGACGGTTCGACGGGCGTTATGTTCAATGTTGCCGGAATGCAGCCGCTTATGCCTTATCTGCTGGGACAGAAGCATCCCATGGGCACGAGGCTTTGCAATGTACAGGGTTGTGTGCGTACCAATGACATCGATTCGGTAGGTGACAAGTCACATGTTACCTTCTTTGAGATGATGGGAAGCTGGAGCCTTGGCGATTACTTCAAGGAGGACAGATGCAAGTGGAGTTACGAGCTTCTTACGGAGGTGTTCGGCTTCGACAGGGATCATCTTGCAGCTACTGTATTTGAGGGTGATGAGAATGCACCGAGAGATGAGGAAGGTGCGCAGTGCAGGATCAATTCGGGCTTCAAGCCTGAGAACATATATTATCTTCCGGCTGAGGACAACTGGTGGGGACTTGAATACGGCCCCTGCGGACCCGACTCCGAAATGTTCTATATTGCGGATGTGCCTGACTGTGGTCCGAACTGTGGTCCCGGCTGTTCATGCGGTAAGTTTACCGAGCTTGGTAATGATGTTTTCATGCAGTATGAGAAGCATAAGGACGGGCATCTTACACCTCTTGCGAAGAAGAACGTGGATACCGGCTGGGGTCTTGAGAGGAATCTTGCCTTCCTTAACGGAACAAAGGATGTGTATAAGACAGACCTCTTTGCGTCTGTTATAGCATATATAGAGAAGGAATCTTCGCTTAACTATGATGATGACAATGACAAGACACGTTCGATGAGGGTACTTGCCGATCATATGCGTACATCGGTAATGCTGATAGGTGACGAAGCGAGGCTTACACCTTCAAACGGCGGTGCAGGATATGTCTTAAGGAGACTCATAAGACGTGCGGTAAGGCATGGAAGGATACTTGGTCTTACTACGGACAATCTGCTTGAGATCGCCAGGATATTTATTGATGAAGTATATTCGGATTCATATCCCAATCTTGTTAAGAACAGGGAGTTCGTACTTAAGGAACTTAAGAAGGAGATAGATCGTTTCACGGCAACCCTCGAGAACGGCATGAAGGAATTCATCAAGATACTCGACGGAGTTGTTGCAGCTTCCGGTAAGAGCATTACGGGAAAGGATGCATTCTATCTTTATGACACCTTCGGTTTCCCGCTTGAGCTGACTGTTGAGATGGCATCGGAAAAGGGTCTTACCGTTGATGAAGAAGGCTTTGGCCGGGCTATGGATGAGCAGAAGCAGAAGGCAAGGGACAATGCCAACTTCTCGTTAAAGTCATCCTCCGATGATCTTGCGGTTTTTGCGGAGCTTGATGATGCCCTTATAAGTGAATTCACGGGGTATGAGAGGACTGAGGATACAGGAAAAGTCATAGCGATCGCAGCAGCGGGACTGGTTGATGAGGCTGATGAAGGAATGACATGTACCATAGTAACAGACAAAACTCCGTTCTATGCTACCATGGGCGGACAGAAGGGCGATTTCGGTACCATCAGCGCAGGTTCTTTCGTGTTTGAAGTAAGTGATACGGTTAAGATAGAGGGTGGCAGAGTAGGTCATGTAGGAACTGTTAAGAGCGGCTCCGTCAGGGTAAATGACACGGTAACACTGAAGGTTGACAAGGTGAACAGGGCTAATACCTGTATGAACCATTCGGCAACCCATCTTCTTCAGAAGGCTCTGCAGGTTGTGCTTGGAGATGAGGTTAAGCAGCAGGGTTCTTATCAGGACGGTGAGAGGACAAGGTTTGACTTCTCATTCTCACGCGCGGTCACACCTGAGGAACTTACAAAGGTAGAGGATATAGTTAATGAAAAGATCATGGAGAACATCTCCGTAGTGACCGATGTGATGTCAATAGAAGAGGCAATGAAGTCGGGAGCAATGGCGTTGTTTGGTGAGAAATACGGTGACGTTGTCCGCGTGGTTAAGATGGGCGATTTTTCTAAGGAGCTGTGCGGCGGTACCCATGTTTCATCAACAGGAGATATCCACTGCTTCAAGATTATGTCAGAGAGTGGAATTGCCGCAGGCGTGCGCAGGATTGAAGGCCTCACCGGGAACAGGGTATTCGATCACTATAAGAAGGTCGAGGCAAGCCTTCATGAAGCGGCTAAGATACTTAAGGCTTCACCTGCCGATGTTGTAGACAGGATAGAGAAACTTCGTGAGGAGGTTAAATCACTCTCATCCGAACTAGAGTCGCTTAAGAGCAAGGCTGCCAAGGATGCAATGGGTGATGTTACAGATAAGATCACAGAGGTGAATGGTGTTAAGTTCCTTCCGGTAAAGGTATCCGGGGTTGATATGAACGGCTTGAGAGATCTCGGTGATCAGCTTAAAGGTAAGATAGGAGATGGGGTTATCCTGCTTGCATCCGATGCTGATGGCAAGGTTAATCTTGTTGCAATGGCTACTGACGGAGCAATGGGCAGGGGAGCTCATGCGGGTAATCTTATAAAGGGTATTGCTTCACTCGTAGGAGGTGGCGGCGGTGGCCGGCCGAACATGGCACAGGCCGGCGGTAAGAACCCCGCAGGTATAGATGATGCACTGAAGAAGGCTGAAGAAGTGCTTGAAGGAATGTTATAAATCTTTTTTTGTTCGAAAGTCATACCAAATAAGGAAAAGCAT
>JAILCT010000236.1 GCA_024690425.1 Lachnospiraceae bacterium | reverse complement strand
ATCAATTTTGTCGGTATCCCATAGAATGCTTCTGCGATGCCGCCTGCAATGCATGTCAGGGTATCACAGTCACCACCGAGTGAGACAGCCGTCCTTATCACATCTTCAAAGTCATTCCCTTCAAGGAATGCCGTTATCGCTTCGGGTACTGTCTCCTGGCAGCTCTCCACATGATGGTATGTCGGCCTTATCTCATCACACGTCCTTGACAGATCATATCCGAACTCATCAATGATATACTGCTTTATCTCTTCCTTGCTGCTGCCGTTCCTTGCAAGGTAGATCGCACTTGCCGTGGCTTCTGCTCCCGTTATGCCTTCAGGATGGTTATGCGTGACCTCTGCAGTCCATCTGGCAACTTCCCTTGTTCTCTCGATAGAATCATAGAGCCATCCGACTGCCGATACCCTCATTGCGGATCCGTTTCCCCAGCTCCCGTAAGGCTTGGGATCCTTTTCGGCAAGCCACCCGATGAACCTGCCGCCGTATCCCGCATCAGGATACTTACGCCCCCACTTCTGCATGGACTTAACAACGGCTGACTTTATCTTCTCCTCTGCCGCTTCAGGACCCACATCCAAAAGAGCCTCAGCCACAGCGATCGTCATAACGGAATCATCCGTAAACATCGACCTGTTTATAAACAACGGTCCGAAATCCTTTACTTTCCTTCCCTGATCAAACTCATAAGGGCTTCCTACCATATCACCTATTATTGCTCCGTACATAACTGCCTCCTTCCGCCCATTCGGGCAAAATCAATCGTTCATCGCTTACAGGTTCAGTATAGAGCAAACAAAAGGGAGCAGGGTCTCCCGGCAGGCGACATTTACTCCCATTAGATCAATTTTATCATAAAAATGCTCAACTCTCCGCACCTTCTCCCGCATATCATCTTATAGACTTTTGGCGGTAGCGAAGGCACAAATATTGTTGCATAATATATCTTGTTTTTGCTCGGAAATATAGAAGGGCATACTATAATGAGAAACGGATCAATATTTAGTGCTTTTGTATAGTCCTAATCCTTCACAAATGGAGTCAGTTCATATTTCCCCGGCTTGCCTCCTGTTTGAACATGAAGAAATGCATTATCCTTGGAAACATAAGTTAAATAATCGACCTTTGTCTTAGATCCGTACCACGAATCTTCCCTGATAACATTATCCGGACATAAATATACGTAATAACCCTCTCCCGCACTAATGATCCTAAATGAACCTATATCACTGTGCCAAATATATATATCAGTAAATTTCGTTTCTTCAGAATCATCTATTAATCCGATCAGCAGCTCATCTGCTCCATCACCATCAAGATCGCGAAGAAGATATCCAAATTTATTATTTGGATCTTTCTGTTCATCATTTATTGGAAGATTTTGTTTCTCATTAGCCCATCCGCTTGCAAAACCTTCTTCATAGAATTCTATCGTCTCTTTATACCAGTCCTTCGGGATATGTCTGACCACACAGCCTGTTGTGAACATGACAAGTAAGCATCCTGTCATGATCCACATTATTTTTCTAGTATTTGCATAATCATTTCCGGCAATCTGAAGAAACATAATGATTCACTCCCTTCATAGGCTGAGATTCTCAATTACGCGCAAGGTATTTTCAGCATTCTCAAACAGGATACCCGTTCCACCCATTGCTTCCCATTCGGCAATGTTCTTTTCATGATCGTCTATAAGAATGCAGTCTTTACCCGTACAATACTTCTGCTTATCAGCACGATAAACAATGTTTATCACTATATCTTCTGATAAAAGTCGCTTTACCCACTTGATCTTATCTTCTCCGGCGTCTTCTATCCCTCTGTGCGGTTTGGGAATTGCAGATATCATCTCCTATTTTTTTAACTATGTAATAGCTGTAATGGAGCATAGGGGGGATCGAACCCCTGGTCTACACTTCGTTGCGGTCCGTCCAAAACCAACATCCCCCGGATGTTGTGGACCCTTCAGATTGCGAACCTGACGCTCTCCCAACTGAGCTAATGCCCCGTTTTCTTTCTTACGCCTTTTACAAAAGTTTATTTAATGCTTTTGTATAGACTTCCGTTATCTTGGTAATCTTCTTTATAAGCTTATCCTCATTACTGTCAATAACCCCATCATTCTTAAGGGCAGACATCCTGCATATACTCACAAAATTATCTGCAGCCAGTATCTGTCCTTGTATTTGGGTCTTCAGATATGAATTATTGAAAGTTGCGTGCTGCTCTGCTGTCATGGCAGCAGCCTGTTTAAGCTTTTCGCTGTTCTTAGCTGCTGTAGCATTCTCCGGAGATATACTGCTTACAACCTTTTTAACAGGTTCCATTTCCTGAATATCCAATGCTTTTTTCTTTAGGGCATCCTTGCCAGACTTATCAAGCGAGGCATATTCTTCGTCTGATATCTTGAGATCCGATAATGTTGAAGTACATGTGGGGCACTTCGCCTTTTTACCTATTTCCCTGATCTTGAATAATTTATTGCAATTATCACAATAGTAAATGTATCCTGCCATCACGATCTCCTGTTCCTTAACTATTATAGTTCATCCATATTGATCGACTTATTAAATCTTAATAGTCCGTGCACTATTTTCTAGTATACTTACACTTTGGATAATTGCTACAGCCTAAAAATGACCCGTATTTTCCATTACGTTTAGGCATTCTCCCTCCACATATCGGGCACTTCTCTCTTTGCAAAGGCGTATTTGCAACTCTCCATTTGTTTACGTTTCAGCCCCATACTCATTCTCCTTTACAATATCCATAAAAAATGCTTATATACATTATAGAACATTTATTCGATTATGTAAAGGAGCGTCGAGTTAAGAGTCACATTTTTATCATAATTTATTCACAAGACCCTCAAAAAAATCATTTATCCTTCGTAATGTATAATAGAAAAATAGTAAAGGAGACATTGCAAATGATAAACAAAAAAGCATTTGGAACAGTTTTAGCAACGATCATATCAGCATTGGTCGTACTTACAGGGTGCACGAACACATCGGGTACGGCTGTATCGACCGATCCCGATAAAAACTCGCAGGATACAGAGATCAGGGAGGATACTAGTTCGGAGATTGCAGATTTTAAGACCGATGCAGATACATCAGATACGGTTGGAGAAACCTATGAAAACGATGAAGACGGCGGTCATGCGATCCTGGCGGATGGCGAAGAAAAGAGCATTGACGGTGCAACAGTCAACAAAACTGGTGAAGCCGATGGGGATGAAGCTGACTTTTATGGAGAGAACTCAGCTGTCTTTGCTACAAACGGTGGAAAACTGACTCTTACGAATATGAAGATAACAACTGACGGTACACATGCAAATGCGGTTTTTTCATATGGCGAAGGTACGGAAGTTAACATTTCGAATTCCGATATTGAAACATCCGGCAACTGCTCCGGGGGAATAATGACAACCGGAGGCGGTACAATGAATGCTTCAAACCTCACTATCCATACAACAGGCAACTCGTCAGCCGCCATAAGATCAGACAGGGGCGGCGGGACAGTGACTGTAAACGGCGGAAATTATACAACTGATGGAAAGGGATCGCCGGCCATATATTCGACCGCGGATATAACGGTCAATGACGCAGCACTTACATCAACATCTGCTCAGGGTGTTGTCGTCGAAGGGAAGAACTCGGTAACTCTTAATAACGTGGTGCTTAATACTGATAACAATACAAAGAACAGCGATAAATCGGATTTTTATCAGGCTGTTATGATCTATCAGTCCATGTCAGGAGATGCAGATACAGGACTTTCTAAATTCTCTGCTTCAGGAGGCAGCATTTCAAATGCCAATGGGGATATATTCTTTGTGAATAACACTGCAACAGATATTGCTTTGTCGGGAGTGAATATCACAAACAATGGTGGTGGCGTATTCCTACGTGCTGCAGCAGCCGGATGGGGAAAGGATGGTCAGAATGGAGGGAAAGTCAATCTCTCGGCAACTGATCAGAAGATCGAAGGTGATATGATCGTTGATGACATATCTATTTTTAACCTTTGCCTCAAAGGAGATAGCAGCTTTAGGGGGGCGATCAATCCCGATGGTTCCGCAGGAGATGTATATGTTGAATTGTCGGACAATGCCAAATGGACACTTGCAGCTGATTCTTATATAAAATCCCTTACATGCGCGGCTGACTCGATAGATCTTAACGGATATACACTGACAGTTGACGGTAGAACTTATTCAGAAGGATCAGAATCATCTGGTGAGGCTATAGAGATCCCGATCAGTGAAGGAAAGGGTGATATGACTCCTCCGGATGACAAAGAATTCGAACAGGGCCAAATGCCTCCGGATGGAGAAGGAATGCAGCCACCTTCTGATGGAAAGAAACCTGAAAAGCCAAAGGGACAAGGACCGGACGGAGAGAAACCTCAAAAACCGGGAGGAGATAAACCCGAAAAGCCGGAAGGTACTGAACCAACGGATCTAAAAAGCGAATAATAGTATTATACTCCGCAGCCCGGTATGAAGGAAAACAACTTCTTACCTGGCTGCTTTTCTATACATTACTACGACATAGATGCGATCAAAGCATCTATCTCTGCCTGGGAAAGCAGTCTTCCCGAATCAGCCGGAGCCGCTGAAGGTGCCGAAGCCTGTGTATCAGTAACCTTAGCGGCACTAAATGCAGCTCCGCCACCGGATTGCGGTGATTTTCCCATTATGCTTGCCAACAAAGCCTGCTGTTCCGGATCTAAGCCGTTTGCATCCATATTACTGGCAAGGATCTCGCCATATTGAACCTTTCCTAAGTTCTTTATGCTGCGTAAGTTTCCCTCTTCATATGCAGCCATCAGGTCTTTGAACGTATCTATATGCGCACGCCTCAGCGAATTTCTCGTTCTAAAGCTGAATCCGATATCATCGATCGGTGTATCCGGTCCTATTTTCCCCATACGTTAATCATTCCTTCCCCTGCATCTGAGCAGACGTGTCATAACCCCAACTAAAAAGATAGCATATCATTATCGTCACATCAACGGTTTTTAGGTGTCAAGTATGTCGTTCTATGTGATAGACTATTTTATGGTCAAGCCCAATATTTCAGACTCCCTAAACTTTACCTTCCATGATATACTTAAGTGCGAGGAAAGGAGGTACAAAGCCTATGGAAAATACCTCATTTGCACCGAAATGGTGCCCTACCTCAATATGCGCATGACCCAATTTGTTATGCGCTTAACATATAATCAGCCCGTTCAAATGAACGGGCTATTTTTTCCGATAGGTGCATATGTCAAATAAATTCTTATTTATTTTTTCTAAGCAGACCTATATTGTTTTCTGTGACATTATCTTGTACCCAATCAAACAAATCAGCGCACTCCTTATCTATTTTATGCTGATATCTTTCCCTCTCACTTAATAACCCAAAAGCATTAAATGTAACTTCATATGAAAGCTTAAATCCAAATCTCTTATATCCGTCAGTAACATATTCCACCGGGTATCCCACAAAATAGAACTTTCTTTTATTATCCTGCGCACTCAATGAATA
>JAILCT010000221.1 GCA_024690425.1 Lachnospiraceae bacterium | reverse complement strand
GGTGTCTATGAAATGGCTTTCGAGCACAAGCTCCTTTTCGGAGTCCTGTATGTCTCACTCATCATCTCGTATTTTTCCTTTGCGCTCGGTTCAGATAATTACAGCGCAATGAACTTCCGTTACATCGCGCTGTTAATAGTCGTTGAAGCTGTCTTCCTTGGCATCTTTGCCGATGCCGTCAGGGACAAACAGCATGTCCGTTTTCGTCTGTTTGCGGCCACTGTCCTTGCCTTCGCCGCAGCATCCGCATCCACATACATCATGCTTGGATTCGCCAGATAGTTACATAAGGCAGTCAGCCCTCGCCCTCAGTCATGTAGTCCCTTGCATCGATCGCATTCTGGGTATCCGGGAATGTATCTATAACCTGCTGATACAGTTCATCGGCCTTCTTGGTGTCGCCGTTCTGCCTGTAGCAGTGGGCAAGGTTCATGAGCACATCCGAATTGGACTTGTCAAGCAGCCATGCCTTGGTGTATTCCTCTATGGCAGTCTTATAGTCATTGGCCTTGACGGCTGATTTTGCATTCTCAACATATTCATCCGCGGCCAGAGTCGCAGCATCGGTCTTGAGCGAATCATAGAGCTTCCTGAAGGATTCGGTCGTGTTGTCGAGGTATTCCTCGGGAATATGGTCCATCGCCTCCATTATCGTTATCGAATCGGTGGGATCCTCAATATAAGTGCTGGCCGCATCCATAAGATAATCAAGCTCCGTATGCCTGCCCGACTTGCCGGTAATGTCGTCATACTGGCGCTGAAGCTCATCCATCTGATTCTGCTTGTCATTCAGGGACTTCTCGATCTCCTGGGTCCTTGCCTGTTCCGATGCCAGCTGTTCACTTACTTCCTTGAACTTCTCATCATTCTCCTGGGCCTTGCCTGCCATTCTTGCCGGCATTACCAAATACCAGCTTATGGCAACACCGATAAGGAGTCCCAGAACGATGTTTATGACACTCGAAAAGCCTGCCTTCTCCTTCTGATAAACGGGCTGGATTATCACCTCGTTACCATTCTGATAGCTTATGGTCTCCATGGGCAGGGAGCTGACCTTCTTACCGGTCTTCTCCTCCTGCTCCCTGATAAGGTTATTGACTTCCTTAAGATAACCAAGTGTCGTTGTATTGCCGGCGTCCACCGACAGGGCCCTGAAGAGTGTCCTCTTGGCATTGTCAAAATCACCCGTACATATATACAGAAGACCCAGAAGCTGATATCCGCTTATTAAGTTGCTGTTGATCGACAGCACCTTCTTCAGCTGGATTATTGCAAGATCCTTGCTGTCCTGATAGCAAAACTGCAGGGCCTGATTGTACTTCTTAAGTGTCTGGTCTATGTTGTCGAGCTTGGCTGGTGATGCATGCAGGGCACCTATATATTCATCTGCGATGTTGTTCACCGGCTGAAAGTTCTTGCTGATGATCCATTCGGAAAGGGCAAGCACTGCCTCTCCCATTTCAAAATAGACAAGTCCCAGGAGGTTTCTGGCCTCCATGTTCTTCTTGTTGTACTTCAGGGCCTGCTTTAAACTGATCACCGCTCCCGACAGGTCACGTACGTTCGCCTTACTGAGTCCGTCATTATAATAATAATTGGACATGGCCATTATTTTTTTGTATATGGAGACGTCCGCCCCGCAGCTTGTACAGAAGTTTTCCACTGACAGGGTGTTACCGCATTGGTAGCATCTCATCCTGCACCTCTTATATGATCGTGTTTCCCATCATCATCTGGCCCATCTGAGCCTGGGCCTGGGCCTGGCCTTCAACACGGGCCTGCATGGTCGCATCTGCCTTCTCTTTCATCATTGCCAGGAAAATATCCGTCATATCGGTCATATCATGATTTTGAACGGCAGCTTCAACTCCCTCTATTTCCATAGAAGGGTGGAATTTCTTAAGTTCATCCTCAAAATTTATCATATTATTACCTCACTATGGTCAGATCAGAACCATGAAGACAGAAGAACCGTCCCCATGTCTTCAGCTAAGCTGTGCAAGGCGCTCACGCACCTGCGTCATCATCTGTGTATACTTCTCGAGCTTACCGCGTTCCTCTTCTATCTTGGCGGCCGGAGCCTTGCTTACGAACTTCTCGTTGTTAAGCATCCCGTTAACACGCTTAAGTTCGCCCTCAAGCCTTGCCTCTTCCTTCTTAAGACGCTCGATTTCCTGTTTTATGTCAACCAGTTCCGCGAAGGGAATGTAAATATCGGCACCCGGGATAACAACTGAGACTGCATCACTGCCCACGAGCTTAGCCTCGTGGGATTCAAGATGTCCGGTGGACATCTGCTCTGAATCCGGCTTTGAGGCATCAGAGGAATCCGTTAGGATTTCTTCCTTATCACCGTAGTGGACAGTAACTTCGGAAGCATAGGCAAGTGATGCAAAGAAGAGCTTACCCTCTTCAAAGGTTTCCTGTATTCCCTTATCCCCGGTAACGACAAACACGTGAGCCTTCTTAGACGGCGGAACATTCATGCCCGTGCGGGCATTACGTATGCCGCGAACGGCTTCCTTGATGGTCTCGATAGCCTTCTCTTCCTTCTCAAACGCCCTGGCTTCATCATATACGGGCCAGCTGCTTATCATAATGCTCTCCTCTTCATCCTGGAGCGTGCAGAAGATCTCCTCGGTGATAAAAGGCATATACGGATGCAGAAGCTTAAGTGCATCGATAAGAACGCTCTTTAATGTATACAGGGCAGAATTCTGGGATACGGCGTCATCCGAATTATAGAGCCTTGGCTTAACCATCTCTATATACCAGTCACAGAATTCATCCCAGATAAAGTCATATATCTTGCCGACAGCGATGCCCAGTTCGTACTTCTCCATGTTATCGGTAACATCACGCACCACCGTGTTGAGCCTGCTTATGATCCACTTGTCAACCGGCTGGAGTTCATCATCGGATGGAGCACTCACTTCCTTGCCTTCCATGTTCATCATAATGAACCTTGATGCATTCCATACCTTATTGGCGAAGTTCCTGCAGGCCTCAACCTTCTCATAATAGAAGCGCATGTCATTACCGGGAGCATTGCCGGTCATGAGCATAAGGCGGAGAGCATCCGCGCCGTACTTGTCTATTATCTCAAGGGGATCGATACCGTTCCCAAGTGATTTTGACATCTTGCGCCCCTGTGAGTCACGTACCAGTCCGTGTATAAGGACCGTATGGAAGGGCGAATGGCCGGTATGCTCAATACCCGAGAATACCATGCGGACAACCCAGAAGAAGATGATATCGTATCCGGTCACAAGAACATCGGTCGGATAGAAATAGTCAAGTTCCTCGGTCTTTTCAGGCCATCCGAGAGTAGAGAAAGGCCACAGTGCCGATGAGAACCATGTGTCAAGAACATCCTCATCCTGCTTAAAGTGGTTCTTGCCGCACTTGGGACATACCGTGGGTGCTTCCTTGGCAACTATTGTCTCGCCGCAGTCCTGACAGTACCATGCGGGGATCCTGTGGCCCCACCATAACTGTCTTGAGATACACCAGTCACGTATCCCCTCAAGCCAGTGAAGGTATGTCTTATCGAAACGGTCGGGTACGAACTGAAGCTTACCGTACTTACAGTCACGTCCTTCGCGTGTTGCCTTAAGTACCTCTATGGCCGGCTCTGCCAGCTTCTCCATGGCAACAAACCACTGGGCCTTAGCCATGGGTTCTATCGTGCAGCCGCACCTGTCATGTGTTCCAACGTTATGGGAGTGGTCTTCAACCTTAACAAGGAGTCCCAGGCTGTCAAGATCCGCAACAACCTGCTTCCTTGCTTCATAGCGCTCCATGCCTTCGTATTTGCCGCCGCGTGAATTAATGGTGGCATCATCATTCATTATGTTGATGACTTCAAGGTCATGACGCTTGCCCACTTCAAAGTCATTCGGGTCATGGGCCGGAGTTATCTTAACCACACCCGTTCCGAATTCCTTATCTACGTAGGAATCGGTTATTACCGGTATTTCATTATTCTGAAGAGGCAGTACCACTGTCTTGCCTGCGATCCCTGAATATCTCTCATCCTCGGGATTAACAGCCAGCGCCGTATCACCAAGCATAGTCTCGGGACGGGTGGTGGCTACGACTACGTAATTATCAGGGTCAGCGTCCTCACACTTTCTTCCTTCAAGCATGGCTGCCGCTTCCCTGGTCCCTGCAACGGGATAACGGATATGCCAGAAATGACCGGCCTGTTCCTCATGCTCAACCTCGGCATCGGAAATGGTCGTCTGACATACGGGGCACCAGTTAACGATCCTGTTGCCCTTATATATGAGTCCTTTATTGTACAGATTGACAAACACTTCGGTAACGGCCTTATTGCAGCCTTCATCCATCGTGAAGCGTTCACGCTCCCAGTCACAGGAGGAGCCGAGCTTCTTAAGCTGGCTTACGATACGTCCGCCGTACTCTTCCTTCCATTCCCAGGCTCTTTTAAGGAAACCTTCACGTCCGAGGTCTTCCTTGTCTATACCCTCTTCCTTGAGCTTTTCGATGATCTTAACCTCGGTAGCGATCGAAGCGTGATCGCATCCGGGCTGCCAGAGGGCATTATAACCCTGCATCCTCTTAAAGCGGATAAGGATATCCTGCATGGTATTGTCAAAGGCATGTCCCATATGAAGCTGTCCGGTGATATTCGGAGGCGGGATAACGATGGTGAAGGGTTTCTTGCTCCTGTCCACCGTTGCATGGAAATAGTTCTTATCTATCCATTTCTTATATATCCTGTCCTCCATCCCCTTGGGATCGTAGGTCTTGTTAAGTTCCTTGGCCATTTCGTATATTCCTCCGTTTATATTTTGATCACAAGTCATAAAGGCTTGTGACTCTTAATCATCATACATAGGGCTTCTCCACATTGATCACCGCATAATGATCACCCGGGAGCTGTCTCACTCTTTGCTGTATTATGTCAACCACTTCGTCATCGGTGTATCTGAATCCGTGAGGGATGACAAGGTCAAATATCAGGTTGGTATGCGTGGTTCCCTGGACCATCCTGAAATCATTGATCCTTAAGGAAGGATCCACATTCGAAACGATAACATTCACAAATTCACGCATCCTCATAGTGATCATATTGTCGATCACAACGGGATCCATATGGATGACGCACTCGCAGTTAAGAGCCTCCTTGAGCTTGCGCTCTATGTTGTCGACGATATCATGCATCTCTACCAGAGACCCGTTCGCAGGAACCTCTACATGTAAGGATATCATGCTCCTTCCCGGACCGTAATTGTGGATCACCAGGTCGTGCATTCCCAGGATATTGTTCTGGGACAGGACGAACTTCTCTATTATATTTACGTATTCGGGATCGGGCTTGACCCCGAGCAGGGGATCCACTGTTGTCTTAACGGACGAGACACCCGAATATATGATAAATACCGAAACGATAAGTCCGCACCAACCGTCAACAACAACTCCGGTGAACTCAAATATGACAATGGATATAAGGACCGCAGTCGTGGCAATAGCATCGGTAAAGCTGTCAAGAGCCGCTGCCTTAAGCGAAACCGATGATATCCGGTTGCCAAACCGTCTGTTATACAGATACATGTATATCTTGACGCCGATCGATATCTCCATAACGGTAAATACCGCTCTTGATGTTATTATCTCTCTCGGATCGATAATGCGCGTGATACTCGTCTTACCCAGTTCGACACCCAATACAATGATTATTATGGAAATGATGAGTCCCGAGACGTATTCAATCCTTCCGTGTCCGAAGGGATGCTCCGTGTCAGGTTTACGGCCGGCCATCTTGAAACCAACCACATTGACCACAGATGATCCGGCATCGGTCAGGTTGTTTATCGCATCCGTGATCACGGCGATCGATCCCGACAGCATTCCGGCAAAGACCTTGGCGCAGCATAACATTATGTTCAGGATTATCCCCACGGTGCCGCACACGACTCCGTAACCCCGTCTTACCTTCTCATCACCGGTATTATTATAATCATTGACAAGAATCCTGATAAGAAGACTAACCATTTATATCCTCATCCTCTCTGATAATACCTTCCTGCTTAAGCTCTTCATCGGAGAAGCGCCTAAGCCCCGAAATATCCTTAAACAATATGCGGATACTGTAAACAAAATTACTGAAGATCCCTGCCTTATACAGGTTTATCACAATGACTCCCACGGGAACAGCAAGGATAAGTCCCGCGGCTCCGAGCGCCCTGAAGCCCACGTACAGGAGCAGCAGCGTCGGGATCGGATTAAGGCCGATCGAATCCCCTACGAGCTTGGGT
This sequence comes from Lachnospiraceae bacterium, assembly GCA_024690425.1. Next base: position 24,061 of record JAILCT010000221.1, on the reverse strand, counting down.
TGGATAAGCTGGCGCACAAGCTGCGATGCGCCCCAGGTTATAAGAAGCCCGACCGCAAGCCTGTAATCTCCGTTGAAAAGAGCTATCAACGCCCAGGGTATCATTACCGTTCCCGTTCCGAAGAATGGGAGAAAATCAAGCAGGGCGATGATAAGTCCTATAAGCAGGGCATTGTCAACCCTTAATATGATAAGGCCTATAAGAATGATAACATATACAACGCCCATTATCTTGAACTGGGCCTTGAAATATCCTCCGACCGCCTCTTTCATGGAGGAAAATACTATGTTCCACCTTCTGATGAACTGCCCCGGAAGGAGCTTCCTCATCATGCGGATCACATACTCACGCTCCGCAAGAAAAGAATAAGAAGCCAGTATTGCCATCACTATCCCGATTATCACAAGAGGAACATTCTGGGCAAGGCTTGACGTCATTTTAGCCACCGGCTCACCAAGCCCCGATAACCATTCCGAAAGCCCTGTGCCCATGCTTGACGTGGCATCATTGAGCCATTCCTGTACAGACTGCGGCATCTTGTTCAGGTAGATATTATATACACCCATCGCGGATCCGAGCGTTGCTTCCGTCTTCTTCCAGATGGCCGGAGCCGCGGTAGCAAGGTTTACCACCTCTTCAACAATCTTACCGATAATAAGATAACCCAAAAGAACTATAAGTGCAATTACAAGAATTATAACAAATGCAGTTCCGGCCTTACGGACTATCTTTACCTTCTTCTCAAGGAACCTTACGACCGGATTGGCGATCAGTGCGATCACTGCGGCTATAACAAAGGGCATGAAATATACAAGCACCTTGGGAAGTACATAAAAGCAGAGAAAAGCCGTTATAAGGACCGATATTATGTTAACCGATATCTTCAAGTATTTTATCGATGGTTTCATAGATCTCCTCCCGTCCCTGTTTGCTCACTGCGGAAAATGGAATAATCTGCGTTCCCGGCTTACACTTAAGCCTGTCCCTTATCACCTTTATATTCTTACTTACCTGACTTCTGTTGATCTTGTCAAGCTTGGTCGCTATGATTATCGGATCATAACCCTTGGCAACTATCCATTCATACATTGAAGCATCATTCGCCGAGGGCTCATGCCTTATATCGATAAGAAGAAACACGGCACGGAGCTGTCTTGAAGTGAGCAGGTACTTCTCTATCATCCTGCCCCATTTCTCCTTAACTTCCTTACTGACCTTGGCATAGCCGTATCCCGGAAGATCAACGAAATAAAGGGCATCATTTACATTGTAGAAGTTGATCGTCTGCGTTTTCCCGGGCTGTCCCGATGTCCTGGCAAGAGACTTACGGTTCATGAGGGCATTTATAAGTGATGACTTTCCGACATTACTCTTCCCGGCAAAAGCTATCTCCGGATATTTATTGTCCGGTAGCACTGATGTTATGCCGCATACCGTTTCGAGGCTTACGTTTTTTATTACCATTTTATACTCTCCGCTTAAAAGCGTTACCGGAGTGCATGCTCAAGCACATCCTGCATCTTTTCCACATAGACTATCTTAAGGCCTTCAAGTATCTCCTGATCTATTTCGTCTATATCCTTCCTGTTCCTCTCGGGAACAAGAACGGTCTTTATCCCTGCATTTTTGGCAGCCAGTGTTTTTTCCTTAAGCCCTCCTATGGGAAGTACCCTTCCGCGTAGGGTTATCTCGCCCGTCATAGCGACATCGCATCTTACCTTTCTTCCGGTGACCACCGAGTAAATGGCCGTTGCCATCGTGATCCCGGCACTTGGCCCGTCCTTGGGAACCGACCCCTGCGGGATATGTATGTGAAAGTCATGCGTGGTGAAATAGTCGGCCTCGAGCTTAAGCTTGGCACCAAGCGACCTGATATAGCTGACACCTGTCTGGGCCGATTCCTTCATTACATCACCCAGCTGACCCGTAAGCTTAAGTTCGCCCTTTCCGGGCATGACATTGACCTCTATCTGGAGTGTATCACCCCCGACCGCTGTCCAGGCAAGTCCCCTTACGATACCTACTTCATCCTTTTCATTGGCCTTATCGTATTCGTAACGGATCTTGCCGAGATATTCCTCCAGATTTCTTGTCGATATCCGCACATTCTTTATATTATCCTGAAGTATCTTACGGGCGCTCTTTCTTGCAAGCTCGCCTATCTTACGCTCAAGGTTCCTTACACCGGCTTCCCTTGTGTATCCCCTGATCATCTTCTCAAGAGCCTTATCGCTTATCGTAAGGGAACTCTTGCCGATCCCGTTCTTCTCAAGCTGTTTGGGGATAAGATACTCCCTGGCTATGTGGAACTTTTCGTTTTCGGTATAGCTGTTGACCTCGATCACCTCCATACGGTCAAGGAGGGGACGGGGTATATCGGACAGTGAGTTGGCTGTCGCAATAAAAAGCACCTGCGAAAGATCTATCGGCAGTTCTATATAATGGTCCCTGAACCTGCTGTTCTGTTCACTGTCAAGTACCTCTAAAAGGGCCGATGCCGTATCACCCCTGTAATCGCTGCTCATCTTGTCTATCTCGTCAAGAAGGATAAGCGGGTTCTTGACCCCGGCATTCTTAAGTCCCACTGCGATCCTGCCGGGCATGGCTCCCACATAGGTCTTACGGTGGCCACGGATCTCGGCCTCATCACGAACTCCGCCCAGGCTGATCCTTACGTACTGTTTGTTAAGAGCCCTGGCAACTGATCTGGCGATACTGGTCTTACCGGTTCCGGGAGGTCCCACAAGGCACACTATCGGGCTTGAACCGGAACCGTTAAGTATCCTGACCGCGAGAAATTCAAGCATTCTCTCTTTGACCTTTATAAGACCGTAATGGTCCTCATTAAGTATCTTCTCCGCATTGTCAAGGTCATTGTTATCCTGACTCACCTTATCCCAGGGCATCTCAAGGAGAGTCTCTATATATCCCCTTATCACACCGCTTTCGGAAGAATACGATACCGATTGGCTCAGGCGGTCTATCTCTTTTCTTAGCTTCTCCTTAACCTCTTCCGGAGCCTGAAGTTCCTCCGTCTTCTGAAGATATTCCTCCTCGTCGGTATGTGAGCCCTTCTCATCCAGTTCATTCTTGATGGCCTTAAGCTGCTCACGGAGATAGTATTCCTTCTGGTTCCTGTCAACCCTCTCCCTTACCTGTTCCTGGAGATCCTGACGGACCTTCAGGATGTTTATCTCGTTCTCAAGTATGGTAAGGAAGGCAACTGCACGCTCCCTGTCACCGAGGGCTTCAAGGATCCGCTGCCTGTCCTTAGCCGGCATGGGAAGATGGGCTGCATACATATCCATAAGGTCGGCAAAAGATGCCGAGCTTACCTTGCACTTGCTCAATATCTTCTCGATCCTTGGATTATACCTTAAGTATTCCTTCATGGCCTCCATGAAGGACTGTATAAGGGCTACGCGTTCGGGATCGGTCTCCTTTTCGTAGCTTTCATCACTATCGTTTATCACAGGCTTCACAAATGCCATCATGGGTGAATCCTGTGCCTGCTCAACATCTGTGACAACAGCCCGCCTGATCCCCTCGATAAGGACCCTTACCGTCTTATCAGGCAGCTTTATCACCTGCTTGATAACACAGATACAGCCTGTCCCGCACATGGTCACTCCGCCGTTATCCTGCTCATCATCATCCCTCTGCATACTGATGAACAGCTGCTGGTCCCTGGTCACCATGGCCTTTTCAATCGCCTTGACTGCAACAGGTTTATTGATATCAAAATGAATTATCATTCCGGGTATAACGCACATGCCGTTTACAACGACCGTCGGAAGTTTCTTCTTATATACTCGTGCAGACATGATCCCACCTCTTTAACAAATGCCGCCGGTTAAACGGCGGCATTATTATTCAGCCTTCTTAAGCTTGCTTCCCCTTCTCATGATGAGCGGCTCTCCGCCGTCCCTTACGGCAGCTGCCGTGATAACGACCTTATGGATCCTCTCATCTGATGGTATCTCAAACATAAGCTCCATCATAAGCTTCTCAAGTATTGACCTAAGTCCCCTGGCTCCGGTCTTACGTTCATGTGCCTTCTTTGCTATCTCGCGGATGGCTTCATCCTCGAACTTAAGCTCAACACCGTCCATTTCGAACAGGCGCTCATACTGCTTGATTATAGCATTCTTAGGCTCCGTAAGTACCCTGACGAGTGCATCCTCATCAAGACCCTGAAGCGAAACGCCGATCGGAACACGGCCTACGAACTCCGGTATGATACCGTACTTGACAAGGTCCTCCGGCTGTACCTGCTTTAAGAGCTCATTTATGTCGGTCTCGTTCTTGAGCTTGATCTCAGCTCCGAAACCGATGGATTTCTTATCAAGCCTGTTCTCTACTATCTTGTCAAGACCCTCAAAAGCTCCGCCGCATATAAAGAGGATGTTGGTGGTATCGATCTGGATAAGCTCCTGATGCGGGTGCTTCCTTCCGCCCTGTGGCGGCACCGATGCCTGAGTACCCTCGATTATCTTAAGGAGAGCCTGCTGAACGCCCTCACCCGAAACATCACGGGTTATCGAAACATTCTCACTCTTTCTGGTTATCTTATCTATCTCATCTATATAGATTATTCCGAGTTCGGCACGCTTTATGTCATAGTCAGCCGCCTGGATGAGCTTAAGAAGAATGTTCTCAACATCCTCGCCCACGTATCCAGCCTCAGTAAGCGCGGTGGCATCGGCTATACAGAAAGGTACATTGATTATCTTGGCAAGAGTCTGTGCAAGCAGTGTCTTACCCGAACCCGTGGGACCAAGCATTATGATATTGGACTTCTGAAGCTCCACATCGGATGTATCCTTGGCGGTCACCCTCTTATAGTGGTTATATACGGCAACAGACAATACCTTCTTGGCTTCTTCCTGGCCGATGACATTCTCATCAAGAAAATCCTTGATCTCCCTGGGTTTAAGAAGGTTGATGTGGAGGCTGCCTTCACTCTCCTCAGCCTCATAAAAATCATCCTCGCCCAGTTCGTCTCTTATTATATCCATGCATATCTCTATGCACTCGTCACATATATATGCTCCCGCCGGGCCCGCAATGAGCTTACGCACATGATTCTCCGGCTTGTTGCAGAAGGAACATCTTATACGTTCATCATTTTTACCTGCCATTTTATTTCCCCTTAAAAATCATTCAGGACTAGCTTCGCGTCGCCCTAAAGGACTAGCTTCGCGTCGTTATAATTTTATCGATGAGGCCGTAATCAAGCGCCTCCTGAGCCGTCATCCAGTTATCACGCTCGGTATCCCTTGCGATCACATCTATAGGCTTGCCGGTGTTCTCCGACAGTATCCTGTTCAAGTTCTCCTTGGTCCTGAGTATCTGCTTGGCTGCGATCTCGATCTCGGTTGCCTGACCCTTGGCACCTCCCAGGGGCTGGTGGATCATCACTTCCGCGTTGGGCAGGGCAAACCTCTTACCCTTCTGACCGCCCGCAAGCAGAAATGCACCCATACTTGCAGCCATACCCATACAGTAAGTAGCAACATCGCACTTAACGTAATGCATGGTATCATAGATCGCATATCCGTCAGTCACGGAACCTCCGGGACTGTTTATATAGAAATGGATATCCTTATCGGGATCCTCCGCTTCAAGGAACATCATCTGGGCAACGATAAGGCTTGAGGTTGTCTGATTGACTTCCTCACCCAGGAATACGATACGCTCCTTCAAAAGCCTTGAAAAAATATCATATGACCGCTCGCCGCGGCTTGTCTGCTCTATGACATAAGGTACTAAGCTCATCTAAACCTCCTTACCTGCTATATCCCCTGTTTTGATCTTATGCTTCTTCTGTTTCCTTCTTCTTCCTGGGTGCCCTGGGCTTTGATTCCTTGGCATTCTCTGTCACAAAATCAACAGCCTTCTGCATCTTAAGGTCTTCTATGATCTGTTCCTTCTCGTAATCACCCATGAGATCCTTAAGCTTGTCAGCCTCCATCTGGTACATCTCGGCCATCCTGTCTATCTCATGATCGAATTCCTCATCCGATATCTCGAAGTTCTCTGCCTTGGCAACTGCCTCAAGCACCAGCCTTGACTCGATACGCTTCTTGGCACCCGGCTTCATCTGCTCAAGGAACTTGTCCATATCCATGCCGGTAAACTGGAAGTACTGCTCAAGGGTAAGACCCTGCTGCTGCAGCCTTCCTGCATAATCCTGTGCCATCTGACGTGTCTGGGTATCTATCATGGCTTCGGGTATATCCATCTTGGAATCATTGACTATGGCCTCGACAACAGCATCCTCTCTCTTCGTCTTGGCCTCAGCCTCCTTCTTCTCGGCAAGCTTCTTCTTAACGTCTTCCTTATATTCAGCAAGAGTATCGAACTCGGAAACCTCACTTGCAAACTCATCGTCAAGATCGGGAAGCTCCTTCTCCTTTATCTCATGTACGGTTACCTTGAATACGGCATCCTTACCCTTAAGCTCCTCTGCATGATAATCCTCGGGGAAGGTCACCTTGACCTCTGTCTCCTCACCTATCTTGGCACCGATAAGCTGGTCTTCGAATCCGGGGATAAATGATCCGGAACCGATGGTAAGAGGATAGTTCTCACCCTTGCCGCCTTCAAAAGCCTTGTCATCGACAAAGCCTTCAAAGTCAATGATCGTCATATCCTTATCCTTGACAGGCCTGTCCTCAACGGTGATAGTACGTGAATTGGCTTCACGTTCCTTATCGATCTCCTTATCAACCTCTTCATCCGTAACTTCGGTGTCTATCTTATCAATCTTAACACCCTTATACTTTCCAAGCTCAACAGAAGGCTTAAGTGCAACCTCCGCTGTGAAAATGAATGACTTTCCCTTCTCACACTGGGTGACATCTATCTTGGGCTGTGATACAACTTCTACATCCTTATTCTCAGCCAGTTCCTTCTCATATGCATCGGGAATAATGAAATTGGCGGCATCCTCATAGAATATCTCGGGACCGTACATCTTCTCGATCATCTGCTGGGGAACCTTACCCTTTCTGAAACCGGGGATGCTCATCTTATTCTTGTTCTTCTGATAGGCCTTGGTCATAGCCTTTAAAAATTCGTCAGCCTCAACCTCAATGGTGAGCTTCGCCATATTGTGTTCCAGATTCTCAACCTGCATACTCATTTCTATCTGATTCCTCCTAAAACAATAATAAACAAATTACCGTGTAAACACACCTCACGAAAGTATAACACAAGTATTAAGCAAATGCCAAGACTATTTTCAATGGTTGAAAACAATCTTTCTCTTTAAGGCCATTGCTTCGGTTTTGGAATCAAACAGCCTTACCAGTTCAAGTGCAAAAGGGATTGCTGTTCCCATTCCTCTTGATGTTGTGATGTTTCCGTCCGTAACGACTTCCTCCGTACTCACATTGGCACCGGTGAGCGCGCTCTCCATTCCGGGATAGCAGCATGCATTCTTCCCTTCAAGGAGCCCCATGGAACCGAGTATGGTAGGAGCTGCGCATATCGCTGCGATCCTCCGGTTCGTGTTCGCGAACTGCCTTAACATATCCATGAGCGGTTCACATTCCTTAAGGTTATTGGTTCCGGGCATTCCGCCGGGAAGAACGAGAAGGGCTGCATCCTTAAGATTGATGTCCTTAAGGACCTTGTCTGCCTTTACTTCTATGGCGTGCGCCCCCATAACTTCCTTCTTGTCCGTTATGGATACTGTTTTTATGACTATATTGTCTCTTCTTAAGATATCAACAACCGTCAGGGCTTCAATCTCCTCAAATCCCTCTGCCAGAAAAATGTAACACTCCTTCATACCTCTACCTCCTGTTCTGTTCCACTCCGTCATCCCAAACAGGACGACCGGTTTCCTACCTTCCCCAGCCCTCAAAGAGCTTCTTCTTATCCTCTTCGGATACGGGATGCTTCTTACGATACTCGTTCCTGGTAGCAAAGAATATCAGGACGATACCTACCGCGAATACATATACCGGCCATACGATCTTCCTCCAGAAATCCCTCGACATATAAAGGAAAATACATACAAGAGATATGGCCGACAAGAGGAACCACCGCCTGCTCTTCTTCTCAAACGCGATTATGATCATGGCAAGCAGTACTATCCCCAATATTATAACATCAAAGAGCTTGGCTGACTTTATCGCTGAAACGCTCTGCCATATGACCGAAGCGACCGATGCGTAATACATAAAGTCAAGCCTGTCATCAAGTTCCTTCTTATATATAAGCTTCGTTATTACATACACCAGGGCGAGGAATCCGATGATCCGAAGCTCGGTAACAAAGAGTTCCCTGACTCTCACGATCGGCTGTGTCCACCAGGCTATGGCCGTGCAGACTGAAATGGCCGTAAGTATCGGTTTGTTCAGGAAATCCTTCACCCTCTTATAATACCCGAATAGATACAAGGACATTAGAAGGGATACCGACCATTTAAAATTCCTGTTGCCAACATCAAGGACTGCCAGAGCCGGAACCAGTGACAGGATCGTAAACCAGTCTATCCTGAAAGGATGTTCCTCATCCGCCCTGCTTATGACTCTTGCATGAAGGAACCTTCCGAGTGCAAGCATAACGGCAAACACAATGATCCATATGACACACTGGGGAGTGTGGTTGGGCTTCGCTTCCACAAGTATCCCGCCAGAAATGTCGAAGCTCCCCGTAGCCACAAACTGTGCAACACGTGTATTAAGCGTATCACCGATAATGATCAGAAGAGTGGTGATGGGGATAACGCACATGGGCTGGCGGCCCTTCCTGTAAAAATATACGATAAGTGCAATGCATAGGACAGCCGCTATAATAAGATGTCCGCCCCTCCTGTTATCTATGCACGATGCCGCAAACATGACTGTAAGCGCGAGGGTGAGAAGTTCGTTTCCGAGTGACTTTCTCCATAATCCGTAAGCAAAGGCGCCAAGAACCACACACATGAAGATGGTGATCTTGATGTTGATCACGGGCATGGCAGGCCTGGTTGCGACCGCATCGATATTGTACCATTGTATGATGAAGAAGATGCACATGATCCCGAAGCTTATATAGGAAGCGATCTTCTCCCTGCTTCTGAAGATAACGTATTTAAGGACAGCAGCAAAGACAAGCATCGAAAGAGCCTTAAGCTCCACGTCAAATTCAATGTTCCATGCCACAAAATCCTGATAAACATATGCACAGCACAGGCATGCCGTCATAAGGCTCAAAGCTATCCTTCTTGCCAGCCCGTCAAGCTTAAGGGCTATATAGAGGATGAACACCGAAAGCGCAGTAAACCCCCTGAAGTCAATATGCTCAATATCCCATGATGCATCGGTAGTCAGTGCCACCACGAGGATAATGAAGGCCATGAGCGCATTCCAGTCGATCATCAGTCTCTTCGTCTCTCTGTTGTATGAATAAAGCTTCTTATAGATAAAGAGTCCGATAATAAGGACCGAAAGGAACATCAGCAGCTTTATCTCAAACACGGTATTTACCCTTACCGCCTCCATTTCAGGGAATACCCTTTCCACTATCCTGTCTATGCCCGACATGAGTACAAAGGGGAATATGCATGCCGTCAGTATCCCGTCCGGATTATTGTGCTTAAGCCTTGTGTGTACCTGATAGACAAGAACAGCCGTTATGAGCGGTATATTAAGCAGGTACGAAGTATAGGAATCATGCGGTATCCTTATAAACTGCGCAAAGGATATAATGATGGCGGCATTAAGCATTATACTCCCAAGCCGCTGGGTAAATATCATCCTGAAGGTAAGTGAATTGGTCGCCATCCTGTACTGATACAGAAGTATGACTGCAAGTGTTACGGCAAGAATGATCCCAAGGGGGATAAGCGTACCGACATATCCCGCATGCCGTACCCCTGCGTACCGGCTCACGGGCGTAAGTGCATACAGGCTGATAAAGACCATCAGGCACAGGTCGGACAGATATGCCCATGTAAAGAAATCCGCTTCTTCCCTCTTAAGAGGCTTAAGCGTTCTTAAATACTCGACAGAAAAAACGACTGCACATACCATGAACAGGATCAATCCGGGGAGAACCTCTCCTATATCGGAAAATGAATCATGGTTCCGGTCCATGGCTGTTATCAGGCTCCCGAAGCTGAATGAAAAACATATAAGAAGAGTCACGAGCGATGACAGGTTGGCAAGCCTTCTCTGCTTCTTTATCGGGACATACCTGTATACGAAGAAGGCTGTTAAAATAAGGATCAGAGCACATACCACATCCCCGTGCGGAATGGTGTATTTGTAATATGAGGATGTGTTGAATATAAAGAAGGCGCCTATAACGGGGATCGCGTAATAGATCCAGGCATACGGACCGGTGCCCTCCCCTGTCTCTCCGCTTATCGCAATGAACGTCATCATGGCGATGTCTGCAAGCATTACAAGGCTCATTATCCCGTTGAACCCAAAGGCAAAATACATGAGCAGGCTTGTGACCACATACCCGTAAGAGAGGATACGGCTGACCCTTCTCATGACCGTCACGCCCTTAAGCTGCAGGAAGATGAGCGTTGCAAGCAGATAGAGCCCGGCAAGTAAAAGGGTGATATCCCCTTTCTTAAATACATGCTTCATAAGCAGGGTAAATGCCCCGCATGATACAACATATGAAATAACCTGAAAGACGAAGCTTCCGTACAGCTTATATCCGAAAACAAGCGTAACTGCAAGCACCCACAGGCTTACGGATATGACAAGATAACGTGATCCCGATCCAAGGGAAAAACCCTTCCCAAACCAGGCAAAATAACCGATAGCGATAACGGCCAGGGACAAAAATGCCGCCCCCAGAACGAACATGGTGATGCTCGCTTCCCGAAGCTTCAGCTTAACCTGCATGATCCACGCCACAAGAACAAAGAACAATGCTGCTCCTATAAGGGTAGTCACCTTAAAGAACGAAGGCATGATCGACCACATGGAGGTCGCGAAAATAAGACCCGCAACAAACACAAGAACAACGCCTATACCGAAAAGTATATGCCCTGTCTCGATCTTCTTCCTGACCCGCGGCTTGGCCTCACGCCTTACAGGCTGCACCGGAACTTCCTGTTCCAAGGCAGCTTCCTTATGTACGGAAGCTTCATGATCAGGTCCTGTCCCTTCATCCGCACGCCCCCGGATATCCCCGATCGTAAGCTGGGAACTCGTTTCTTCCTCGGCCACGGATCGTCTGACGGATTCGGCCGGCCTCTCGGTCAGCCTCTCGTTCAGCCTGCGTATTTCATCATCCTTCTTTTTGATCCTGGATGACATGCTGATAAGCATCGGGATAAATACTATCGGACTCAGAACCCATGCTATGATAAAAATGATAAGTAAATACATTAAACCCTCTTTGTCTCCCCTGCAGTATTCACCTATTTATAGGCCAGGATATCATCCCATACCTTCTTGAGTGAATCCGCAACCTCCTTCTTCTTTACCTTCTTAACGGCATGGAAGATCTCGGTGTTGATCTTTTTGATATTTGCACCCTCGGCTTCTTCCCATTCGGTGATCACCTTGGCTGCCACTGTCCTGAATTTCAGTACACTCGAATTGACCGAAGCGGTCACAAGCTTTGCTCCCTTCCCCGGATAAGGGGTAAGATGGCTTACGACCAGATCAAGAAGCCATATATTCTCATCGTCAGGCGTTACCGTGTCAAGTCCCATGCCCTCCTTGAAGTTCCTGCCGATAAGGTTCTTCTCGCAGGCCATAAGGAATTCATCAACATAAACATTGTCGGCAAGGAAGTAATAACCGTATTTATAGTAACTGTCAAAGTCACTCATGACACATTCCATAAGCGGATCGGCAATGTCTATTCCCGCATGCGTTGCTGTGGGCACCGACAGCTCCGGCTTGTCAGCGACTCCTTCCCGGATCTTCTTCTCGGCATCCGCAAGTCCGATGAGCCTTCCGATCACGGCAAGTGCCTTCTCCTTGTCGGCAGGACGTGAAGCCTTGTCTATGTTCTCGAAGTAATCCTTCATCTGATACATGTTTACAACATCTTCCAGAGCTATCTCATGGTCCGCCAGCTCCTTGAAATATCTCATGGCAAGCAGTGTCGGATTGTCGACGGAGGCTATACCCGGGTTCTGCGGATCCTCAAGAAGACCCCTCATGATGTCCCTGGCCCCTCTCATCTGCTCCTCTGTCAGCTTCCCGTCCTTAAGGCGGGCCGAAAGATCACTCTTTTCATATGCCGTTGCGGCAAGATACCTGTATCCGACTTCATTATTGCAGCCTTCGCACAGGATCCATTCCTTTATCTCATCACTTGTCGGTTCAAGGCACTCTACCGCATTAATCTTGCCCCAGCCCTTAAGCCTCTGAGCGTAAACATAATAAACATGGTTCCTCGAACCTTCGGGCCAGCTCTTCACATTGGATATGACATAGCTGGTGAATTCTTCATACATCCCTATCGTTATAAGATGCTTCTTAACAACTTCATCATCGGCAAAATCAAACAGGACAAGCAACAGAAGCCCTAACTTTACGGTTTCTGTCTTGGTCCCGAACATGGCCAGCGAATAGGCAAGTGTCGAGAGCTTATGCGGATCATACTGCTGTATATCATCGATTATCTTCTTAAGGAGCGATCCCCTTATCCTTGCCACCTTGAAACCAAGCTCATTGTCGTCAAAGCCGTGTACCGCAAGCTTGGCATTTATCTTAACGGCTTCCCTGATGATCTTGACCGCGCATTCAAGCTCGGTAGCATCAGGCGCTATTACAGGATGTCCGATTATACCCTCGTCCGATCCAAGATGTGTATGAGTCTTCTCCCCGGGCTTTAATGCATCAACCAGCACAAAGCCTTCGGGAATGCACCCGTTCATCCTTACCGCATCATCGATCTGTTCGTAAATACTTTTCATCTTTATACCCCATGAAACAAAACTAACTATAATATATTAACATACATAATAATAAGAAGACAAGGGGACGGTTCCCCGTCCCCCTGTTTCGATTTATCGACTGTACAGTTCAGTTATATTTTTCATGCGGCTTGCGAGTGACTTTGCAAATGCTTTTTTATCCATCCTCCACACCCAGTTGCCGCCTGTTGTGGAAGGAGTGTTTATCCGGGCCTCATTGCCAAGCCCTAAATAATCCTGCATGGGGATTATGCACGTATCCGCACAGGATGCAAGGGCAAGCCTTATATAATCCCAGACAAGCTCCTTACCCTTATGCCCGGCGTTGTTAAGGTAATCATCGGCATATTTCCTGTCCTTTTTGGATATGGAGTCATACCATCCGAGCATCGTGTAATTATCATGGGTTCCCGTGTACACCACACAGTTCTTAATATAATTATGAGGAAGATAATCCGAATCCTCCCTTGAATCAAAGGCAAACTGCAATACCTTCATTCCCGGGAAACCGGTATCTCTAACAAGCTTAAGTACAGACGGTGTAAGGAATCCTAAGTCTTCTGCGATCACATTGATATCGCCGAGCTCCTTCTTTACCGTTCTGAAAAGCGCTATGCCGGGCCCCTTGACCCACTTGCCGTTAACAGCTGTCTTATCTCCGTAGGGTACGGAATAATACTCATCAAAAGCCCTGAAGTGGTCGATCCTTACAACATCATACATTCTCATACAATGGCGGATCCTCTTTATCCACCATGAAAAACCGGTCTCCTTATGCTTCTTCCACTCGTACAAGGGATTGCCCCACAGCTGGCCGGTCTTACTGAAAGCATCCGGCGGCGTTCCCGCAACGGCTTTTGGCGTCCTGTTTTCATCAAGCTGGAAGAGTTCGGGGGATGCCCATGTATCGGCAGAATCAAAAGCCACATAGATGGGTATATCGCCTATTATCTCAATGCCCTTCTTATTGGCATATGTCTTAAGAGCCATCCACTGCTTATCGAATTCATACTGGATAAACTTATAGAAGCTTATCTCGTCCTCATATTTCTTCTTATATTCAGCCACGGCTGATTTTCTGCGGAGCCTTATATCATCGTCCCATTCGGAAAAGCTGACACCTCCAAATGAATTCTTCACCGCCATATAGAGGGCATAATCATCAAGCCAGAACTTATTCCTTGAAAGAAAGCTCTTATACTTCTTCTCCTTCGCAGGATCAAACCTCTTATAGGCAAGCTTTAATGCCTTGAACCTTGAAAGGTATATCTTCTCATAATCGATATGGTTTTTGTCCTTACCCCAATCAAATCCGCTGCATTCTTCCTGCTTGAGCAGTCCCTCTTCCACCAGCGTATCAAGGTCGACAAAATATGGATTGCCCGCAAATGTAGAGAAGGACTGGTACGGAGAATCGCCATATCCCGTAGGCCCCAATGGAAGTATCTGCCAGTAGGACTGGCCCGCAGTTTTAAGATCGTCTATAAACTTATATGCCTCCTTGGAAAATGACCCTATCCCGTAGTTACCCGGAAGAGAGGCAACAGGCATAAGCACTCCGCTTTTTCTCATTTGCAAAGTCCTCCTATCTGAATTCGAGTCTTGGTGCGTCACCTTTATCCCTTGACAGCTCCTTCTATCATACCCTCCATGATCTGCTTCTGTGCAAAGAAGAAGAGGATGACGATGGGTACTATCGCAAGCAGTGCCGCCGCAAGAATGAGGTTCCACTGCTTAACGTACGAACCCACGAAAGCCTGTACCGCAACGGGTAACGTCTTCACCTTGCCGTTCTGTCCAAGCATCATCGAAGGCAGAAGGTAATCGTTCCATATCCACATACCGTTAAGGATGGTGACCGTAGTTATAACAGGCTTAAGCAGGGGAAGTATTATCCTGAAGAAAGTCTGCTCGGGAGAACATCCGTCGATAGATGCAGCCTCTTCAAGTTCCATGGGAATGCCCTTGATAAAGCCGTTCAGAATAAATACGGTCATTGCACCACCAAACCCAAGATATGCAAAAATGATACCGGGTACCGACTGGAGCATCGGTATGCCGATGAACTTACCCACATCCCTGAAAGTGGAGATGAGCGGGAGCATTACAACCTGAAATGGTATTATCATCGAAGCGATAAATGTAAAATATATTACCGTTGACCACTTCGTATGGTTGCGGCAGATGACCCATGCTGCCATTGCACCGAAAAGCGCAAGCAGTACCAATGACACAACCGTTATTATAACAGAACATTCAAATGCCGACCAGAAAAGGAAGTGTGTATTGTTTATTACATCCACAAGATTTAAATACAGCTGGCCAAAACTTGCTCCTGCCACACCTATCGGGTTCTCGGTTATCTTATCCGTTGGCTTGCACGAATTGATCACAACCAGGAAGAAGGGGAAAAGTACATATACCGCAACTATAACGGCAATGATCATTTTGATGATTCTTGATGAGGTCTTCTCTCTGATCTTCATTATAGTTCCACCTCCCTCTTATTGGATATCCTGACCTGGATTATAGAAACAACCGCAAGGATTATAAAGAAAAGAACTGCCTTGGCCTCACCGAATGCATATTCATTGTTTATGACCGCTGTTGAGTAAATATTCAGAGCCAGCATCTCGGTTCCGTTTGTCAGATAGCTGCCCATAAAGCTTGCGACCGATCCTGTTCCGTTGGTAAGCGCCAGGTTGACATCGAACTGCTTAAATGCTGAAGTAAGCGTCAGGAATGTACATATGGTGATCGTCGGAGCTATCATGGGGATCTTTATAGAGAAAAGCGTCTGCGATGCATTTGCACCGTCGATTGATGATGCTTCGAGCACATCACCGGGTATCGTGTTAAGACCCGTTATGTAGATGAGCATGATATAACCTGCATACTGCCATATATATACGATCACTATTCCGATAAAGGCGGTCTTTGTTTCAGAGAGCATGGAATACCTCTGGTCGAAAAGAGCTGTCGTGAATTTCGTGATAACATTTGAAAAAATAAACTGCCAGATATAACCCAGCACGATACCGCCAATAAGGTTCGGCAGAAAATAAGCCGCCCTGAAGAATCCGAGGCCCTTAAGCTTACTCGTACACAATAGGGCAAGCAGAAAAGCGACAAGATTAACAAGAATGATATTGAAAACAACAAACAGGAATGTGATAAGTATTGACCATATAAAGCCCGGCTGCCTGAACATCCTTACATAGTTCTCAAGACCCACAAAGCCTCTCACCCTGATCCCGTCCCAATTAGTAAAGGAATAGCCGATGCCAAGCACCAGAGGTATTATGACAGTTACGGCAAACGCAAAAAGCAGCGGGAACAAAAAGATGATATTAACTATGGTCCTGTGGTGTTTAAAAGTCGGGAACAGATACAATCCTGCAAAGAAGAGCACAGCCCCCGCAATTATCGCAATGCCTCTCATAGGGTTTCCCGTCTTTCCGATTGCCCATGCAAGGCCAAGGATCAAAAGCACCAGACCGGCGATCATACCGCCAAACGATGCGACCTTTCTTCCCACGGAGAATTCGCCCATAATACCTCTCCTTTCTGAATTCTTCCTTCCAAAAACCTATATTTCAACTGCTAAGGGGGCAGTATGCGCTGCCCCCTTGATCATAACTTTGGGTTTAGTTAGCGTAGTAACCCTGAATAACCTGTGCCATTGTTGATGCGAAGCCGTCAGCATCAAGCTTGCCCTGTGCATAGTCTGCGAATACCTGACATGTAACATTCTGAAGACCATCCTTCTTAAGCATTGTATGCCATCCCGAATACTTGCCTGCATCGATGTAGCTCTTCATTGACTTGTAGAAGGGATTAACTGCTTCGTACTTGCAATCATCGAAAGGAGATACAAGTCCTGCCTTGTTTACAAGAATATCCTGTGCAGAATCACCTGCGCACCAGTTGAAGAATTCCTTCGCGCCATCCACATTGCCGTCTGAGTATGCAACCCAGTAGCTGGGGGGACCTGCGATTATCGTATCTATACCGTCTTCAAAGGCATAGGGTGCGAATCCGCATTCGAAGCTTACATCATCAGGACTTGTAACACACCAGTTACCCTGTGTGATAAAGGCATACTTGCCATCTTTGAAGCCTGCAACCTGCTGATCGTATGTACCGTCAACGAGAAGATCGGGATCGGAATACTGGTTCATCATGCCCACAAACTTCGCAAAGTCCTTCATCCTTGCCTCGTCTACCTTACCACCGTCATTAAGAAGATCGATATACTTGGTATCATCCGCCTTAAGACCGGCATCAAGATACTGAGCAAATACGTGAGTACCTGAGCTCCACCCAAGGTTGGCAGGTTCAGCACACCATCCAAGGACTGCTGTGATACCGAGATCGCCCTTCTTCTCATCAAGGGTCTTGAAAGCTTCCTCGTAAGCTGCAGGAGAAGTAAGTGATGCAGGATCCACACCTGCTGCCTTAAGTACATCCGCATTGTATCCGAGGGCTGTTGCCTCAACCGTGTAAGGGAATCCGATCGTTCCCATCTTATCGTTAACAAGCTCGAATCCTGTCTTGTCCGTCCAGCCTTCTCCGGCAAGGTCTGCAAGCATCCCGTCCCATGTGTCGGCCTGGTTGGCTTCTATAACGAAGATATCCGGCATGTTGTCTGCCTGGTACATCTTCTTGAGTTCATCCGCTGCATTGGTATCACCGCCGATGGTCTCAACTACGAGCGTGTTTCCTGTCTCCTCATTGTAGAGCTTGGCAAGTTCCTGCATCTGGGAATCGATCTCAGGCTTGCCGTTAAGGAGCCTTACCTCTGTTCCCGATCCTGCTGCTGCCGGCTCACCTGCGTCTTGTGAACCTGCATCTGCTGCTGCCTCATTTCCTGCTGCGGGTGCTGCCGCGCCGGTACCGCATGCGGTAAGACCTGCCACCATTGCACCTGCCAAAAGAACAGATAACAGTTTTTTCTTCATTTTTCTTTCCTCCGTTTTGTTTTTGTTGACTTGTTACTGACTTAACATTAGTTAATTGTGCAATCTGTATAGTTTGTTTACCGTTTTGCACTTAACTTTTGCGCATAAGTTGTTTTACTGAGACACATACTAGCACCTTATGCGCGTAAGGTCAATAGTAAATTTTAAAAAAATCATATTTTTTTTATCGAAATCCGTAAAAGCTTGACTTTCTGGGCTTTGTCACTGTATCCCTTATGACCAGCCTGGTGGGAAGCGTGATCTGGTGATCTGTTTCTTCACCCTTTATCTGCTTAAGAAGCGTCTGGGCAGCCACAACACCTTTTGTCTTAACATCCTGATGTACAGTCGTAAGAGCCGGCCTGTAGAGGCTTCCCATCATATTGTCATCGAAACCTGCTATGGAAATACCCTCGGGAACCCTTATCCCGCGATCCTGCAGGGCAGACATGAGTGTAACCGCATAGAGATCGGAAACACACATTATGGCCGTATAATCGAGAGCCCTGCGGCATATCTCTTCGAGACTCTCATCGATCTCTTCCGACTTGGGCCTTATCTTAAGAAAATCCTCTTCCCTGAATTCTATACCGGCCTCACCAAGAGCCTTCTTATAGCCCGTAAGCCTTGCAAGATCCACTCCCTTGGTATTGTCCGACATGAAGGCTATCTTCTCATGCCCGCAGGAAATGATGTACTTTACCATTTCATATGTACCTTTTTCATCGTCAAGACCTACATTGGTGAAGTGTTTGAGGCCTTCTATGGAATAAGTATCAATGCATACTATAGGCTTCTTATATCTGGTGGAAACCCTTATGCCGTCATCGTCGAGCATTCCGAAAAGAATAAGACCGTCAACATTCCAGGTGGAAACATGACGCATTATCTTCTCCGTATCCCTGGAGATATAGAGCATCATGAAGTAGCCGGCATTCCTTATCGTTTCCTCGATACCCCCGATAAGCTCGGAAACAAAAGGATCCATTATCAGGTTCTCATACTTATCGGCCCTGGCCTTAAGAGCTACTCCTATTATCTTGCTTTCATTCTGGGCAAGGTTCCTTGCATTGATGTTGGGTACATAATCGACCTGATCAAGAAAGTCCTGAACTATCTTCCTCTTCTCTTCGGAAACCTCCCCTTCCTTGCCATGGATAACGTTACTTACTGTAGTTGTGGACATGTTGAGCCGCCTGGCGATCTCTTTTATAGTGATCATGCAAAAACCCCTTTACAAAAAATCGATGTTAGTGTATCTTGAAAACAAGATAGCACTTATGCGCATAAGTAGTCAAGGTCTGATTTTTATATGAGGAAAAAAGATGAGCTTAAATATTGAAAATGTAAAGATCCCGGCTGATCTCCCCACAGGGGATATGCCGGGAGAACATGTAAATATCGCAGATGGTCATATAAGGAAGGCCAAGGTCATCTTCCCTGTTCTTATGGAGAAGATCGGTCCTGCAATGAAGGATGCATCCGGTGGTAAGATCGTCGTATCGATATGCGGAGGATCCGGAGCAGGCAAGTCGGGAATAGCTTCTGTACTTTCATATCTGTTAAATGAAGCGGGACTTGATTCCTATGTAATGTCCGGAGACAATTACCCAAGGCGCATACCATCGGCCAATGATAATGAGAGGCTTCACATATTCAGGCAGGCCGGGGTAAGGGCTCTCAGGGATGCGGGCATACTGACTCCCGAGATCACAGACATCCTGCAGGGCCTGCAAAGGAACAACATGGATGCGGAGCCTACGCTCAGTACAAAATATGAATGGTTCGGCCAGTATATCGTAAATGCCTCAGGCGCATTGAAGGATTATCTGGGAAGTCCCGATGAACAGGATTATGATGAGGTCAATGCCATCCTGTCTTCATTTAAAGGAGGCGCAGACGAATTATGGCTTAAGCGCATGGGCAGGGATGAAGCATCTCTCTGGTATGAGCGTGTTGATATGAACGGCATGAAGATACTCATACTTGAATGGACCCACGGCAACAGCGAATATCTAAAGGGTGTGGACATTCCCATCCTGTTGGCTTCAACCCCTCAGGAAACCCTTGCATACAGGCTTGAACGTGGCCGTGATCTGGGAAGCGACAGTCCCTTCACCACCATCGTGCTTAACCTTGAGCAGGCGATCCTTGATTCCCAGGCATCCCGTGCAGCGATCATTCTGACCCGAAACGGAGATATCACAACCCATGAGGATTACCTGAAAATGCTATAACATCCTAATAAATTCAAAATCTCAGGAGATAACCATGATAAAAAACAATACCGACAGCTTAAGCCCCATGCTGAATGCTTATCCTGACAGCATGGGCGGGAGCCTGTCTTATACAGCAGCATTGCTTGCAGGGCCGGAACTTAAGAATGCTTTCGGCTCTTTTTATATCCTTCCGAGCCTTTATCACAGCGACCTTGACAGGGGCTTCTCTGTCATCGACTACGGTCTTAATGAAGAACTTGCAGCCGCAGGGGACCTTGATGCCCTGCAGGGTGAAGGGATCGACCTTAAGCTTGACTTTATCTTAAACCACGCTTCCGTTCTCTCCCCTCAGTTTAAGGACCTGCTGGAAAAGGGTGAGGATTCTGTGTATGCGGACTTTTTCATCAACTGGAACAGATTCTGGGACGGCTGCGGAGAAATGACTGATGAAGGCTATATTCAGCCGGATGAGAAATATCTTAAGGATATGTTCTTCAGAAAACCCGGTCTTCCCCTTCTTATGGTCAGGATGCCTGATGGAAGCCGTGTCCCCTACTGGAATACCTTCTATCAGGAGGTTCTCTCAAACGATGCTCCCCATCGTGAGCTCATGGAAAGGACCGGTGTCCCATATCTTGGACAGATGGATCTCAACATACGGTCTGAACTTGTGTGGGATTTCTACCGTGATACCCTTAAGACTCTTTCGGGATACGGTGCCAGGATCGTCCGTCTTGATGCTTTTGCCTACGCTCCCAAGGCTCCCGGACGCAAGAACTTTCTTAATGAGCCCGAGACCTGGGATGTGCTTGAAAGGGTAAAGGGGATCGCTGATGAATATGACCTCTTCCTCTTGCCCGAGATCCATGCAGCCTACAGCGAAGGGATATATGAAAAGATCGCGGCCAAGGGCTACATGACCTATGACTTTTTCCTTCCCGGACTTATGATACATGCTATCGAGAAAGGCGATCCTTCGCTTTTAGCCGGATGGGCTCAGGAGATGATCGATAAGAATATTCATGCGGTAAACATGCTGGGCTGCCATGACGGCATTCCGGTCCTTGACTTAAAGGGTCTCCTGTCCGAAGAGGAGATACAGTCCCTTATCGGTCTTATCGTTTCCCGCGGCGGATATGTTAAGGACTTGCATGGAGCCAAAAACATGTATTACCAGGTTAACGCGACCTACTACAGTGCCCTTGGCGAGGATGACCGGAAGCTGCTTCTTGCGCGTGCCATCCAGCTCTTTATGCCCGGCAAGCCCCAGGTATGGTATCTTGACCTCTTCGCGGGAAGGAACGATCACGAGGCTGTCAGGCGCGCAGGTGACGGCGGCCACAAAGAAATAAACAGGACCAACCTGACATCCTCATATATAAAGGCAGCTCTTGAAAAAGATATTGTAAGGGAACAGCTCCGCCTTCTTAAGATTCGAAATTCTCATCCCGCCTTTTCTTCAGACAGCAGGATCAGCGTATCCACGTCAGGAAGCACTCTTTCCATAAAATGGGAAAAAGGAAAGGCCTGCGCAACTCTCATCGCAGACCTTGCGGATCTTACGTATCACATAGAATCAACGTGAGTCAGGGGGACCGGCCCCTGCCTCATGTGACACTTTAGCTCTGAATAAAAGTGTCACATGAATCAAAGTATCACAATTATGGTATAATCACTGCAGGAGGATCAGCCATGAAGAACAACAGGACCTTAACATACACATTACTTAATATCACCTATTTTGCTGCATTCTGCACGATACATGCTTATGCAGCCGTGTACCTTCTGGCCCACGGATTCACAAATACACAGGTCGGTATCCTCTTGGCGATCGCCAATGTGGTCTCGGCGTTATGTCAACCAATTGTTGCCGGCATCATCGATAAGCAGGGATGGCTTACCAACCGGCGCCTCATACTGATCTCGGTGCTTATTATCCTTGCAGGCTCCCTTATCCTGATGGCAGTACAGGATAACAGGGCTGTGATTTTTGTCGTATACAGCCTTATCTATACCGTTCAGTTCATATACCAGCCGGTCATGACTGCCCTCTGCTTCGAATATCAGAAGGCCGGATATCATATATTCTTCGGTCTTGCACGGGGGCTCGGATCCGCAGGTTTCGCAGTCACTTCAGCGATCATCGGATCCATGATCGAGAAAAAGGGAGAATATGTCCTTCTTATCGTTAATGTGATCATGATGGTGATATCGGCTGTTCTTATCTTCACTTTCAGAAAACCCGTAAGTGAAAATCAGACAGACAGTGAAAGCAGACCCGCAGAAGAGGGAACAGAGGGGGAGATCAAGTCCACCGAGGATGGCAGGGCCCATAACAGCCTTAAGGAATTTTCACATGTCTATCCTGCATTCGCCCTCTATCTTGTGGGTGTGGTGTGCTTCTTCTTTGCCCATAATATGATAAATGACTTTATGATCCAGATAATCAGGAACCTTGGGGGAACAGAAAGGGACCTCGGTTACTGCGGTTTCCTGCAGGCTATACTCGAGCTCCCTGTAATGGCCCTTATAGGCCTTGTCCTTAAGAAGATCTCCGCAAGGAATCTGATGCTTATATCGGGCACGGCTTTCCTTGTAAAGATATTCCTGCTGATATTTGCACATGATATGACAATGATGTATATTAGCCAGTGCTGCCAGCTGTTTGCCTATGCTGTCTTCATACCGGCCGCTGCCTACTACGTAAGCGAGACAATGGAGGAGCTTGACCAGGTCAAGGGCCAGGCCTTCATAACCAGCGCGATAACCGTTGGAGGTGTCTTCTCTACTGTCGTGAGCGGGCGGATGCTTGATAAACTGGGAGTAAAGCCCATGCTCGTCGCAGGTACTGTCGTATGTGCACTCGGCGTCGTTGTCTCATTTATCGCGATCAGATGTCTGTCTCACAAAAACGACGACTGATCAGCGCTTATCTCTGTCGATGAATTCAAGGAATAGCACAGCGATGACAGCAAATACGGCGGTTAAAAGCAGCAGATATCCCCAGCACTTAAGAACATTCACCGGATCAAAAGCATATACCGGATTCTGATTATGCTTACCGCTCCATGCAAGGATCTCATCCTTCAATCCGTTCTCATTCGCGAACCGCATAAAATCCGGAATGGGCTTTTTACCCATCACCTCAAGGTCCTGAAACCTGGCAACCGCATTCCACAGGGTTACCATGGGCTTTGAGTTGTAATCTCCCTGAATACACAGAGCAGTCAGGCCCCACTTTGCTATTGTAAAGTTCGTGATTTTAACGGCAATCCCGCTAAGCTGGAAGAATCCTCCGGAAAATACCAGCTGGAAGATGAGCATAAATGGCATTATAGTCATTGCTGTTGTAGTGTTATGGACAATGGCCGATACCATAAGAGCCATAATATCGGCACAGTAGGTCGTAAGAAAGAGGGTTATCCCTATGTCTATCATCGGCCAGGGAGTTATAAGGCTCTCCGAGGGAAAGGTAACCCTGGTCATGGTGCATACCATGATGGTAATGACTGTCTGGCACAGGCACAAAAAGGCCTGATATATCATATGGGCAGTTATATACGCTGTTATGTGCATGCCCGATCTGTGCTCCCGCTTTACGATAGGCCTCTCTCGGCATATTACCTGTATCGAATTGAAAAATCCGTTCCATATACATATACATGCAAGGGCGAAGGTCCCCATCAACGTCCCTTCCTGTGTTTTGAAGAGATTGGCCCCTACCACGAAGGATACAAGGCCGGCTATTATCGCTGACATTGGCAGTACCTTCCAATCGTTCTGGAAGATGAACATACGAAAGAGCTTGCCCAGGCATATAAGTACCTGAGAAGAACGTCCTCTGTGTCTTATCTCATTTATCTCCATCTTCTCACCCCGCCTTTTTCTCGGATTCTGCCGTTATCTCACTGTATTTTACGACAAACTCATCAGCACGGCCCTCGCCGCCTTCATCCTTCTGATTGACCGAAAGCAGGATCTCTTCCATG